>JANMSR010000460.1:0-2141 GCA_031389565.1 Burkholderiales bacterium
CCCACGCCGGTGCGCCCGGCACTGTCGGTCAGGATCAGCAGATTGCGCGTGAAGAACGGGCCGTGGGCGCCCGACAGGTTCATCAGCATGCCGTCGCGCCCGGCGACGGGGATGGCCTGAAGGCGCGTGACGGTGGGCGCGGTGGTGTTCATTTCGGGCTGGGCTTTGAGATCGGATGAGTTGGACAAGTCAACGCACGATCCGCAGTTTGTTGTCAGTCATCGTACAACTTCAGGGGGCCTTGTCAAGCCCCCACCGGTGGCGCACGGGCCGCCGGGTCAATCTGCGCGCGGCGCCGCCGCTCGCGGCTGTTGGCCAGATGGGTGCGCATCGCAGCGCGCGCCGCGTCGCCGTCCTGCGAGCTGATCGCGTCGAGGATGCTCTCGTGTTCGCCATTGACACGCCGCAGGTACTCGCGCCGCTCATCGGTCAGGGGCACCGGCGCGTCCAGGCGCGCGCGCGGGATCATCGGTGCACCCAGCGTGGCCATCAGTTCGGCGAAGTGCGGGTTGTGGGTCGCGCGGGCGATTTCGAGGTGGAAGCGAAAGTCCGCCGCCACCGCATCGCGGCCGGCCTGGACGGCGGCGGCAAATTCGTCGAGCGCCGCGCGCATCTCGTGCAGGTCGGCCTGGCTGCGCCGCTGCGCGGCCAGGCTGGCGGCCTCGGTCTCCAAGCCGATGCGCAACTCCAACATCGCGATCACATCCTGCAGCGTCGCAAGCTGGTCGGGCGCGATGCGAAACGGCGCCGTCTCACCCGCCCCGACCACGAAGGTGCCGATGCCGTGGCGCGTGCGCACCTGGCCTGCCGCCTGCAACTTGGACAATGCCTCGCGCACCACGGTGCGGCTGACGCCGTACTCGGCCATGATCGCGGCCTCGGTCGGCAACTTGAGGCCCTGCGCGAGGCGGCCGTCGCGGATGCGGTCCCCGAGCGACTCGACCAGGGCGTGCGCCAGGTTGCGCGGGCGGCGCAGGGCGGGGGGGCGTGGATTGCGTGCGGGCATTTGATTGAGTGAAAACCCTGGGTCCGAAAGCCTTGACGGCGCCGTGAGTTCGTAGAATCATCCATGTTGTACGACAACTGATGACTATCCGGACGCCCCCGAGTGTGCCGCATCCCGGCCACCCGATCAAGCCCGAGTCAACCGGCCAGGAATCGACGCCATGCTCCCGACCCCCGCACCCGCGATCCGCTTTCGCCGCCTCCTGCTCACCGGCGCCGCCGGCAGCCTCGGGCGCGAGTTGCGGCCGCGCCTGAAGGCCTATTGCGAAACCCTGCGCCTGAGCCACCGCAGAGAGTTCGGCCCGGCCGGCGCGGGCGAGGAGATCGTCGTCGCGTCGCTCGAAGACAAGGCGGCGATGCACGAGTTGCTGGCCGGCGTGGACGGCGTCGTGCACATGGGAGGCGTGTCCACGGAGCAGCCCTGGGAGGCGATCCTGGCCGGCAACATCGTCGGCATGGTCAACCTGTATGAGGCGGCGCGAGCCCATCGCGTCAAGCGCATCGTCTTCGCCAGCAGCAACCACGTCACCGGCTTCTATCGCCAGGACCAGGTCATCAGCCCGCGCGACCCGGTGCGCCCCGACGGCTTCTACGGCCTGAGCAAGTCTTTCGGCGAAAACCTGGCCCAGCTCTACTGGGATCGCCACGGCATCGAGACCGTCAGCCTGCGCATCGGCTCGTCGTACCCCGAGCCCAAAGACCGGCGCATGCTGGCCACCTGGATGAGCTTTGACGATACCGAGCGCCTGGTCGTCGCTGCGCTGACCGCGCCGGTAGTCGGCCACAGCATCATCTACGGCATGAGCGACAACGCCACGACTTGGTGGGACAACACATCCGCCCGGCACATCGGCTACCGGCCGCGCGACAGCTCCGAGGCCTTCCGCGCCGCGGTCGAAGCGCGCCAGCCGACGCTCGATGCGAGCGATCCCGCAGTGCGCTTCCAAGGTGGCGCCTTCGTGCGCACCGGGCCCTTCTTTGCGTCGGACGCAGCACCTGGCCCTGGCAAATCCCCCTAGCCGTGCAGCGACGATCGATGCAAGACTCGCCGCCCGGATTGCCGCAACCCCTTAACCCCACCGACCTTGATTGAAGGATCCCGACCATGACATCCACCGCCTCCCGCAACTCGCGCA
>JANMSR010000537.1:0-2452 GCA_031389565.1 Burkholderiales bacterium
TTCGGCCGCGAACCGGATTCCGCTGCTCACGCTGGAGGAGGAAGGCCGCTTCGCACGCCAACTGCGCGACAGTGGTGACGTGCAGTCCGCCGGCCACCTGGTGCTGTCGCACCTGCGTTTGGTGGTGTCGATTTCGCGCCAGTACCTCGGCTACGGCCTGCCGCACGGCGACCTGATCCAGGAAGGCAATGTCGGCCTGATGAAGGCCGTCAAGCGCTACGACCCTGAACACGGCGTGCGGCTGGTGAGCTATGCGATGCACTGGATCAAGGCCGAGATTCACGAATACATCCTGAAGAACTGGCGCATGGTCAAGGTCGCCACGACGAAGGCGCAGCGCAAGCTGTTCTTCAACCTGCGTTCGATGAAGCAGAGCCTGAAGAGCGATTCGCTTGACGCCGACACGCACCGCGCCACGCTGACCCAAAGCGAAGTCGACACCATCGCACAGCGCCTGAACGTGAAGCGCGAAGAAGTGCTGGAGATGGAAACGCGGCTGTCCGGCGGCGACGTGGCGCTGGAGCCGCTGACCGACGACAGCGAGGAAAGCTACGCGCCCATCGCCTACCTGGCCGACGATGCCAGCGAGCCGACGCAGGTGATCGAAGCCCAGCGGCGTGACTGGCTGGCCAGCGACGGCATCAGCCTGGCGCTGGATGCGCTCGATCCGCGCAGTCGGCGCATCGTCGAGGAGCGCTGGTTGAAGGTCAACGACGACAGCTCGGGCGGAATGACGCTGCATGAACTGGCCGCCGAATACGGCGTCAGCGCAGAGCGGATTCGCCAGATCGAAGTGGCGGCGATGAAGAAGATGCGCAAGGCATTGACGTAACGCTTCGAACTTTGAAGCTTCGCTGAAATTTAAACGGCCCTTCGGGGCCGTTTTATTTGGCTTTTTACGCGCTGGCCAAGAGGGTTTTCAGGTCGGCGGTCAAGGGTTCGATGCCGGTACCGTAGCGTACGAAAAGCCGCACGCGACCCTGGGAATCGAAGATGTACGAGCCGGCGGTGTGATCCATCGTGTAAGCCCCCTCGGTGCGGCTGGGCACCTTGGCGAAGAACACCTTGAACTCCTTGGCGGCGGCGGTGGTTTGATCGACCGTGCCGCGCAGCGCGACGAAGCTCGGGTCGAAGCCGGCCATGTACGACTTCAACACTGCGGGCGTGTCACGCTCGGGGTCGACGGTCACGAACACGGCTTGCAGCCGGTCCCCATCCTTGCCAAGTGATTTCTTCACCTGCGCCAGTTCGGCCATGGTGGTGGGACACACGTCGGGGCACTGCGTGTAGCCGAAGAAGATCACGGTCACCTTGCCCTTGAAGTCGGCCAGCGTGCGCGGCTGACCGTGTTGGTCGGTCAAGGCGAGGCTGCGGGCGTATTCCGCACCGGTGATGTCGACTCCGCGAAACGACGGTGCGTTCGCTGTGGTTGTCAGACCGAGCTTGTCACACCCGCACAGCAGGGCGGCAGTACCTAACAACAGCCATCGACGTGAGTTCACAAGAATGGCCTCAGGTAGTGATCGATCAACAGCGCAGCGAACAGCAGCATCAAGTGCCAGATCGAGAAGCGGAACGTCTGGCGCGCCAGCGCGTCGGAATAGTGGCGCCACAGCTTCCACGCATAGCTGGTGAAACCGATCCCCAGCACAACGGCCGCGATCAGATAGATCACGCCACTCATGCCCGAAATGAACGGCAGCAGCGTGGCGGCGAACAGCACCAGCGTGTACAGGAACACATGCAGCCGCGTGAACTCAGAGCCGTGCGTGACCGGCAACATCGGCAGACCCGACTTGCGGTAATCCTCTTCGCGGTAGAGCGCCAGCGCCCAGAAATGCGGCGGCGTCCACAGGAAGATGATCAGGCAGAGGATCAGCGCTTCGGGGCCGACCTCGCCGCGAATGGCGGCCCAGCCGAGCACCGGCGGCATGGCGCCCGAGGCGCCGCCGATCACGATGTTCTGCGGCGTGGCTGGCTTCAAAATCACGGTGTAGATGACGGCATAGCCGACGAAGGTGGCCAGGGTCAACCACAGGGTCAGCGCGTTCACGAAAACATACAGCAGCACGCTGCCCGATGCGCACAAGACGGCCGAAAACCCCAGCGTGTGCGCGTTGGTGAGTTGCCCCTTCGCGGTGGGCCGCCACGCAGTGCGCGCCATCTTGGCATCGATCCGCTGCTCGACCACGCAGTTGAACGCTGCCGCTGCAGCGGCCACCAGCCAGATGCCTGCGGTTGCGGGCAGTGCGACGCGCCAGTCGGGCAGGCCCGGCACGGCCAGCAGCATGCCGATGACGGCACAAAAGACGATCAACTGCACCACGCGCGGCTTCGTCAGCACGTAGAACTGCCGCATGCGCGAGGCACGCGACAGCGTCGTAGCAGGAGTAGTGAGGGTTTCAGACATGACGCAGGGAACTGAGGATTCTACGGAGCCGCGTCATCTTGA
>JANMSR010000022.1:0-4461 GCA_031389565.1 Burkholderiales bacterium
GCCAGCGGCAGCGGCTGCCCGGCGGCGATGCGCAGTTGCCACTCGACCAGGTCCAGCCCGGTGATCGCCTCGGTGACCGGGTGCTCGACCTGCAGCCGGGTGTTCATCTCCATGAAGTAGGCGCGGATGTCGCCGTCGTCCGTCTCCTCGGCGACGAACTCGACCGTGCCGGCGCCGACGTAGCCCACCGCCTTGGCCGCTGCCACCGCGGCCGCGCCCATCTCGGCGCGCCGGGCCTCGCTGATCCCTGGCGCCGGCGCTTCCTCGAGCACCTTCTGGTGCCGCCGCTGCACCGAGCAGTCGCGCTCGAACAGGTAGATGCAATGACCCTGCGTGTCGGCGAAGAGTTGGATCTCGATGTGCCGCGGCCGCAGGACATAGCGTTCGACCAGCACATGGTCGTCGCCGAAGCTGGCCTGGGCCTCGCGCTGGCAGGAGGCCAGCGCTGCCGCGAAGTCTTCGGCCCGGTCGACGCGGCGCATGCCTTTGCCGCCGCCGCCGGCGCTGGCCTTGATCAGCACCGGGTAGCCGATGCGCGCGGCCTCGCGGGCCAACAGCGCTGGGTCGTTGTCGCGGCCGTGGTAGCCGGGCACCAGCGGCACGCCGGCCTTTTCCATCAAGGTTTTCGCCGCCGACTTGCTGCCCATCGCGCGGATCGCACTGGCCGGCGGGCCGATGAACACCCGCCCCGCATCGACGCAGGCCTGCGCGAACTCGGCGTTCTCCGACAGGAAGCCATAGCCGGGGTGCACCGCTTCGGCGCCCGTGGCCTGGGCCGCGTCGAGGATGCGCCGCCATTGCAGGTAGCTCTCGCGCGGCGGCGCCGCGCCGATGTGCAGCGCCTCGTCGCAGGCCTGCACATGCCGCGCGCCGGCATCGGCGTCCGAGTAGACGGCCACCGTGCGCACACCCAGGCGACGCGCCGTCGCGGCGACACGGCAGGCGATCTCGCCGCGGTTGGCAATCAGGATCTTCTTGAACATCACGCTCCTCCCGCGCTGGCCTGCGTGGGCAGGAAGTGCCCGCGCAGCTTGCGCCCCAAGCCGCGCAGGAACTTGAACAGCAGCACGGTCACGGTCACCATCGCCACCAGCGCGACGGCCAGCGCAATGAAGAACCACACCGGGTGCTGCCACGACAACCACAGCATGCCCGGCACCAGCGCGTCACCCGCGAGCGACAACGCGATGTTGGAGAACGGTTCGGGCGAGGTGTTGGCGGCCGCGCGCGTGGTGGCCTTGGCGGTGTGCGCGGTGGCGGCCAGCGTGCCGCCGAGCAAGGCAGCGACCGTTGCCCAGTTGCTCTGGTCGCCGCCGAACACGCCGTACGCCAAGGCCGCACCGGCGGGGATGCGGATGAAGGTGTGCACCGCGTCCCACAGCGAGTCGACCCACGGCAACTTGTCGGCCAGGAACTCGACCGCGAGCATGCCGCCGCTGGCCCAAAGCATCACCGGCTGCTGGAGCACGTGCAAGCCGCTGGGCAGCGGCACCCAGCCGAGGCTGCCCGCCATGCCGGTGAGAAAGACCACCGCATACAGGCGCAGGCCACTGGCCCAGCCGAGCGCGGCGGCAATGGCGAACAACTGCGTCGTGTCGAGTTCGGCGGTCATGAATGCGGCGCTTGCCAGGCGGGAGGGCGCTTGCTCAGAAAGCTCTGCACGCCTTCCTTGCCCTCGACGCTGGCGCGCACGCCGGCGATGCGGCGCACGCTGTCGGCGCGCAGCGCGTCGTCGATCGGCCGGCCGGCGAAGTCCTGCACCAGGCGCTTGCACGCCCTGAGAGCGGACGGACCGTTGCCCACCAGGGCGGCGACGATTCCTGCCACCTTGGCGTCGAGCGCCTCGGCCGCCACCACCTCGTGCACGAAGCCCAGTGCCTTGGCCGTGGCGGCGTCGAAGCGCTCGGCGGTGGTGAAGTAGCGCCGCGACGCCTGCTCGCCGAGCGCGCGGATCACATACGGGCCCACGGTCGCGGGCAGCAACCCGAGCCGGGCTTCGGACAGGCAGAAGTGCACGCCCTCGGCCGCGACCAGCACATCGCAAACCGCAGCCAGGCCCACGCCGCCGGCGTAGCAGTCGCCATGGATGCGGCCGACGATCGGCACCGGACAGCGGTAGACCGTCCACAGCATGTCGGCCAGCGCCTGCGCATCGGCGCGGTTTTCCTCCCAGCCGTTGTCGGCCATCGCGCGCATCCAGGCCAGGTCGGCACCGGCGCAGAACGCATTGCCATGGCCGCCGAGCACGATCACGCGCAATTCGGAATCGGTGCCGAACTGCGTGAACACGGCGGTGAGTTCGGCGATCACCCTGTCGTTGAAAGCGTTGCGCACGTCGGGGCGGTTGAGCCACACCTGGGCCACATGGCGCGAGCGGCTGATGTCTAGCGTGGAAGTCATGCCTTCGTCCCGGGTTAGATGCGTTCGCAGGCGCCGATCGCCGCGGCCCTGCGCCAGGCCGGCGGCGGCTCGGCGGTGGCCCAGTATTCCTCGACTTCGGCCACCCGCGCACCATCGAAGCGAAACGTCGAGTTGCCGAAGAAGCGCTCCGGCGCGTCATCGTCCTGCGCGCTGGGCGCCGGTGCGGCGAGCGGCTTGACCATCAACACCGTGCGGTAGTGCTTGCCAGGCCATTGCACCTCGTCGAGATCGCGGTAGCCCAGCCGCGCGTAGCGCTGGCGTAGCTGCGCGGTGAGCGCGGCCAGCGAATCCGACTGCTGCAGCTCGCGCAGTACGGCGTTCAGTGCCGCCATGCGCGCAGGCCCCGCAAGTCCTCGAAGGCGTCGAAGTCGCGATCGCGATGCAGGAGGGCGTAATCGCGCTCGATGCAAAACGTGGCCACCAGCACGTCGACGGGGCTGCGCACCGTGATGCCCTGGGCGCGCAGCCCGCGGTAATGGCTCACCGCGGCGAGCACCAGCTCAGTGCCGCCGATGGACTCGACGCTCAGTGTTTGCATCAGCAGCCGGGCCTGGCGGAGGTCGCGCTCTTGGCGAAATCCGCGCAACACCTCGAATAGCACGAGGTCAGGTACCACCAGCCGGACCTCGCCATTTTCGAGCAAGTGTTCGAGCATCTGCGCAGCGGGCTCGTCGGCGGCGTTGAAGAAGTCGATCCAGACACCCGAATCAACGACCAACACGGCGCTTCCTCGGCGCGGGCTCGCGCGCGACGAGCGCGGCCGAGCCTGCGGCTTGCGCTGACCAGTCGATGCTTTCGTCGCCCTCCCACTGGAGCTTGCCGCGCCACTTCAGGATTTCGCGGTAAGCGGCCTGCCGGGCGAGCAGTTTCAAGCCAGCCTCCACCGCGTCTTTCTTGGTCTTGTACGGACCGGCCTTCATGGCGTCGGCCATGAGCTTTTCGTCGATGACGATGTTGGTGCGCATGATGTGTACAAAGTTAGATAACTTGGCACATCGTACATCACATACGAAAGACGCCGAAGCGCGTGTCAGGGATTGGCGCATTCAGGCTGGCCGACAGGCCCAGCGCGAGCACGCGGCGGGTGTCGGCGGGGTCGATCACGCCATCGTCCCACAGCCGAGCCGACGCGTAGTATGGGTGGCCCTGCTCTTCGTACTGTTTGCGCAGCGGCGCCTTGAAGGCTTCTTCCTCGTCGGCGCTCCAGGCGCCGCCCTTGCCTTCGATGCCGTCGCGCCGGACTGTGGCCAGGACGCTGGCCGCTTGCTCGCCGCCCATCACCGAGATGCGCGCGTTGGGCCACATCCACAGCAGGCGCGGGCCGAAGGCGCGGCCGCACATGCCGTAATTGCCGGCGCCGAAACTGCCGCCGATGATGACCGTGAACTTGGGCACCGCGGCGCAGGCCACGGCCGTCACCATCTTGGCGCCGGCGCGTGCAATGCCTTCGTTCTCGACCTTCCTGCCGACCATAAAGCCGGTGATGTTCTGCAGGAAAATGAGCGGCAGCTTGCGCTGGCAGCACAGCTCGATGAAGTGCGCGCCCTTGTTGGCGCTCTCGGTGAACAGGATGCCGTTGTTGGCGACGATGCCCACCGGCATGCCTTCCAAGTGTGCGAAGCCGCAGACCAGCGTTTGCCCATAGCGCGCTTTGAATTCGTCGAACTCGCTGGCGTCGACGATGCGGGCGATGACTTCGCGCACGTCATAGGGCTTGCGGGTGTCGGTGGGGATCACGCCGTGCAATTCGCGCGGGTCGCAGGTCGGCGCGCGCGGCGGCAGGCAGGCCATCTCGGGCGCCTTGCGCCAGTTCAGGCCGGCCACGGCCTGGCGGGCCAGCGCCAGCGCATGGGTGTCGTTCTCGGCCAGGTGGTCGGCCACGCCCGACAGGCGCGTGTGCACGTCGCCGCCACCGAGGTCTTCGGCGCTCACTACCTCGCCGGTGGCGGCCTTCACCAGCGGCGGGCCGCCGAGGAAGATCGTGCCCTGGTTCTTGACGATGATGGTCTCGTCGCTCATCGCCGGCACGTAGGCGCCGCC
>JANMSR010000078.1:0-10786 GCA_031389565.1 Burkholderiales bacterium
CTTCGCTTTTTTCCGCCGCTTCTCGTTCGACTGCAAGACCGTGCTGTCGGCGCAGCGCTGGGCCCTGACCGGCGAGGCCGGCCGCTTCCTCGACCCGTTCTACTCGCCGGGCAGCGATTTCATCGCCATCGGCAACACCTATATCACGGAGCTCATCGCGCGCGACCGCGCCGGGCAAGCGCTGCCAGCGCACGTCCAGATCTACGAGCAAGTCCTGCGTTCGTTCCACGACAGCACGCTGGCGCTGTTCGTCGATCAGTACGGCCTGTTCGGCGACCCGGAGGTATTGCCGGCCAAGGTGTTGTGGGACTACACCTATTACTGGAGCGTGCCGTCGCAGATTTTCTTCCAGCAGCGGCTGGCCGACTTGGCTGTGCTCTCGCGCGTGCGCGACGAACTCCTGCAATGCCAGCACCTGAACGTCGCGGTGCAGGGCTTCCTGCGCGCGTGGTCGGCGCTGAGCGCCCGGCGCAACCGCCCGCTGATGCACGACCAGGCCGCGATGCCATGGTTTGTCGAACTCAACCGCAGCCTGGGCGACACGCTCGACGAGGCCGGCCTGCGCGAGCGCCTGAAGCAGGCACCGCGCCTGCTGCGCAGCCTGGCCACCGAGTTGCTCGAGCGCGCCTGCGGCGAGCAGCCGAAGCTGGACGGCAGCGCCCTGCGCGCCGCGATCGATGCGGCCGGCGGCCCGCTGCACGCTGCCGAACCGATGCTGTTCGCGGCCCTGCGCGAGCCGCTGGCGGCGACTGCCTGAAAGGCTGAGGGGCAGCCAGTCAGCGTTGGAACGGCGGGCGGCCGCTCAGCCGCCGCCAGACCAGCAGCGGCAGGCGGACCACGAACTCCAGCATCAGGCGGGTGTGCATCCATGTCAGCAGCAGGTTGTCGCGGCCATAACGGAAGTGCGAGACGCCGCCTTGCGCCGCGCTCAGGTACCTGACCGGCGCGTCGATGTTGATCGGCTTGACGCCGCGCCAGGCCAGGCGCACGACGGCCTCGGTGTCGAAATCGAAGCGGCGCATCCAGGGTTGGCGCTCCATCACGGCAATCAGCGCCTGGACCGGATAGACACGGAAGCCATACAGCGAATCGGCGACGCCGGCGCCCAGCGTCTCGAGGTTGGTCCACCCGTTCGACACCCGCCGGCCGCGCACGCGCAGCAAGGGCGCACTGGCGTCGAACACCGGGCGGCCGAGGATCATGGCCTCGGGCCGTGCCGCCGAGGCTTGCATGAAGGCCGGGATCAGCCCGGCGGGATGCTGGCCGTCGGCGTCGATCGTCAACGCGTGACTGAAGCCCGCGGCCTTGGCCTCGCGCAGGCCATGCAGCACCGCCGCACCCTTGCCGCGGTTGCGCGCCAGAACCCACACCCGCAGGCCTGGATCGGCCGCGGCCATCGCCTGCAGGCCGTGCGCCGTACCGTCGTCGCTGCCATCGACAACGACCCACACGGGGTTCCACGCGGCACGCGCTGCGGCGACGGTCTCATAGACCTTGGCGCCGGTGTTGTAGCTCGGGATCAGGACCACCTGGGTGGTTGACGCTGTCGTCATCGCCGGGTCGGCGCAGAAGCTGGGTACACGCCGGCGGCGAAGTAGGCCTCGAGCTCCGACAACAAGGCCGCCGGATCCTGCGATGGGGCGAAGCGCCGGCCCATGCGCACCGTGAAGGCGATCGGCAGCGGTGGCAGCCGCCACAGCGGCCAACCTTTGCCAAGGTAGGGCGAATCGGTGTCGATGAAGACGGCCTGGATCGGCACATTGGCCAGCTTGGCGATCAGCGTGGCGCCAGGTCGGAATGGGTTGATCGGTGGACGCGTCGTGCGCGTGCCCTCCGGAAACATCACGAGCTGCCCACCGTCCTTCAACTCCGCGACCGCCTGGCGCACCATGCCGAACGCCGAGTCGTTGCGGATATAGCGCGCCAGGCGCGCGCCGGGGCCCAGCAGGGGGTTGCGGATCAGACTGGCCTTCATCACGCAAAAGCTGCGCGGCAAGCGTGCAACGAGCATCAGCGCATCGAGCATGCTCGGGTGGTTGGCCACGACGATCAGGCTGCGCTCTGCGGCCATGGCGTCGAGGGCGCTGGCGTCCATGCGCAGCAGCCCGGACCCGCCGGCGATGCGCCAGAACGCCCGGTACGCGCCGGCAATGACGGCGCGACCGAGGCGGCGGCCCACACGGCGCGGCACGAGCGGGTACAGCAGCAACGCGATCAGGTTCCAAGTCACCGACATCGCCCCCAGCACGAGCAGCAGGCTCTGTAGCGTGAGCCAGGTCAGTGGCAACAGCAGCGGGTGGTTCACGCTCACCGGTCGGGATCGACGACTCGCCGCTCGGAGTGCATCAAGGACCAACTCCAGGCAATGCCCATGGCGACGTTGTCGCGCCGACGTACGAGCGGACTGTCGGCGAAGCGGGCGCCGGCAACGCTGTCCAGACGCACGAACAGGCCCACCCACTGGGCGTCGAAGCGGCGCGACAAGGCCAGCGTGGCCTGCCAGCCGGCCATGCCGCCGCGCGCCTGGTAGGCCGTTCGCGTGGCCGTGGCCTGTGCCGCCGTCACGTCGTAGTAATAGCTGTGCAAGCGGCGCGTGCCGAACACCGGGCCGGCCTGCATGCCGAGGTTCCATTGGGCGCGGGTCAGATCGAGATTCAGGTTCGGCGTCGCCAGCCAACCGATCGACCGCGGTTTCGATTCCAGCGTCAACGCTGCGCGCACGGGCGCGCGCAGGTCCAGCTTCCAGCCGGAGCCGCGGGCCAGGGTCAGGTTCAGGTTCGGGCCCAGTTCGACGCTGGCCGCGAGATCGGGCATGCCGTCGCGGGCCCGGTTGCCACGACTGCGCGTGGGCGCGCTGGCGGACAGGCTCAGGTCGATGTCCAGGCGGTCGCTGTCGAACAACAGCGCACGCGCGCCATCGCGGTCGGCGCGCAGGATCTCGCCGCGGTACACGACGTAGGGCACCGGCAGCAACCAGTTGTGCGACTGCCCGGCGCCGCGGTAGTGCGGCAGGCGCAGGGCGCCGATGCCCACGCCCAGCTCCCACAGTGGCAGACCGTCCGCCGCCGCAGGCAGGGCCGTCAGGCCCAAGCCGATCGCCGCCAGTGCCGGCCCTGCCGAATGCCACGCCCTCATACGGCCAGCACGCCGACAGCGCTCGCCTGGCCCCGGCGTGGCGGTTGGCGGCGGCAGCGGCGCCGTGCTGCCAACCTCGCGACGAGTGGGCCGATCATCGCGACACGGCGACGACGTTCTCGCCGCGAACCTGCCCGACATCGCGGATGTTGCTGCGGCGCGCCCGCCAGGCCGCCCAGGAGCGCCGCAACGACACCAGCGCGCTGATGAAGTAGATCGCCTTGAAGACCGCGAGCGCCGGCCAGATCGGCGTCTTGCCGAAGATGTCGCCGGCCAGCAGCGACAGCAACGCTTCCTTGACCCGCAGCACGTTGCGTGGGTACATGAACAAGTCGCGCATCGCCGGGTTGGTCATGCGCAAGATGAACCACGAGAACTCGCGCGGACCCTTTCTCATCAGGGCCTCGAAACGGCGCCTGGCCGCCGCGGCCCGAGCCGGGCGATCGAGGCAGGTGGCGACCAGTTCGGCGCCCTCGAAGGCGCTGACCATTGCCAGGTACACGCCGGACGAGAACACCGGGTCAACGAAGGCGTAGGCGTCGCCCAGCATGACGTAGCGCGCGCCCGTGGCATGGGTGCTCGAGTAGCAGTAGTTGCCGGTGGCATGCACGGCATCATCGACCAGCTCGGCGCCCGCCAGGCGTTCAGCCAGGCGCGGGCACATCGAGATGGTGTCGAGGAAGAACGCCTTCAGCGGCTTGTCGCGCGACTTCAGGTAGTGCGGCCAGCACACGGCGCCGACGCTGGTCTGGCCATCGGCCAGCGGGATCGACCAGAACCAGCCGTGCTGGAACCAGAAGATGCTGATGTTGCCTTCGAGCTTGCCTTCGAGCCGCTGCGCGCCACGCCAGTGGCCGAACAGCGCGGCACTGTTGTGCTTGCGGTTGCGGCGTTTGCTGCCCTGCTTGTTGGCCAGCAGCGTGTCGCGCCCGCTGGCATCGACGACGTAACGCGCACGCCAGCTCTGCGCGCTGCCGCCGTCCTGCACCGCCAGCACCGTCGCAGCGTCGGCGTCGAATTGCACGCCGCGCACGCGCCAGCCTTCGAACGTGCGCGCGCCGCAGGCCGCAGCATGGCCAAAGAGCATCTCGTCGAGTTCGGATCGCCGCACCTGCCACGCATACGGCATCGATTTGTCCCAGGCGTCGCCGAACTCGACGAAGCTGCGGTGGGCATGGGTCGGCGACACGAACTCGACACCCCATTTGGCCATGCCCATGCGCTCGACCCGGTCGCGCACACCGAGGCGGTCGAACAGCGGCCCGTTGGCCGGCAGCAAGGACTCACCGATGTGAAAGCGCGGGTGATGCGCCTTCTCGAGGATCACGACATCGCGGCCCTGGCGCGCCAGCAGCGCGGCGATCGTGGCACCCGCCGGGCCGCCGCCCACCACCAGTACGTCGCAGGCCTGGGCCTGGGTTGCGTCGGGAAATGTCATCGCCAAGGTCACAACGGATAAACGGTGAGGTGCGCTCGACGCGATGGGTGGTGCTGCACTGGACAGGCGCTATGGCGACGATCGCCGGTTGTCGCATTTCGCCGCTCCCGAAGCGCACCGAATTATGCATGAGCGGGTCGCGAGGAGCGTGGTGCGGCGATGTTAGGCTCGATGGGTTGGTCGAACTTTCTGCACCCGGCCAGCGCCCACAGACCGACCGAGCACGCCACCATGAAGCCTGCGCCACAGCCAGTGCCCGTCGATGCTGCGGCCACCGGCTCGGTCGGCCCGGGCTGGCGCAGCGAGCTGGTGTTTCGCATGCGCACGCACTTTGCATTGAAGCTGATTGGCGTCACCGGGTTCATCTGGCTGTTCTTCATCGCCTACTTTTACCTGCTACGCCATCCCGCACGGCCCGTGACCGAGATGCCGCTGACCGCGCTCGACGATGCGATCTCGTTCCAGCCGCTCGCACTGGGCGCCTACGTCTCGCTCTGGCTGTATGTCGGCATCGCACCGGGCCTGATGCGCGAGCTGCGCGAACTGGTCGTCTATGGGCTCTGGGCCGCCGCACTGTGCGGCGTCGGACTGGGCGCCTTCTATCTGTGGCCGACCGCAGTGCCCAAGCATGCGCTGGACGGCGCCATCGACTTGCTGCAGGGCATCGATGCCGCGGGCAACGCCTGCCCTTCGCTGCATGTGGCCACGGCAGTGTTCTCGATGGCCTGGATCGAGCGCACGCTGCGCGTGGTGCGTGCGCCGCTGCCGATGCGCCTGCTCAATGCGCTTTGGTTTGTCGCGATCGCCTACTCCACGCTCGCCATCAAGCAGCATGTCGTCCTCGACGTGATGGCCGGCCTGGTGCTGGGGCTGGCCTTCGCATTCGTTTCGCTGCGCTGGCAGCGCCGCGGGGCGCGGGGGCGGATAGGGAGCGGATGGCATCGCCCGAATTGACCCCGTCCAGAGCGGCGGGGCGATCGATGACGATGGCAACGGCTACCGCTACCACGAGCACCGGCTTTACGGCCCGGTGAGCTACCCCGGCTATCGGGGACGCGACGACGGACGTTGCATCGCGTCCCGCCACGGTGGTCAGCGCCCTGCGCGCCCTCGCGGCAGGGCCGCAATCCCGACCCGCCTGCTCGCTCAGTCGGCGCGCTCCTGATGCCGGATCTGTCGCCAGCTCAGCCGCCGGCCAGCCGGGCACGAATGGCCTCGATGCGCGCACGGTTGACGCCGAGATCCCCACGTCCGACGCGCGAGGCCGAGCGCACTTGTACCCCACCCGTGGCAGGGTCGAACCAGAACTCGGCGTCGTCGACGAAGCGCATCAGCTTGGTCGTGAATTGCGCATACAGGTAGTCGGGCTTGCGCTCGACGATGCGTGCGCCGTCCATGCTTTCGATGATCTGTGTCAGCCGCGCGATGGTCGCCGGGCCATCGCCCTTGAGCGCCAGCGGCGCGATCGTCGCGGCCTCGCGCTGGGTGTGGTCGGGCCACAGTGCAGCCTGACTGCTCACGCTGTTGGGCGTTTTCGACGGTGGCTTGAACTTGCCTTCGCGCAGGCCCAGGCCTTCGGGCTGGCGGCCGGAGAAGGCACCGAAGCGCGCCGCGACCACCACCGCGGCCACCGTCAAGAGCAGCCAGATCACGACTTGCATCGCCATGCGCCTCACCGCCGCCGCCCGCCGCCGAGCAGCGAGCCGAGCACGCCGCGCACGATCTCGCGGCCGACCGCCGAGCCGACGCTGCGCACCGCGCTGCGCGCGGCCGATTCGGCCAGGCCTTCACGCTTGCCGCCGCGCGGGCCGGTGCTGCCGAACAGAATGCTGCCCAGGCTGCCCATCAGGCCGCCACCGCCGGACTCCTGCGCTGCGGGGGCTGCCGCCTTGCCGCCCGCCTCGCGCTGCATGTCTTGCGCCGCGTCGGCCGAGGCCACCGTGCGGCCTCTCAGCTTCTCGTAGGCCGACTCACGGTCGACAGTCTTCTCGTAGACGCCGGCCACCAGCGAGCCGGCAATCAGCGCCTTGCGCTGCTCGGGCGTGATCGGCCCGATCTGGCTGCCCGGCGGCAGCACGAACACGCGTTCGGTCACGCTCGGCCGGCCCTTGCTGTCGAGCAAGCTGACCAGGGCCTCGCCGACGGCCAGCTCGGTGATCGCAGTCTCGACATCCAGGCCGGGATTGGCGCGCATCGTGCTCGCAGCCGCCTTGACCGCTTTCTGGTCGCGCGGCGTGAACGCGCGCAATGCGTGCTGGACGCGATTGCCGAGCTGGGCCAGCACGGTGTCGGGCACGTCGAGCGGGTTCTGCGTCACGAAATACACGCCGACGCCCTTGCTGCGCACCAGTCGCACCACCAGCTCGATGCGCTCGATCAGGGCCTTCGGTGCATCGCTGAACAGCAGGTGGGCTTCGTCGAAGAAGAACACCAGCTTGGGTTTGTCGGGGTCGCCGATTTCGGGCAACTGCTCGAACAGCTCGGACAACATCCAGAGCAGAAAGCTGGCGTAAAGCCGAGGCGCGTTCATCAGTTTGTCGGCAGTCAGGATGTTGATGACCCCCATCGGCGTCGACGGGCCGCCCCTAGACGCCGATGCGCCCCCTTGGGGGGCAGTCGCCGAAGGCGACGTGGGGGCCAGGCTCACGTCGACGGTCTGCATGAAGTCGTCGATGGCCAGCATCGGCTCGCCGAAGAATTTGTCGCCGCCTTGCTCTTCGATCTGCAACAGGCCGCGCTGGATCGCACCGACGCTGGCCGCGCTGACGTTGCCGTACTCGGTGGTGAAGTCTTTCGCGTTCTCGCCCACATGCTGCAGCATCGCGCGCAGGTCTTTGAGGTCGAGCAGGGCCATGCCGTTGTCGTCGGCAATCTTGAACACCAGGTTGAGCACCCCGGCCTGGATCTCGTTCAAGGCCAGCATGCGCGCCAGCAGCAGCGGTCCCATGTCGGACACCGTCGCGCGCACCGGGTGGCCCTGGACACCGAACACGTCCCACAGCGTGGCGGGGCAGGCCACGCTTTCAGGGGTCGCAAGACCCCGCTCTCCAATCAGTTTGACGACTTTCTCCGGCAGCGTGCCCTTCTGCGAGATGCCCGTCAGGTCGCCCTTGACATCGGCCATGAACACCGGCACTCCGAGCCTGGAAAAGTTCTCGGCCAGGGTCTGCAGGGTGATCGTTTTGCCGGTGCCGGTGGCGCCGGTGATCAGGCCGTGGCGATTGGCCAGGCCGGGCAGCAGATGGCATTCGATGTCGCCGTGCTTGGCAACCAGGATCGGTTCGGCCATGGGAAAACCCTCTCACTTAAAATCGAGCGCATCGTAAGCGCAAACAAGGAGAGTCTCTTTCATGGCCGGTCACTCCAAATGGGCCAACATCCAGCACCGCAAAGGCCGCCAGGACGAAAAGCGCGGCAAGGCCTGGACGCGGGTGATCCGCGAGATCACGGTGGCGGCGCGCCTGGGCGGCGGCGACACCAGTGCGAACCCGCGCCTGCGTCTGGCGATTGAAAAGGCCAAGGCCGTCAACCTGCCGGTCGAGACCGTCAAACGCAACATCGACAAGGCCACCGGCAACCTCGAGGGCGTCAACTACGAAGAGATCCGCTACGAGGGCTACGGCATCGGCGGCGCGGCGGTGATCGTCGACTGCATGACCGACAACCGAGTGCGCACGGTGGCCGAGGTGCGCCACGCCTTCTCCAAATACGGCGGCAACCTTGGCACCGAGGGTTCGGTGGCCTTCCAGTTCAAGCATTGCGGGCAGTTGATCTTTGCGCCCGGCACGAGCGAAGACAAGGTCATGGAAGTGGCGCTGGACGCCGGTGCCCAGGACGTGATCGCCGGCGACGATGGCTCGATCGAGGTGTTGACGCCGCCGACCGAACTCGAAGCGGTGAAGAACGCGCTCGAAGCGGCGGGCCTGAAGGCCGAGATCGCCGAGGTCACGATGCGCGCCGAAAACACGGTCGAGTTGGCCGGCGAGGACGCGCAGCGGATGCAGAAACTGCTCGACGTGATCGAGGAGCTCGACGACGTTCAGGACCTGTACCACAACGCGGAGATCGTCCAATGAGCGGCTACCGTCGATCGTGGGGCTCATCGTGATCCTGCTGGTTTCTGTTCAGCTACCGGGGTTGATGTCTTGAAGGTCCTAGTCATCGGTGGCGGCGGTCGCGAGCATGCGCTGGCCTGGAAGCTGGCGCAGTCGCCCAAGCTGCAACTGGTCTACGTGGCCCCCGGCAACGGGGGCACCGCACGCGACCCCGCACTGCGCAATCTGCCCATCACCGAGCCGGCTGCGCTGGCCGACTTTGCTGCCGCGGAAAACGTCGCGCTCACCATCGTCGGCCCCGAGGCGCCGCTGGCGGCGGGCGTGGTCGATCTGTTCCGCGCGCGCGGGCTGCGCATCTTCGGGCCCACACGCGCCGCGGCGCAGCTCGAAAGCTCGAAGGCCTTCGCCAAGGATTTCATGCAGCGCCACGGCATCCCGACCGCGCTCTACGCCAGCTTCACCGACGCCCCCGCCGCGCATGTCCATGTCGAGCGCCACGGCGCACCGATCGTGGTCAAGGCCGACGGCCTGGCGGCGGGCAAGGGCGTGGTGGTGGCCATGACGGCCGCCGACGCCCATGCCGCGATCGACTTCATGCTCGACGGCAAGCCCGGCGCCCGCGTGGTCATCGAAGAGTTCATGGCCGGCGAAGAAGCCAGCTTCATCGTCGTCAGCGACGGCCAGCGCGTGCTGCCGCTGGCCACCAGCCAGGACCACAAGCGCATCGGGGACGGCGACACCGGCCCCAACACCGGCGGCATGGGCGCCTACTCGCCCGCGCCGGTGGTCACGCCCAACGTGCATGCCCGTGTGATGCAGGAGATCGTGCTGCCGGCCATCGCGGGTATGGCCGCCGGCGGCCATCCGTTCAGCGGTTTTCTCTACGCCGGCCTGATGATCGACGCCGCGGGCAATCCACGCGTCGTCGAATTCAACGCCCGCCTGGGCGACCCCGAGGCGCAGGTGTTGTTGATGCGCCTGAAGACCGACCTGTTCGATGTGCTGATGGCGGCCACGGCGACCGGCGACGCGCCCAAGCTCGACAGCATCGTGCTCGAATGGGACCGCCGCGTCGCGCTCGGCGTGGTGATGGCCGCGCACGGCTACCCGGGCGCGGTGCGCCAGGGCGACGCCATCGCCGGGGTGCCGGCGCCGGCCGATGACGCCGTGGTTTTCCACGCCGGCACCGAGCACCGCACCGACGGCCCGCTGGTCACGACGGGCGGCCGCGTGCTTTGCGTCACCGCGCTCGGCGATTCGGTCAAGGCGGCGCAGCAGCGGGCCTACGCCGCACTGGCCCCGATCCGATTCGATGGTGCGCAATACCGCAGCGACATCGGCCACCGCGCCTTGAAGCCCCGATGAGCGACGCCGGGCCGCTCCCAAGTTGCTCGCTCCCCCTTGGGGGGACGGCGCGCAGCGCCTTGGGGGCCACTTGAGCGACGCCGGGCCGCTCCCAAGTTGCTCGCTCCCCCTTGGGGGGACGGCGCGCAGCGCCTTGGGGGCCACTTGACCGACACCCGCGCTTGCGCCGACCGGCCGATCCAGTTGCGCGGCAGCGCGTTCGCACGCGGCGCCTTGCGCCTCGCAGGCTGGGCTGTTGTGTTCGACGGCCTGCCGGCGCGCCAGGGCGTGTTGATCGTCTACCCGCACACCTCGAACTGGGATTTCGTCATCGGCATGCTGGCCAAGTGGGCGATCGGCATTCCTCTCGCGTTCTGGGGCAAGGACACGCTGTTCGACCTGCCGCTGTTCGGCCGTTGGCTGCGCTGGATCGGTGGGGTGCCGGTCGATCGTCACCATCCGCGCGGCGCGGTGGGCTCGATGGTCGGACGCTTCGCCGCCGCGCGCCGCAGCGATGCGTTCCTCTGGCTCGCGCTGTCGCCCGAAGGCACGCGCAGTTACCGCGACAACTGGCGCAGCGGCTTCTACCAGGTGGCGCTGCAGGCCGAGCTGCCGCTGGCGCTGGCCTTCTTCGATTACGCCGAGCGACGCGTTGGCGTGGACTCATTCATCCGCCTGACGGGTGACGCCGATCGCGACATGGCGGCGATCGAGGCCCGGCTTGGACAACGCCGCGGCTGCAATCCGCAACTCGCGGCGCCGATCCGGCTGCCGCGCACTTGAGCCGCGCATGAGCGACAGCCCGCAAGTCACT
>JANMSR010000121.1:0-10277 GCA_031389565.1 Burkholderiales bacterium
GGCGCGACGGGCGCGCCGCGCCGATGGCGGCGCTGGATCGATCACCTGGAGGCTGGCGCGGCTGCGGGGCATGGGCAGGATGGGGCTCGCGACGGTGACCAGGGGTCGCCAGAGTGTATACACTTTGACCGCGTCGCCGCGGTGCGCCCGGGCAGCAGGCATCATCGACCGTTGCACGGGCTCGCGACAGCCGTTCCTCACGCAGCCCGCAGTGGTGAGGACCGGTGCAGCACCGCTGCGCCGTGCTTTGGATTGCCGTGAGGACGCGATGGACGCCTACCTGCTCGACTGGGTCAACCTGCTGTTGCGCTGGGCCCATCTCATCACCGCGATCGCCTGGATCGGCTCGTCGTTCTACTTTGTTTTCCTCGACAACAGCCTGACGAAACCAAGCTCGCCGGAGTTGCTCGGCAAGGGGGTCGATGGCGAGTTGTGGGCCGTGCACGGCGGCGGCTTCTACCACCCGCAGAAGTACCTCGTCGCGCCCAAGCAGATGCCGGCGCACCTGCACTGGTTCTACTGGGAGAGCTACAGCACCTGGCTGACCGGCATGGGCCTGTTCACCGTGATGTACCTGTTCAATGCCGGCAGCTTCCTGGTCGACAAGAGCGTGTACGACTGGTCGCCTGGCGCCGCGATCGCGGCCTCGCTCGGCTTCCTGGCGGTGTGCTGGTTCGTCTACGACGTGATCTGCCGCGCCTTCGGGCAAAAGAAAAACGGCGACCTGATCGTGGCCGTCGGCGTCCTCGCCTTCGTGGTCTTCGCCTCCTGGCTGGCCTGCCAATTGTTCGCCGGGCGTGCCGCGTTCCTGCTGGTCGGCGCGATGCTGGCCACCAGCATGAGCGCCAATGTCTTCGTCTGGATCATTCCCGGGCAGCGCAAAGTGGTGGCTCAGCTCGAGGCCGGGCAGCCGGTCGATCAGATCCACGGCTGGCGCGCCAAGCAGCGCAGCGTGCACAACACGTACTTCACGTTGCCGGTGCTGGTGGCGATGCTGTCCAACCACTACGGCTGGCTGACTTCGGGCAGGCACAACTGGATCGTTCTGGTGCTGCTGATGCTGGCCGGCGCGCTGATCCGCCACAGCTTCGTGGCCCGCCACAAGGCGCTGGTGCAGGGCAGGAGGGTGCCGTGGGAGCATGCGGCGATCGGCACCCTGGCACTGGTCGGCCTGGCGCTGGGGTTGGCGCCTGCGCCGCAAAGTGCTGCGGCCCGGCCCGCGGCGACCGCAGCGGTCGATTTCGCGGCAGTCAAGGGCGTGATCGACCAGCGCTGCGCGATGTGCCACAACGCGCAACTGCAAAGCAAGAATGTCGCGCTGCACACGCCGGCGCTGATCAAGCAGCACGCACTGGCGGTCTACCAGCAAGCCGTGGTGCAGAAGCTGATGCCGCTGAACAACGCGACGCAGATCACCGACGATGAGCGCGCGTCGATCAAGCGCTGGTTCGAGGCCGGCGCGCCAGGCAACTGAGCCAGGCAACTGACTGCGCGTGAGGAATGCCACGCAACCGGGCGCCACAGGTGACGTGGCCGGTGCCCGCCAGCTCCATTCCTGTCATCCTGAGCAAATCAATACGCCAAACCCCGAGGCCGTTCATCCAATGTTCGCAAATCCGATCCCTGACTCGCCTGCGCCGCACCGGTTGCGCCCCTTCAAACTGACGCGGTTCTTCTCGGTCACGAGCCTGATCGGCATCGCTGTGGTGACGGCATGCCTGTTCTGGACCTACCGCAGTCTCACCGAGCGCCATCTGATCGACCACGAAAGCCGGGCCAACGCCGATCTGACGCGCGCCTTCGCCAATACCGTGTGGGCCCGCTACCGCGGCTTCGTGATCGAGTCGGTCGGCCGCTCGCGCGAAGCCTTGTCGGCGGACCCGGCGGTGGCCCAGCTTCGGGCCGATGTGCTGACCAAGATGGATGGGCTGCAGATCGCCAAGATCAAGATCTACAACGTCGACGGCCTGACCGTATTCTCGACCGACGCCAAGCAGATCGGCGAGGACAAAAGCGCCAATGAGGGCTTTCGCGAAGCGCGAGCCGGCGGCGTGACCAGTCAGATCACCTACCGGGAAAAGTTCGACGCCTTCGAGGGCGTTCTCAACAAGCGCAACCTGATTGCGTCCTACGTGCCGATTCGCGCCACGCCCGACGCGGCGGTCGAAGGCGTGTTCGAAGTCTATTCGGATGTCACCGAGCTGCTGCAAAAGCAATGGCGTGCGCAATGGCAGGTGGCAGGAATGGTCCTGGCGCTGCTCTCGACGTTGTATCTGTTCCTGTTTCTCGTGGTCCGCAAGGCCGACCGCATCATCGCGCGCCAGGAACAGGAGCGCGCCGCGAAGGAGGAGCAGGTTCGTCATCAGGCGTACCACGACGCGCTGACCGGTCTGCCGAATCGGGCCTACTTCGCGGAGCGGCTCGGCGAAGCCATCTCGCTCGCCTCGCGCCACAGCCTCACCTGCGCGCTGATGTTCATCGACCTCGATCGCTTCAAGATCGTCAACGACAGCCTCGGACATCAGGCCGGTGACTCGCTGCTGAAGGTCGTCTCGGAACGCATTGCCTCGTGCCTGCGCAACAGCGACCTGCTGTTCCGCATGGGTGGCGACGAATTCACGGTCATCCTGCCCGCGGTCGCCACGCCCGAGGACGCGGCCTTCGTCGCCCGGCGCGTTCTGGAGGCGGTAGCCGCACCGGTGTCGGTCCACGAGCATGAGTTGACGGTCGGCGCCACCATCGGCATTGCGGTGTACCCCGGCGACGGCGACAACGCCGAGACGCTGCTCAAGAATGCCGACGCGGCCATGTACAGCGCCAAGGAGAGCGGCCGCGGCAGCCACGCCTTCTACCGCGAGGCGATGAACCGGCGCTCCCTGCAGCGGCTCGATCTCGAAGCCGCGCTGCGACAGGGCTTTCGCGACGGGGAGTTCACGCTTTACTACCAGCCCAGACTGGATGGCGCCACGCGCCGCGTCGTCGCGGTCGAGGCCTTGCTGCGCTGGATCAGTCCGTCGCGCGGCGTGGTGCTGCCCGGCGAGTTCATCGGCGTGCTGGAGGACACGGGCATGATGACGATCGTCGGCGAATGGGTGCTGCGCAGCGCGTGCACTCAGGCCTGCCGATGGCAGGAGCTGGGCATGGAGCCGCTTCGGGTGTCGGTCAACGTCTCATCGCTGCAGTTCCAAAGCGGCTCCTTCGTTGCGCTGGTGGAGCGGGTGCTTCGGGACACCGGCGTGCGGCCCGGGTTGATCGAGCTCGAACTGACCGAATCGCTGCTGATCTCCAACGCGGAACAGGCGCGCGCCACGATCGGTGCATTGAAGGCACTCGGGCTGCGGATTTCGATCGACGACTTCGGGACCGGCTATTCGTCGCTCAATTACCTGCGGCACTTTCCCGTCGACTACCTCAAGATCGACCGCAGCTTCGTCGCGGAAATTGCCAGCAGCGCGCGCGATCGCGCGGTCGCCACGGCCATCATCGATCTGGCCAAGGCGCTGAGTATCACGGTGGTCGCCGAAGGCGTGGAGACGCAGGCGCAGGCAATGTTCCTCTCCAGCGTCGGCTGCGGCGAACTGCAGGGCTTCCTGTTCTGCAAGCCGCTGCCCGTCGATCAACTGGGGCGCTACTTGGCGTCGGCGTCCAACGCCCGTAACGCAGATCGTGCGCCCGGTTGGGACTCCGTCGTCGGCCTGCTGCAGGCAGGTTGAAGCTGGCCGGTTGGCCGCTGAAGCACCTACAGCGCCTGGCGCCACCACTGCCCGGCCAACGCCTGCTGCACGAAGGCGATGAAGCTCGTCACCTTGGCCGGCACCCACTTCGGCGAGGGGAACACGGCGTGGATCTCCTGGGCCGGCAGCGTGTGGTCGTTCAGAACCGGCACCACGCTGCCGTCGGCCAGCGACTCCCGCGCCACGTACCAGGGCAGCACCGCCAGTCCCAGGCCGGTCCGCGTTGCAGCGAGCACGGCCGAGAGGTTGTTCGAGCGCAGCGGACCCTTGACTGCCACGGCCTGCTCCGGCCCCGAGGGCGGCGTCAGGTCCCAGTGGTCGTCGCCCTGTACGCTGCTGTAGACCAAGCAGGCATGGTCGGCCAGATCGGCCGCATTCTGCGGCGAGCCTCGCCGGCCCAGGTACGAAGGCGCGGCGACCATCAGCCACGGATTGCTGCCGAGGTAGCGTGCGCCCAGCGTCGAGTCGGCCAAGCGGCCCATGCGGATCGCCAGGTCGATGCCCTGCTCGACCAGGTTGACATAGCGATCGTCGAAGCCCAGGTCGATGACCACCTCGGGGTGTTCGCGCATGTAGCGCAGCATCAGCGGCACCAACACGCGGCGACCGAAGGCCACCGAGGTGCTGATGCGCAGCGTGCCGCCGAGCTGGCTTTGCAGCAGGGTGGCCAGGTTGTCGGCCTCGTCGATCTCGCGGGCGATCAGCTTGCACTTCTCGTAGTACAGCGCGCCGACTTCGGTGGGCATGACGCCGCGCGTCGAGCGGTGCAGCAGCCGCGCACCCAGGCGCCGTTCGGCGGCGGCCACCGCCTTGGTGGCGGTCGGCTGGGTGATCCCGAGCTCGGCAGCGGCCTTGCTGAAGCTGCCGGTCTCGACCACGCGGATGTAGAGCTGCACGCCGGTAATGCGGTCCATGCGGCGCACTGTAGCCGCGGCACGCCCGGCCATTCCGCCGTGGAATAGCTGTTATCCCCTGACTGGGATTCACAGGCCGGGCGGCGGCACCGACCATCGCTCCCAGTCACATCAGGAGATCGACATGGCCAAGATGAAGGCGGCGATGGCCGCGGTACTGGTGATGGAAAAGGAAGGCATCACGCAAGCCTTCGGTGTGCCGGGTGCGGCCATCAACCCGCTGTACGCGGCGCTGCGCGAGCGTGAGTCCATCGCCCACATCCTGGCCCGCCATGTCGAGGCCGCCTCGCACATGGCCGAGGGCTACACGCGGGCCCGGGCCGGCAACATCGGGGTCTGCATCGGCACCTCGGGCCCGGCAGGCACGGACATGATCACAGGGCTCTATTCGGCGATCGCCGACTCGATACCGATCCTGTGCATTACCGGCCAGGCGCCGCGAGCGCGGCTGTACAAGGAGGACTTCCAGGCGGTCGACATCGAGTCGATCAGCAAGCCGGTGACCAAATGGAGCGTCACCGTGCGCGAGCCGGCGCAGGTGCCGCGGGCCTTCCAGCAGGCCTTCCACCTGATGCGCTCGGGCCGGCCGGGCCCGGTGCTGATCGACCTGCCATTCGACGTGCAGATGGCCGAGATCGAGTTCGACATCGAGACCTACGAACCGCTGGCGGTGTACAAGCCCGCGGCAACGAAGAAGCAGGTCGAGAAAGCGCTCGACATGCTGATGGCCGCCGACAAGCCGCTGATCGTGGCCGGCGGCGGCATCATCAACGCCGACGCCTCGGACCTGCTGGTCGAGTTGGCCGAACTCACCGGCGTGCCGGTGATCCCGACGCTGATGGGCTGGGGCACGATCCCCGACGACCACCCGCTGATGGCCGGCATGGTCGGCCTGCAGACCAGCCACCGTTACGGCAACGCGACGATGCTGGCGAGCGACTTCGTGCTCGGCATCGGCAACCGCTGGGCGAATCGCCACACCGGCTCGACCGAGGTGTACTGCAAGGGTCGCAAGTTCGTTCACGTCGACATCGAGCCGACGCAAATCGGCCGCGTCTTCAACCCCGACCTGGGCATCGTCAGCGACGCCAAGGCCGCGCTGGCCCTGTTCGTTCAGGTCGCGCGTGAACGCAAGGCGGCCCATCGACTGAAGGACTTCGGCGAATGGGCGGCGCGCTGCGCCGAACGCAAGAAGCTGATGCACCGCAAGACCCACTTCACCGAGACGCCGATCAAGCCCCTGCGCGTCTACGAGGAGATGAACAAGGTCTTCCCCCGCGACACCGTCTACGTCACGACCATCGGTCTGTCGCAGATTGCCGGCGCGCAGTTTCTGCATGTCTACGGCCCGCGGCAGTGGATCAACTGCGGGCAGGCCGGCCCCTTGGGCTGGACGATCCCCGCGGCGCTCGGCGTCGTCGCCGCCGACCCGACGCGCACGGTGGTCGGCCTGTCGGGCGACTACGACTTCCAGTTCCTGATCGAGGAGCTGGCCGTCGGCGCGCAGTTCCGCCTGCCCTATGTCCAGGTGCTGGTGAACAACAGCTACCTCGGTCTCATCCGCCAGAGCCAACGCGGCTTCGAGATGGACTTCTGCGTCCAGCTCGCGTTCGAAAACCAGAACGTCGACGACCCGGCACTCAAGAGCTATGGTGTCGACCACCAGGCTGTCGTGCAAGGCCTGGGCTGCAAGAGCCTGCGCGTCACCGACCCCGAGAAGATCGAGTCGGCCTTGGTCGAGGCCCAGACCCTGGCGAAAAAGTACCGCGTGCCCGTGGTCGTGGAAGTGATCCTCGAGAAGGTGACCAACATCGCGATGGGCACCGAGATCGACAAGGTCAACGAGTTCGAAGACATCGACTGCCGCCATCCCGAGGGTCGCCAGGGCCTCGAGATGGCTGGTTTGCTCGAGTGAATGCCATGCCCAAGTTCGCCGCCAACCTGTCGATGCTTTTCACGGAAGCGCCGTTCCTCGACCGCTTCGAGCGCGCTGCCCAGTGCGGTTTCAGCGCCGTTGAGTTCCTGTTCCCGTATGCCTACCGTGCACAGGACATCCAGCGGCGACTCGAAGCGAATCGGCTGGAGCTGGTGCTGCACAACCTGCCCGCCGGCGACTGGGACGCCGGCGAGCGCGGCATCGCCTGCTTGCCCGACCGCGTCGACGAGTTTCGTGCGGGCGTGGGCCGGGCCATCGAGTACGCCACGACGCTCGGCGTGGGCCAGCTCAACTGCCTGGCCGGCAAGGCGCCGGTCGGCACCGACGAGGGGGTGTTGCGCCCGACCTTCGTTGCCAACCTGAGGTTCGCCGCGGCCGAGCTCAAGCGGGCCGGCTTGAAGCTGCTGATCGAGCCGATCAATAGCTTCGACATTCCCGGCTTCTACCTCAACCGCACCGCACAGGCCCTGGCCATCCTCGACGAGGTGGGCGCCGACAACGCCTTTGTGCAGTACGACATTTACCACGCCCAGCGCATGGAAGGTGAGCTGGCGGCCACGATGACCAAGCACCTGGCGCGCATCGGCCACATCCAACTTGCCGACAACCCGGGGCGCAACGAGCCGGGCACGGGCGAGATCAACTACGGCTTCCTGTTTGCGCACCTCGACCGCATCGGCTACCGCGGCTGGATCGGTTGCGAATACAAGCCGGCAACGACCACCGAAGCGGGCTTGGGCTGGCGCCAACGCGTCGCGCAATAGGCCCACAAAGGAACCGCTCGGCCACTGGCGGCCCGCTGTTCGTGCCCCGTTGCGTCGGTGTTTTCCCGCGGCGCGGCGGTTGTCGTGGCCTTCTTGCCGAATCGTGCTATCAATGAAGCGTTGCAGTGTCGAGAATTCGGCCGTCCAATGCACTCCGGTTTCCGTGGCGCAGGCGAGTGGAGGATTTCGACCATGCAGGCGACCCAACAACAGCGGCGGACAGTGGCGTGTGTGCTGGCGGGGCTGGTGACTGCGGCGTCGCTGGCGAGTGCGACCGTCGCGGCGGCACAGACCACGCGCCCGGTACCCGATGAGCTGCCGGCCGAGACGCTGACCGCCGGGCCGATTCCGGCCGGCGCGACCGAGCGCGTGTATGTGGCCGACGTCTCGATCAGCCACATCGCCGACGGCCGCATCCGCGTCTTCGATCCGCGCAGCGGCAGGTTCCTCGGCATGGTCTCGACCGGCTTTGCCGGCAACTTCAGCGTCAGCGCCAAGGCCGACGAGCTCTACGTCGCCACGACCTACCTCAGCCGCAGTTGGCGCGGCGAGCGCGCCGACGTGCTCGAGGTGCACGACACCGCCAACCTGGCCTTCAAGTACGAAGTCGTGCTGCCGACCAAGCGTGCGCAGGCCCTCAACTACCGCGGCCTGGTGCGCGCCAGCGGCAACGGCCGCTTCGTGCTGGTGCAAAACGCCACGCCGGCGACTTCGGTCAGCGTGGTCGACCTGGCGCAACGCAAGGTCGTCGCCGAGGTGCCCACGCCGGGCTGCTGGGGCCTGTTGCCCGCAGCCGGCCATGGCAGCCGCTTCTCGATGCTCTGCGGCGACGGCAAGGTGGCCACCGTCACGCTCGACGACCAGGGCCAGGTCAGCGACCGGCAGGTCAGCGCGAAGCTTTTCGACGCCGACACCGATGCCTGGTTCCACCATGCCGAGCAGCTTGGCGACCGCTATTGGTTCGTCTCCTTCAAAGGCATGCTGACCGAACTCGACCTCGGCGGCGCGGTGGCGGTACAGAAGTCCAGCCGCGCCCTGGTCGACGCCGCGGGCCAGCGTGCCGGCTGGCGCCCCGGCGGCTACCAGAATTTCGCCGTCGACCCGTCCGGGCGCTGGCTGGTGCTGGCGATGCACGACAAGGGCGGTGAGGGTTCGCACAAGCGGCCGGCCAAGACGCTGTGGACCGTCGACCTCGCCTCCGGCCGTCATGTGGCCAGTGCGCCCGGGCTCAAATCGGTATCGCTGACCTTCTCGCGCAATGGCCAGCGCCTGCATGCGCTGGACGGCGAAACCGGCGCACTGCGTAGCTGGCAATGGTCCGGCAAGGGTCTGGGCAAGCCGCTGGCGACCGTCAAGCGCGCCGGCGAAGCCTCGCTGCACCTCGAATCGCACGACTGACGACGACGACGACCATGCTGGCCATCGCCTTGCCGCTCGACCCCTTGCCGGTGTGGATCGCCGCCGCCATGACGGCCACGCTGTTCGGCCACGCGGCGCTGGCCAAGTTCGCCGATTTGGCTCTGCTCGAACAACATCTCGCGGTCTATGGCCTGCCGTCGGCGCTGCTGCCGATGGCCACGCGCGGACTGCCGGCCCTCGAATTGCTCGCGGCCCTGCTGCTGCTGTCGCCCTGGCGCGCCGCCGGCGCAGCGTTGGCTGGGCTGCTGTTGCTGGCCTACGCCGCGGCGATGGGCGTGCATCGCTGGCAGGGGCACGAACTCGACTGCGGCTGCGGCGGCGAGCCGCTGCCGGTGTCCTGGGCCCTCGTGCTGCGCAATGGCGTGCTGGCGGCCATCGCCGGCGTGGCTGCCGCGCCGCCGACTGCGCGAACCCTGGGCCTGGCCGACTTCGCAGTCGTCGCCGGCGCGGTCGCGCTGGGCGCCTTGCTGTACGCCGCCTTCAACCAAGTCCTGCGCCACCACGCGGAGCTGCGCACACGCACAACACAACGGAGAACGGCATGGACGCATTGACGGTTTCCGTGGTCCTGCTCTGGCTCGCTGTGCTGGCGCTCGGCGTGTTGCTGTGGGCGCTGTCACGCCAGGTCGGCGTGCTGTTCGAGCGTGTCGCACCGATGGGCGCGCTGGTCACCGACGCCGGCCCGCCGGTCGGTGCAGCCTCGCCGAGCTTCACGCTGACCGGCCTGCAGTCCGAGCCGGTGGCCATCGGCGGCGCCCATCCGCTGCCGACCCTGGTGTTCTTCCTCGCGCCGACCTGCCCGGTGTGCAAGAAGCTGATCCCGGTGTTGAAGGCGCTGCTGCGCGACGAGCGGCGCCACCTGCGCATCGTGCTGGCCAGCGACGGCGAGGCACTGGACCACCTCGGCTTCGTGCGCCAGTACGGCCTGGAAGCGATGCCCTATGTGCTGTCCACCGAGCTGGGCATGGGCTTTCGCGTCTCGCGTCTTCCCTACGCGGTGCTGCTCGACACGCAGGGATTGGTCGCCGCCAAGGGCCTGGTGAATTCGCGCGAGCAGCTCGACAGCCTGCTCAACGCCCACGAGATGGGCACACCGACGATCCAGCAATACCTCAGCGGCTCTGCCGCCTGAATTGGAGATGCCCATGGCCTGGCTTTTCAACTGGATCGATCGGCACACCGAGCGCAGCCTGCGCCAGGTTGCGCACAGCCACGGCCGGCGCAGCCTGCTCACTCGCCTGGGCGTGGCCCTGGTCGGCGGCGCCGTGCTGCCGATGCTGCCGTTCGACCGCAGCGGCCAGTTCATGGGCGCACAGGCCGCAAGCCATGGCAAAGGCAAAGGCAAAGCCGTCAAGGCCGACCCGCGCGACGACCCGACGCAATGCGAGTACTGGCGCTACTGCGCCTTCGACGGCTACCTGTGCACCTGCTGCGGCGGCTCGTTGACGCAATGCCCACCGGGCACAGATGCCTCCAAGGTCAGTTGGGTCGGCACCTGCCTGAACCCCAA
>JANMSR010000144.1:0-4525 GCA_031389565.1 Burkholderiales bacterium
TGGCCGGCGCGTTCGAGTGGCGCGCCGTGGTGCGGCGTGCCCAGGAACAGCAGGTCGCTGAGCTGGGCCGGCCAACGCATGCCGCCCTGTGCGGCGCAGTGCAACGCGCTGCGCGCCAGCAGGCCGCCCATGCTGTGGCCGAGCAGCACGAGGCGTCCGACAGGCACCGGCCAGGCGTCGATCAGCCGCTCCAACTGCTGCGCCAGCGCACGGCCGTTGATCGACACATGCAGGCCGCTGTTGTAGTGCAGGTAGACGGGGGTGACGCCGATGTCGCGTGCCAGCGCCGCGCCATGGTCGTGGCCCTCGCGCGACCACTGCAGATCGCTCATGCACAGGCCGTGCAGCAGCACCAGCACGTGCGGGCCGGCGTCGGGCAGGCGGGCGGCGAGCGCAGCGGCCTCCAAGGCCAGCGCCTTGCCATCGCGGCGAAAGGCCATCGCCGTGGCCAGCGGGTTGGCGCTGGCCGCCAGGTAATCGCCGAGCACGCCGTTGAGCGCCGCGATGATCGCTTCGCGCTCGGGGCTCGGCGCGGCGCTGGCGTCATCAGCGGCCAGCGCCGGTGCCAGCAGCCCGAGCAGCGCATCGATGCTGCCGCCGGCCACGCGCGTGACGCCGCGGATGGTCTTGTAGACCAGGCCCGTGATGCCACCGGTGCGGCCGTCGAGCGCCTGTTTGCCGAAGCCTGGAATGCGTGCGATGCGCTGGTGCACCGCCTCGACCAGATCGGTCAGCCCGGCGGCGGCGTTGGTGGCCAGGCGGGCAGCGCCGCGCAGGTCGGAGGGTTTGGGCAGTGGCAAACGTCGGGGCATCACGGCAGTGTGGCACCGCCGCTGCTCTCGCCTGTGCGCCGCCCGGGTTACGCCGGTTTGCGCAGAACGCAAACGCAGGGGTTGGTCACGGAAAATTCCCTGCAAGGTCGGGCGGCTCGGCACGCCGACCTTGCAGTCGTGCGCGGCCGGCCGCGCCTTACACGGTGTCGTACGCGCGCTGCAGGCCGGCGATGTCCATCTTGGTCATCTGCATCATGGCCTGCATGACGCGGCGCGACTTGTCGGGGTCCGGGTCCTGCAGCAGATCGATCAGCGCACGCGGAACGATCTGCCACGACAGGCCGAACCTGTCTTTCAGCCAGCCGCACTGCCCCGTGGCGCCACCTTCGCCGAGCCGCGCCCACAGGCTGTCGACTTCGGCTTGCGAAGTGCAGTCCACCACCAGCGAAATCGCTTCGGTGAACTTGAACTGCGGGCCACCATTGAGCGCGACGAAGGGCAGGCCCTCGAGCTCGAAATTGCCCAGCATCACCGCGCCCACCGGCCCGGGGCCGGCCTCGCCGTAGCGCATCAGGTTCACGATCTTCGAGCGTTTGAAGATCGACACATAGTGGTTCATCGCCTCTTCGGCATTGCCGTCGAACCAGAGGCAGGGCGTGATCTTCTGTGTCGGGGACATGGTTCGTGCTCCTGGGTTCGATCAAGTGCGCATCTGGAAATCGCGATGGCGATGGCGATGGCGCTGGCCGCATCGGCGCAGACACGGTGGGGCGCCAGCGTATGCATGCCGTCGGGATTCGGCGTGCGGCAAGAGATCTTTCAACCCCGGCATGATGCAGGCCATGAAACCCCTGTCAATCCTCGACCTCGCGCCCATCGTCGAAGGCGGCGACGCCCGAGGCGCGTTGCGCAACAGCCTGGACCTGGCGCAGCACGCCGAAGACTGGGGCTACCGCCGCTACTGGGTGGCCGAGCACCACAACATGGACGGCGTGGCCAGCTCGGCCACCGCGGTGCTGGTCGGCCACATTGCCGGCGGCACCAAGACGATTCGCGTCGGCTCCGGCGGCGTGATGCTGCCCAACCACGCACCGCTGGTGGTGGCCGAACAATTCGGCACCCTGGCCACGCTGTACCCGGGTCGCATCGACCTCGGCCTCGGCCGCGCGCCCGGCACCGACCGGCTGACCCTGCGCGCGCTGCGCCGCCACCTGGCCAGCAGCGACGAAGAAGAAGGCTTCCCGCGTGACGTGATGGAGCTGCAAGCCTATCTGGGGGACGGCATCCCCGACCAAGCGGTGCGCGCGATCCCCGGTCTGGGCACCCATGTGCCGATCTGGCTGCTCGGCTCGAGCCTGTACAGCGCGCAACTCGCTGCGTACCTGGGCCTGCCCTTCGCATTTGCGTCGCACTTCGCGCCCGACCTGCTGCTGCAAGCGCTCGAGGCCTATCGAGCCGGCTACCGGCCCTCGGCCGATTGGCCGAAGCCGTATGCGATGGTCGGTGTGAACGTGGTCGCCGCCGACAACGATGACGAGGCCGCGTGGCTGTTCACGTCGATCCAGCAGCGATTCCTCGGCATGCAACGTGGGCTGCGCGGTCCCCTGCCGCGGCCGATCGCCCCCGCAGCACTCGAGTCGATGTGGACGCCGCAGGAGAGAGCCGGCGTGCAGCGCATGTTGGCCGCGGCCGCGGTGGGCTCGCCGCAAAGCGTGCGGCGGCAGCTCGAGGCGATCGTCGAACAGACGGCGGCCGACGAGTTGATCGTGGCCGGCGCGATCCACGACCATGCGGCCAGGCTGCGGTCGTATCAATTGCTTGCCGACGCGTAGCAGCGAAGGTCGCCTTGCGGCCATTGAGTTGCACCTGCTGACGCAGGCGCACCAAGGCCGGCCACTATGGGCTCGCGAAGTCCTCGGGTCTCAGGTCGATCGGCCGCCCATGTGGCGTGCGCTCGGCCGCGTGATCCCACGCGCGCGCGGTGCGGCTGAGCTCGTCGGCGGAACCGGCGCCCTTGCGCGTCACGAGCGCTTCGAGCGCAGCGAGCCAGTGCAGGTAGTAGGTGTCGCCGCGGTCGGCGTCGCCGGCGACTTGCGCTGCCGCAATCTGTGTGGCCAAGGTATCGGCCCACTCGCGCCAGGTGAACAGGCCGCGTTCGTGCAGCGCCAGCACCATCGCGAAGGCGTGCGCTTGCCACGGTTCGCGAAACACCGGGGCGTCGCCCTCACCCGGTGGCAGTGGGGTGCCCGAGTCGATCATGGCCACGCCATGTAAGGCTCCCAGGCGTCGACCGAGACCTTCAGGCCTTGGGCTCGTTCGCCGGGCCACAACTCGGCGCCGTCGAAAGCCACCGTGTAGAGCCACTGTGGCTGTTCGCCCCGGCCCGATGCATTCGCGTCGGCAAACACATGCGCGCCGTGCACATGCTCGACGACACCGCACTTGCCGCGCACATAGCCCGGCAGCCGCGTGTGGTGCGGCACGGTGCCGGCATACATGCGCACGGCCTGGCCGACGACAAAGCGCGCCGGCGCGGTGGCGGGCCGCACCGTGGGCGAGCCCTGGGCCAGCGCGGTGGACACGTCGGCTGCCATCAGCTTGCGTGGCAGTGGCCGGGGCGGACGCAACGCTTTGCCAGCGGCCGCTTCGTCGGGATCGACCCACCGGCGCTCGGCGAGCAGCTTTTGCAATGCCGCAAACCAGATCTCGTAGTAGCTCAGGTCGCGATAGTCGGGCAGCGTTTCGCGCGCCGAGCGACTGCTGTCGATGTTCCAGCCGCCGGTGGCACCCATGGCCAAGGTGATGGCCAGCGCACGCGGTTCCCACGGCGCATGGAACAGCTCGCCTTCGGCCTCGGGCCGCACGGGACCGTGGCCGCGTTGGCCGCCGAGATCGGCGTGGGTGGTGTAGCTCACGGCGCCTGGCTCATCGCGATCGCGCCGGCGGCGCCAAGGGCAGGCCGGTGCCGATCATCGAGTCGCGCGTCACCAGCGCGGCCAGGGCTTCTTCATCCAACCCATCGCTGCCGGGCGGGCGTATCGGGATCACCAGGTAGCGCACTTCGGCAGTCGAATCCCAAACGCGGATCGCGGTCGACTCGGGCAGGGCGACGCCGAAGTCGCGCAACACACCGCGCGGGTCACGCACCGCGCGCGAGCGGTACGGCGCGCTCTTGTACCAGGTGGGTGGCAGCCCGAGCACCGGCCACGGATAGCAGCTACAGAGCGTGCACACCACCATGTTGTGCTGCGCGGGCGTGTTCTCCACGGCGACCATGTGTTCGCCCTGGCGCCCGCTGTAGCCCAGCGACGCAATGGCCGCGCTGGCGTCTAAGGCCAGCCAGGCGGCAAAGGCCGTGTCGGCCCAGGCCCGCGCGACAACGCGCGCGCCGTTGTGCGGGCCCACGTGCAATTCGTAGGTTTCGATCAGCCGGTCGATGGCCGCCGGCTCCACGTAGCCCTTTTCGGTGAGCAGCGTTTCCAGCGCGCGCACGCGCAGATCCATCTCGTCGAGGTGTGAATGCTCGTGTGAGCCGGGGGGCTCGTGTTTGTGCTTGTGACGCATCACACCAGTTTACGGCGCCACCCCACGAACTGCCGATAATGCCCGGCCCTCGGCCGCCACGAGCCGAGGCTACCGAAGCACGAGCGCCGGCCCGGCGCGCCAGGGAGATCTCACCTTGTTCCAGCGTTTTGAACGCCTGGTGCACCCGTACCCGGATGCACTGCTGCCGCCGCCGCCGAAGGCCTTCT
>JANMSR010000152.1:0-2174 GCA_031389565.1 Burkholderiales bacterium
CCGGCACGTCGAGGGTCTTGGTCGCGTCGGCCGGGTCCTTGATGCGGATGCCTCCGCGCGGCGGCTTCAGGTTGCCGTGGAAATCGTTGATCGCCAGCAGCTTGACGTTGACCGGCTGCGTGGCCCTGGGTGGCGATGGCCAGGGCGCGGTGGTGCACGCGGCGAACGCGACCGCAGTCAGGATCAGGGCAGCGGTCAGGCGCATGGTAAAGTTCTCCCGGGGTCAGTAGGCCGAGGACGAGGGCGGCACGGCCGAGGGTGCCGCGCCGCCGAGGGTCGCCAGAATGTCATCGATCAAGCCACTGGCACCGATGCGAAAACGCTGAGGCGTGACGCTGCCGAGCGCCTCGCGCGTGAGCTCGATATAGACCCGTGCGTCGGCCACCGTGCGGATGCCGCCGGAGGCTTTGAAGCCGACCTGGGCGCATCGCGGATGGGCGGCGATCGTGGCCAGCATCGTGCGTGCTGCCGCGGGGCTGGCCGACAGCGCGGTCTTGCCGGTGCTGGTTTTCAGGAAATCCACGCCCTCGTCGAGCGCCATCACACTGGCGCTGGCGATCAGCGCCTCGTCGCGCAGCTCGCCCGACTCGAGGATCAGCTTCAGCGTCAGCAATGGGTGGGCGCGGCGCACCGCTGCCACCAGCGCGACGCAGGCCGCGCGCTCGGCCTGATCACCATGGGCCCAGGCCCGCCACGGCAGCACCAGGTCGATCTCGTCGCCACCGGCCGCGGCGATCGCGGCGCTGTCGGCGAGCGCCGCACCGCGATCGAGCGCGCCGTGCGGGAAGTTGGCCACCGCGGCCACGCGCACCGACGGTGGCAGCGCGGCCCGCGCCTGCGCCACGAAACGCGGCCAGACACACACCGCCGCCACGGCGCCGTGCGGGGTGACCGCCCGGGTGCACAACGCAGCGATCGCGCGGGCATCGTCGTGGTCGTTCAGGCTGGTCAGGTCCAGGCAGGCGAGCGCGATGCGTGCAGTGTCGGTCGGGGCGTTGGCCATTGCTCAGAGTTCCGAGGCCAGTGCCGGCAGCAGCGCCTGGACAAAGCGCGCGGCGTCGGCACCGGCCGCCATCGCCACCGCCAGGGTGTGGCCGTGCGACAGCACTTCATCTTCGAGCCCGCAGCCCATGTTGGTGAACATCGACAGCGCCAGCACGCGCAGGCCGGCGTGGCGGGCCAGGATGGTCTCGGGCACCGTGCTCATGCCGACGGCCTGCGCGCCCAGCGTGCGCAGCATGCGGATCTCGGCCGGGGTCTCGAACTGCGGGCCGATCATCCAGGCGTACACCCCCTCGTGCAGCGTCACGCCGCGCTCGGCCGCGACTCGACGCGCGACCGCACACAAGGCCGGGTCATAGGCATCGCGCAAATCGACAAACCGCTCGGCCCCGCCGTCGCCGTGCAGCGGTGTGCGCTGCGCCATGTTCAGGTGGTCGGCCACCAGCATCAGCGAGCCGGGGCGCATGGCAGGGTCGAGGCTGCCGGCCGCGTTGGTTTGCAGCAGCACGCGCACGCCGAGTCGCGCCAGCGTGCGCACGGCCCCCTTCATCGCATCGGCGCGGCCGGATTCGTAGGTGTGCTGGCGGCCGGACAGCAGCGCCACCTCGACGCCGCCGATGCGCCCCAGGCGCAGCGTGCCGGCATGCCCCGCCACGCCGACCGCCGGGAAGGCCGGCAGATCGCGGTAGGCGATGTCGACGCCGCCCTGCACGCTGTCGGCCAGGCCACTCCAGCCCGAGCCGAGAACCAGCGCGATGGCCGGACGGCGCGCGCCGGCAAGCACCGCGATGTTCGCCGCCGAGCGCTCGACAGCGGCGTGCAGATCCGTCATCGCAAATGGTCCGGACCGAAGCTCGCCGGCAACAGCTCGCCGAGCGTGAAGCGGCCGCGCAGGCTCACCATGTCGGCCACCAGCACCGGCAGGTCGTCGGCGGCGAACTCACGCAGCTTCTGGCGGCAGCCGCCGCACGGCGTGACCCAGTGCGGCCCTTCGCCGACCACGGCTGCGGCCAGGATGCGCCGCCCACCGGCCACCACCAGTAGTCCCAGCGCCACCGCTTCGGCGCACAGCCCTTGTGGGTAGGCGGCGTTCTCGACGTTGCAGCCCATGTGGATGCGGCCCTGCTCGTCGAGCAGGGCCGCGCCGACGGCAAAGTTCGAGTACGGCGCAT
>JANMSR010000163.1:0-12845 GCA_031389565.1 Burkholderiales bacterium
GGGCACGCGCGTGGTCTGCAACCCGCGCGGCTACGCCAAGGCCGGGGTCAACGAGAACCCGCACTTCGATCCGGATTGGATGATCGAAGTCGATCCGCATCGGCACCCATCCGACGACCGATGAACCCACCGACAGGGAGCCCCGAATGAGCAGCACCCCGACCCGTCTCGCAGGCCGCGAATCGATCGCCCAGGGCACGATGGCTTTTCGACTCGACAAGCCCGCCGGCTTCGCTTTCGCGCCCGGCCAGGCGATCGACGTCGTGCTGCCCGCGCCCGCGGACGCCGACGCAGCGAACACGCGCCACACGTTCTCGATCGTCAGCGCGCCGTTCGAGCCGCACCTCGTCGTCGCCACGCGGATGCGCGACAGCAGTGTCTACAAGCGCGCGCTCGCTGCCTTGCCGATCGGTTCGATGCTCGCGATCGATGGACCTTTCGGCTCGCTCACGCTGCACGAGGACCGCGCACGCGCGGCCGTCTTCATTGCCGGCGGCATCGGCATCACGCCGTTCATGAGCCTGTTGCGACAGGCGGCCCACGACCGCTTGCCACAGCGCCTGCTGCTGCTGTACAGCAACCGCCGCCCCGAGGACGCTGCGTTCCTGGCCGAGCTGCAAGCACTCGAACGCAGCCACCCGCCACTGCGCCTGATGGCGACGATGACGCAGATGAGCGCTTCGAGCCAAGCCTGGAGCGGCCCGGTGGGCGTGATCGACGAAGCCCTGGTCAAGCACAGCACGGCCGAGCTGGCCCGGCCCGTCTTCTACGTCGTCGGCCCGCCCGGCATGGTCGAGGCGATGCATTTGACCCTGAACGATGCGGGCGTCGCTGAGGACGACATCCGCAGCGAGTCCTTCTACGGCTATTGAGTACGCCAGCGCACAGACACGCAATCTGCACGGGCGCAGCGTTGGGCTTTCAGCGCCGCGTTCGCGTTCGCTTCAAAGGAGATGATGATGACCAATCAAGTTCCCGGCATTCGTTGGTTCCCGCTGACCAGCATGATTGGCGGCGCTGTCGCACTGCTCGCGGCGTGCGGCGGTTCCTCAGACGATTCGGAGGCCAACGAGGCTGCCCTGCACAGACAGAACAACCAGGCTGTCCTGGTCAAACAGGGCAAGCAGATCTTCCGCTTCGACACTTTCGGCGACGAGCGCCAGTGGACCGACGTGCTGCGCCTGCATGAAGTCATCAGCGCCGCGGTCGATCCGGTGACAGCGCTGTCGGTCGGCCTGAAGGTCGATGCCGAGGCATTGCCGGCGGCAGTGGTCAAGGGCATCAAGAACGGCAGCGTCGATTTGACGAGTCCGGCAACCACCATCGCCTTGCTGAAGCTGGACGCGGTGGTCGGACTCAAGGGCACCGTCGAGACCGTCAATGGCGTTGACCGCCTGGCGCGCATCGGCATCACCTGCGCGCTGTGCCACTCGACCGTCGACAACTCGTTTGCGCCGGGGATCGGAAAACGCCTGGACGGCTGGGCCAACCGGGATCTCAATCCCGGCGCGATCATCGCGTTGTCGCCCGCCGTCGATGCCGCGACCAAGGCCGTGTTGAACGCCTGGGGCAAGGGCAAGTTCGACCCGCGGCACAACGTCGATGGCCTCAGCAACCCGGTCGTCATTCCGCCCGCCTACGGGCTGGAAGGCATCCACAGCGTGACCTATACCGGCGATGGCACCGAGATTGCCTACTGGAACCGCTATGTGGCCGTGGTGGAGATGGGGGGGCAGGGTTCGTTCTCCGAGCCACGCCTGAACGTGAACATCACCAATGGCACCCAGGACTTGGTGACCAGCAAGTTGCCGGCCTTGCAGGCCTATCAGTTGTCGTTGAAGGCGCCCAAGCCGCCGTCCGGCAGCTTCGATTCGTCCGCAGCGTCGCGCGGTAAGAAGGTCTTCGAAGGAGCCGGCAAGTGTGCGACCTGCCACAGCGGGAAGTTGTTCACCGACGCCAACGCGGGCCTGCACCCGCCCGGCGACTCGATGGCCGAACCGGAAACGCCGAGCTACGCCTCGCGGTCGGCGACCAAGCAGTACCGGACCACGCCGTTGCGAGGCGCATGGCAGCACGCGCCGTACTTCCACAACGGATCGGCCGCGACTCTCGAGGATGTTGCAAGGATCTACAACGCCCGACGCGGTCTGGGACTGAGCAACCAGGACATCGTCGACTTGGCACAGTACCTGAAGTCGTTGTGAATGCGACGCTTGCGACGGTCCATCGACCGGCGAGGGCTGCGCCGGGTCGTCGGCATCGGTCACCCTGAACAGGGCGCTGCCGTCGGCGTCGACGCGCCCATCGATGCCTTCGATCTTGTCGGGCCGCGCCTATCGGCGCAGCCGCAGCAATTCACCGTCCGCAGCCGCCGCGCCCACCGCAGTCCCGCGGCAGTGCCCGTCGGCGTAGCCGCTGTCGCTGGCCTCGGCCACGGCGTTGAATACCCAACCGCCACCGGGCAGGGCCGCACCATCGGTGAAGCCGAGCGGTGGTCGGTGTTGACCGCTTGCGCGCTTTCGGGCTTTACGGCAAGTCGCCCGAAGACGCGCGAAGCAACTCGCTACTTCGGCGTGTACAGCAAGTGGATCGTGCTGGTGGTGCTGAACTGCACGTCGATCGACAACAGGGTCAACGCACCGTTCTCGGCGACGCGGAAGCGCGACTGCTGTGTCCCCAGCAACTGGCCGCCCAGATCGTAGGTGCGTGTGATCACGTTGGCGATCACGGTGGCGCCGGTGTCGGCTTCGATGGCATAGCTGACGACGCGTTGGCCGGTCGCCACCAACTGCGTGCTGTCGGCGTAGGTGGTTTGCGTGGAAAGGACGGCACTATCGCCGACCTTGACCGTGGCCGGAAACTCGGACGCTGCCGAAGCGAACTTGGAGTATTCGCCGCCGACGATGGTCAGCCCGATCGGTACGCCGCCGGCGTTGTAGTAGGTGTTGCCCATCGTCAAGCTCGTCGACGGAGTGCAGTCGCTGAAAATGATCGTCGAGACTTGCGCCGCCGAAAAGCCGGCGACGCCCTCGAATGTCGACGGGATGGCCGCGGCGGCCACGATCGTGGCCGTGCCATTGCAACTGCCCGACACATTGAAACTGTCGTTCGCACCGCTGGCGATTCGGGCCTGGTAGCCGGCGGCCAGCGCAAATGATGTGACGCTGGGCGGGGCGGGCGCAATAGGCGCAGCGGGCGCAGCCGGTGCACTGGGCGCGGTCAAGGTGGTGGGCGCGCTTGCCGTGGTCGACGTTGACGGCGGCCCGCCCCCGCATGCCGCCAGCAACGACACGCACAAGCCAGCCGATCCCATGAACGCGGAAAGCTGCATCCTCATGGCGGTCTCCCGGCGCAGGTCATGTCTAGTTTCAACCACGGACTTGCGGTGCCACGCGTGTTACTCGAGGTGCCGCCGGCGCCGCGTGACGAATCCGGCAGCGGCCAACCCCGCCAGCATCAGGGCATAGCTCGCGGGCTCCGAAATTGGCCGGGCTTGGGCGAAGTTGACCGCACCCCCACCTTGGAAGATCCGAAAGCCACCATCGAAGGCCTGGACTTGGGTCAAGGTGTTCGTGAACGCGGAGAAGGCCACGCTGAAGAACGTCTTCGGATTGACGAAGAAGGCTTCTCGCCCCGGCGCCGCGGCGAAAGTCAGCGTGGCGGCAGCGGACGGCGTGAACGTCGTGCCATCGCCGGTCGGGATCGTGCTCACGGTGCCAGAAATCAGGCTGCCGCTGCCCAGGACCACACCGCCCGCAGCAGTTGTGGTCGGATTGTTGCTCGCGTCGAAGCCGAAACTGGCGACGCCGTTGTAGCCGTACAGCGTGTAGGTGAGCGTTGTGAAGTGGCCCACCGTCACATCCGTGGCGGGCCGCCCCGCCGTCGTGTCGCCCGCGCCCGTGAAGGCGAAGTACATGCCGTAGCCATTGCCGCTGGTGTCGTTCAAGCCGGTGGGCGAAAACGCCGTACCGCCGAGTTCGAGGGCGCTCACGGCCAGGAAGCCGGTGTCGGTGAAGTGGCCGGGGCGGTTGAACCGAACGGTCGAGAAATCGGAGATCAGGATGTTATCGGCGGTGAACGACGTGCCCGCGAGGCTCGCGGCAGCAGGGTCGAGCGTGAACGCCGGCAACGCGGAAGCGCTTGCACAGACTGCGGCCATCGCCAAGCCCGCCACAGTCCGCCGGCAGCGCTGAGTGAAGGGCCTGGATGATGTCAGCGTCATGATGGAACTCCTGCGGATTGCCGCTTTGGCGGACAGGAAAGATGGCACACCGTTTGCGTCTGGTCTTGCGAGAGGAAGGCTCCTTGCAGAGGGCGTTGGAATGCAGGCTAGTTTGGGAACGGCTTTCGCTCTGTTCGGTGGCGCACACAGGCCACGCGATCGGGGGGTGGCCGTTGCCATCGCGACGCACCCTGGCCCGTCAGGCGAGGTGGCGCTCCAGGGGCCTGCGCCCGGTCACGAAGGGCGGTGCGTCGGCGTTGCCGAGGCGCATGAAAGGCCAGGGCTGTAACTCGACTCTGGGGCAATCACGCAGAAGTAACCGCGAGCGCTCGGCTTGCAGGTTGGCCAGCGCTTCGCAAGGCGCTCCGGCCGAGACCAAGCCGACCCCCCTGCCGCAAAGGGAGCACGAGGCGGTTGCGGAAGGCATCGAATCCAGTCCGGCGCCGCTGATCGGTCGTGTGCCAGCGGCCTTGATATCGCCAGTCAAGGGCGTAGCATGCTGGCCCTCATAGCCCCGCGAACGCCTTCGTCGGCCGCCGCGATGCGCCGCCCCCGGGGCGGCGCTTCCCGCGCCCCCGGACCGCTGAATCCGTCGCCGGCGATGAGCTCGGGCGGCGGCTTTGGGGGCCGCGTCGTTGCGAGGTCACTGCAGTCTCCGTTCGGCCCCCGGGTTCGACTCCGCAGGAGGATGATGATGGTCACTTACATCGGTTTGCTGAGCTTCACCGACAAGGGCATTCAGAGCGTCAAGGACAGCCCCAAGCGCGCTGCCGCGGCCAAGGAGGTCGGCAAAAAATTCGGCGTCAACATGCGCGAGATCTACTGGACCATGGGTGAGTACGATCTCGTCTGCGTGCTGGAGGCAGACGACGAACAGTCGCTCACTGCCTTCAACCTGGCCATCGCGATGCAGGGCAATGTGCGCACGCAGTCGCTGCGCGCGTACAACGCCAGCGAGATTGAAAAGGTGCTGGCCAAGCTGCCCTGAGTTCGCTGCGGCCACGCTCGCGGCCGGCTTCGTGCCGGCTTGCTGCCGCGCTCACCGCGCGGCCCGCGATGCGTGGCTGCGGTGAACCTGCTCGCGTGGGCGTCGGCTCGCGCGATGAGCGCTGCCACTGTCTGCCGCAAGCACGTGCGGCGGTGGCGCTGGGCGAGGGCTTGGTCGATCAGTTCGTGCGGTAGCCCAGGCCGAGCGCGGCCAGCGCCTCGATCTCGGCCGGCGCGAAGCCCCAATCGGCCAGCGCCTCACGGCCCAGCGCACCGCGCTCGGGCGGGCCATGCCGCACGCCCCCCGGCGTGCGCGCGAACAGCGGCGCCGGCGCCGGCTGCTCGATGCCGGCGACATCGACGCTGCGATGCCGCGCCACGTTGTGCGGATGCGCACGCGCCTCGGCAAAGTTGAGCACCGGCGCGAAGCAGGCGTCGGCGCCCTCGAACACTGCGCACCACTGGTCGCGCGTCTTGCTGCGAAACGCCGCTGCGAAACACGCGCGCAATTCGGGCCAGCGCGCGCGGTCGTGCTGCGCCGGCAAGTCCTGCCCGGCCAGTCCAAGCCGCTCGATCAACACGGCATAGAACTTCGGTTCGATCGCACCGATGGCCACGAACTTGCCGTCCTGGGCCGCATAGCTGTCGTACCAGGGCGCGCCGGAGTCCAGCATGTTGACGCCGCGCTCGTCGTGCCACTGCTTGGCTGCCAACATGCCGGCGAACATGGTGGCAAGCAGCGACGCGCCGTCCACCATCGCCGCATCCACCACCTGGCCGCGGCCCGAGCTTCTGGCCTCGATCACGCCGCAGGCGATGCCGAAGGCCAGCAGCAGGCCGCCGCCGCCGAAATCACCCAGCAGATTGAGCGGCGGCACCGGCGCCTCGCCGGCGCGGCCGATGGCGCCGAGCACGCCGGCCAGCGCGATGTAGTTGATGTCGTGCCCGGCGCGCTCGGCCAGCGGGCCGGTCTGGCCCCAGCCCGTCATGCGGCCGTAGACCAGCTTCGGGTTGCGTGCCAGCAGCACGTCGGGGCCCAGGCCCAAGCGCTCCATCACGCCGGGGCGAAAGCCTTCGATCAGAGCGTCGGCCTTGTCGGCCAACTGCAATGCGGCCTGCACGCCACCGGGGGTCTTGAGGTCCAGCGTCACAGAGCGGCGACCGCGCAGCATCACGTCGGACCAGCGCTCGCGGCCCAGGCCGAGCTTCGGGTCGCTCGCCCTGTCGACCAGCAGCACGTCGGCACCCATGTCGGCGAGCAACATGCCGCAGAACGGCCCGGGGCCGATGGCCTCGAACTCGAGGATGCGCAATCCCGTCAGTGGGCCCATGGAGGGCATCTGTGCGAGGCTCTCATGATCCCATTTTCCTCAGTTGGCAGAAGTCTAAAACGGCGGAAACCCAGTATTGACGGGGCTGCCAGGCCGATTCCAGGCGCCGCGCCGCAGTCCCAACAAAGGCACGGCCGAGACCCTTCCGGTCCCGTGGTGTTGTTCGCGCCGACAAAGTTAATCGGCAAGGTTCAGCACGCCGGTGCCCGCGTTGCCCTCGAAGAGGCTGGCGCCGGTGACGGCGATGACGGGCGTGGCAGTCTGCGCCGTGGCAACGCAGGAAGCGCACCGGCGGCAATCATCGTCGCCGATGCAGGCGCTATCCACCGCAAGAGCCGGGTCACCTCAGTACCGGCGACTTTGGGCGGCTCCCCACAAGCTCGCGGCGCCGCATTGCGCGCCCCATACCCACGATCGCCAACGCCGCCATCGCCAAGGTCGACGGCTCGGGCACCTGGTTTACCGCGTTAGGGTCGATGAAGCGATTGTTGACCAGATAGTTGCCGGCATTCACGGTATAGCCGGCCGGCAGATTGAACACGTCGATGCCAGTCGGAAATTCCAGCGTATTGGAAAAGTCGGCAACGGCTGACGAGCCGACATTCGAGGTAAAGACCTGAGTCAAAAGTTGGAGTGAGAAAAATACGTTGCCGACCGAGGCGAGCTGTTGCGGTGTGGTGAGCACAGTACTGAATCCGCCGGCGCCCGGCGCGATGACACCAGTACCGCCCAGGCCGTGGGGGTTGAGGACAGTGAAGGCCCCGGTACCGCTGTGGATAAATTCAAGAATACTCGTGCCGAGAAAGCCAATGAAGACATCGACCAGGGCCGACGCGCTACCATTGACTGCGGCACTGTTCACGACACCGTCAAACGCGAGGTTGAGCGATACGGGAAACTGGTTCGGGGCGCTCGGGTTGGTCTTGGAGAACGTCAGCGTGTCGCTGAAAACGGCGTTGGCTGTGATCTGGATTGGGACGTCGGTACCACTGGTCGTGGCGCTGTTCGAGCCCGCCCCCACGCCACCGAAACTTGCGAATGCGTTCGCTGCCGCGGTGCCGACCACGGAGCTGTTCGCGGAGCAGCTCGTCTGCACACTAACCGGGATCGGCGAATCTCTAATATCGGGACTAGCACATCCTATGACACCGGCGGTGAAGAGCGGTGCGGCCAGTGCCGGCGCCGCCAGGCTCGACAGCGTCAACATCACAGTCAATGGCTTGGCTGCCGCGCGCAGCGCCGTGGCCGCAGCCTTGCGCAGGGGTTGAAGGGGGTGCATGGTGATTCCTCTCCGAGGTAGATCCCGATGACGTTGGGAAGAAACGCCAACGCTCAAACCTGCGCTGGACCCTGTACAACGTATCCGCGCAAACCGGTTCATACGATCCCCCGGCTGAGGGGGCCTTGCGTTGCGTCGTGCATCGAAGACCTTGCGCGCCTTGAACCATGCTAGACAGCGTGGCGCGATTTGACCGCGACAGCCGCGTGACAGCCGTTTGCGATGCCGCTTCAAGCCGGATCGGCCGCCTAGAATGATTTCATGAGGGGGCTGTCCATTGCGCTGCTCGGCGAACCGCAGGTGTCGTTCGACGGCGTGCCGGTGGTGTGCACATCGAAGAAAGCGCTCGGGCTGTTCATCTACCTCGCGCTGCACAGCGGCCGGCAGCCGCGGCGCCATCTGGCGCGCCTGTTCTGGGGCGGTGCCGATGAAGCAGCGGCGCGCACCAGCCTGCGCTCCGCCTTGCAGCGGCTGCCGGCGCCACTTGCCGGGTGTTTGACGGTCGATCGCGAGATCATCGGGCTTAGCACTGCTGTCGAGTTGGACACGGCGCGTTTCGCGGCACTCGCCGGCGCGGAGGATGTCGAGTCGCTTGCCGAGGCTTCGCAGCTGTACGGCGGCGAGCTGCTGAAGAACCTCGATATCGATGCCGCGCCCGAATACGACGACTGGCTGAACCGCGAACGAACCGGCTATCGGCAGCTCGCGCAGTCGGTCTTCGATCGGCTGATCACGCGCCACCGCGAGCGCGCACATTCCGACACTGCGCGTGCGTCCACCGAGCGCGAGGCTGCAATGGCTGCCGCACGCCGCTGGTCTATGGTGGACCCGGCCGCTGAAGGCGCGCACCGCTGGTTGATGCAATTGTTCTTCGACGCGGGCCAGCGTGACGCTGCACTGTCGCAGTACGAGGTCTGCCAGCGCGAACTGGCAGTGGCGTCCGGGCGCGGGCCGAATGCACAAACGCGTGCGCTGTTCGAGTCGATCGCGGCCGGCGCGGGCCTGTCGGTGGCCGCTGCCCGGGCGCGCGCGCATTCGATCGAACCGGCGGTGCGCGCGCCTGAAATTGCCGCGACCAGCTTTGTCGGCCGTGGGGACGAACTTGCCGCGCTCGAGCAGCTTCTGAACGATCCGGCGTGCCGCTTGTTGACCCTGCACGCGCTGGGCGGCATGGGCAAATCGAGACTGGCATTTGCGCTGGCCCACCAAGTGGCATCGCGGTTCGCTTTGGGTGCCACGTGGATCGCGTTGGGTCCCTTGCAATCGGCAGATCACTTGCCCCATGCCGTGGCCCGTGCGCTCGGACTCGAGCTGGCGGCGCAGGCCGAGCCCTCCGGCGCACTGTGCGCTGCGTTGCGCGCGCAAGAGCGCTTGCTGGTGCTGGACAACTTCGAACACCTGATCTCCGACGGCGCGATCGACCTCGTGTTGTCGATCCTGCGTGAAGCGCCGCGCGTGCGGCTGCTCGTCACCTCTCGCGAAGTGCTCGGCGTGCAGGAAGAGTGGGTCTTCGAAGTACCGGGCATGGCATTCCCATTGCCGGATCGGGCACAGGCCGCCGCACTGGGCGAGTACCCCGCCGTTGAGCTGTTCGTGCAGCGTGCGCGGCAGGCCTATGTCGGTTTCTCTGCGCGGGCCGAATGGCCACATGTCGTGCGCATCTGCCGGCTGGTGGAAGGTCTGCCATTGGCGCTGGAGCTGGCCGCGGCCTGGGTCCGCACGATCCCTTGCGGCGACCTGGCTCATGCGATCGAAACCGAAATGGCGAGCCTGGCGACCCGGCATCGCAATCGGCCGGCGCGCCAGCACAGCCTGGATGCCGTCGTGCGCACTTCATGGTCGCTGCTCACACGCGAGCAGCAGCAGGCGCTGGTGCCGCTGTCCCTGTTCGTCGGTGGCTTCACTCAAGAGGCGGCTCACGCGGTGGCCGACGTTTCGCTGCGCATCATGTCGTCGCTGGCCGACAAGTCGCTGGTCAGCCGGCGTGCCGATGGGCGGCTCGACTTGCATGCGTTGGTGCGGCAATTCGCGCGCGGCCAACTGGCCCGGCGAGAACAGGCGGCGCTGCTCGCGCGGCGACGCTTTGCGGCGTTCTATTCGACGCTGCTCGGCCGCTGCCGCGCGCGCCTGGACGGGCCCGAAGAGCTTGAAGCCGAAGCGATGCTCAGCGACGAGCTGCCGAACATCCTGTCGGCGATCGAGAGTTGGAGCGGCGACGGAATCGGGATCGACATGATCGCGGAGCCCATCTGTCGCGCGCTGCTGGGCCGTGGCTGGTTTCGCCAGGTGCGCACGCAAGCCGATCGATTTCTGTCGGCCGCGCCGCCGGCAACGCCTGCGACGCAAGCACTCGTGCTCGCGCTGCGCGGTCGCGCCAACGCCTCACTGCGTGACGTGCCAGCGAGCCAGGCGGATTTCGACGCCGCAATTGCGCTTGCGCGTATACACGGGCTGCGTTACCCGCTCGCCTATGCGTCGATCCACTCAGTTGTCGTGCCCTTCATCAACGATCAGCTCGATCTGGCGCAGCGACGATTGGCCGATGCGCAGCCGTTGGTGGTGGAGGTCGGCGACGCGAGCCTCGGCATCCGCGCCCACCAGATTACCGGCATGCTGCTCGACGCGATGGGCAGCGCGGCCGCAGCAGCGCAAAGTCTGCGCGAAGCCGTGCAGTTGGCGCGTCGGGTTGGATCGCCAACGCTGCTGGCCGCCATGCTCACGTCGCTCGGCGGCCCGCTGATCAAGCTCGGGCGATTCGAGGAAGGCGAAGCGGCCCTGCGCGAAGCGATACCGTTGCTGGAACGCACGGGCAGCTCGAACCTGGCGCGGGCTCTCAACACGCTGGCCGTCCTCGTGCTGTGGCGATCGAACGGTGCCGAAGCGGCCGAGACCGCACGGCTGGCGACGAGATCGATCGAGCTGTTCGAACGCATGGGTTTTGAAAGCGGTCAGTCCGCCGCCGGCGACACGCTCGGGCAGGCATTGCAGGCTCTCGGCCGCGTCGACGATGCACGCGCACAGTTCGAGCGAGCTGCCGCTATCGGCGGACCCATCGTCGAGGCCGAAGCCAAGTTCCATCTGGCTTTGCTCGAGCTGGAGCAAGGCCACTTGCGCGAGGCGCAGCGCCTCGCCATCGAACACCTCGACGCGGCTCGGCAGCACGAACTGCCAGTTGCGTTTCGTTGTGCTGTGCTGCTCGCTGCCAGCCTCGCAGCGCACGCGCAGCCGCCTGCGATTGCGGCGCGGCGCTGGCTGCACGCTTTACTCGCCGATCCGGAACTCGATTTCGATCTGAGGCGGCGCACCCAAGCGCTACTTGCATCGTTGCCGGGGCCAGCGATGCCGGCAAGTGATCCACCGAAGGTTGGCGACTTGCTTTCCGAACTGGAGCAGTTTCTACACTAGCGGATGCGCTGCGGTGATGGTTGCCGCCGGCCGCTTCGCTACCTGTACGCACGTGCAGTATCGTTGCGCCCTGGTCTTGCCATGCCGATTGCTGTCGCCTCCCGACCCGACCCGTTCGCCACGCTCAACGCCGAGCAACGCGCGGCCGTCGAGCACGGCCTCGGCGCATCTGCTGCGGGACCCCTCCTGGTGCTCGCCGGCGCAGGCACCGGCAAGACGATGACCCTGGCATCGCGCGTGGCGCGGCTGGTGCTCGCGGGCGCCGACCCGCAGCGCATCCTGCTGCTCACGTTCTCGCGCCGCGCGGCGCAGGAAATGGAGCGCCGCTGCGGGCGTGTGCTGCATGCGGCCCTGGGCTTCGCATCGACGCAGCGCGCGCCGCATCTGCCGTGGGCGGGCACCTTCCACAGCATCGGTGCGCGCCTGCTGCGCGAGGCCGCCGGGGCCATCGGCCTGTCGGAGCAGTTCACGATTCACGACCGCGGCGATGCCGAAGACCTGATGGGCCTGGCGCGCCAGGAGCTGGGGCTGGCCGCAACCACCAAGCGCTTTCCGATGAAGGGCACCTGCCTGGCGATCTACTCGCGGGTGGTCAACAGCCAGCGGCCGGTGGACGCCGTCGTGCAAACACACTACCCGTGGTGCCTGGGCTGGGAAGCGGAGTTGAAGCAGCTCTTCCGCGCCTACGTGCAGGCCAAGCAGCAACAGCAGGTGCTCGACTACGACGACCTGCTGTTGTACTGGCAGCAACTGATGGCCGAGCCCAAGCTCGCGGTCGCCATCGGCGCGCGCTTCGACCATGTGCTGGTCGACGAGTACCAGGACACCAACCGCCTGCAGGCCGCGATCCTGAAGGCGCTCAAGCCCGACGGGCGCGGCCTCACCGTGGTCGGCGACGACGCGCAGTCGATCTACGCCTTTCGTGCTGCGGAAGTGCGCAATATCCTCGACTTCCCGGCCCAGTTCGACCCGCCGGCGCAGGTGGTCACGCTGGCGCGCAACTACCGCTCGACGCAACCGATCCTGGATGCTTCCAATGCGGTCATTTCTCTGGCGACCGAGCGCTACACCAAGAACCTGTGGAGCGAGCAGGGCGGGCAACGGCCGCGGCTGGTGACGGTGACCGATGAGATGGCGCAGGCGCGCTGGGTGGCTGACGAGGTGCTGCTGCAGCGCGAAGGCGGGCTCAAACTCAAGCAGCAGGCGGTGCTGTTTCGCACCGGCCACCATAGCGCGACGCTCGAGCTCGAACTCACGCGGCGCAAGATCCCGTTCGTCAAGTTCGGCGGGCTCAAGTTCCTGGAAGCCGCGCATGTGAAGGACCTGCTGTCGGTGCTGCGCTGGGTGCAGAACCCGCGCAGCCGCCTGGCCGGCTTCAGGGTCGCGCAGTTGGTCCCCGGCATGGGGCCGACCGCGGCGCGGCGGCTGCTCGATGCGATGGCCGCCGCGCCCGAGCCGCTGCAGGCGATGCGAGACTTCAAACCCCCGGCGGCAGCGGCCGGCGATTGGCGCGCGTGGATGTCGGCGCACGACACGCTGGCCCCCGGCGCCTGGCCCGATGACGTGGCCACCGCACTGCGTTGGTACCAGCCGCACCTGGAACGCCTGTTTGAGGACGCCG
>JANMSR010000189.1:0-3455 GCA_031389565.1 Burkholderiales bacterium
CTGACCGCCACGCTGGAAATCTTCGGCCCGGTGGCCACGTCCTTGATCTCTTTCAAAAGTATCGTCTTGGTCGGGCAACGCGTGATCACGTCGTTGACCAACTCGTTCATGCCATGCTTGGCGAACCATTTGCGCGCCAGTTCCTCGTCGGTGCGCATGTTGTCGCGCCAGGTGCCGATGACGGCCATGTCGGAGCGCTGGATCGAGTTCATGCAGTCGTTCGGGCAACCGGAGAACTTGAACTTGAACTTGTAGGGCAGGGCGGGGCGGTGGATGTCGTCGAGGAAGTTGTTGATGACCTGTCGGTGCGCTCGCGATTCGTCGTAGCAGCTCTGCTCGCAGCGCGAGGCGCCGACGCAGCTCATCGAAGTGCGCACCGCGGGGCCGGCGCCGCCGAGGTCGAAGCCGAGTTCGTTCAGCGCATCGAAGGCGTCCTGCACCTTGTTGGTCTTCGCACCCTGGAACATGATGTCGCCCGACTGGCCGTGGAAGGCAATCAGGCCCGAGCCATGCTCCTCCCAGATGTCGGCCATCTTGCGCAGCACGTCGGTGGTGTAGTGCATGCCGGCCGGCGGCTGCACCCGCAGGGTGTGGAACTCGGCGGCGTCGGGGAAGACCGGCGCGCCCTTCTCGTCCTTCAGCTCGGTGAAGCGCGGGATCACGCCGCCGCCGTAGCCGAACACCCCCACCGTGCCGCCCTTCCAGTAACCCTTCTTGGTGCGATAGGACGTCTCCAGTTGACCCATCAGGTCGACCATGTAGTCCTTGTCGTTGGCCAGCCGTTTCAGGCCGGTGACGAAGCTCGGCCAGGGTCCGCTCTCGAGCTCGTCGAGCATCGGGGTGGGGTGCTGTGGCTTGGCCATGGTGCTGGATCTCCTGTGCGGTTGCCCGCGAGCGCTGCGCAGTGGCCGACGATAGACCGGATGGGCCACCGTGCCATTACCCGGAAGGGTTATGCGGCGCTCACCCGTACCGGGTATGGACGCTGCCGAGGCGCCCGCGCTCAATGCCCCTTTCAGAGGTCCGCATGCCGCGCCTGACACCCCTTGCCAAGTTGCGCGCGCCATTGGGCGGGCAGGAGATCGAGTTGCAGCAAGTCGACCACGAGTCGGGCGGCATGAGCTTGCTGCGCACGCGCATCCGCGAAAAGAGTCGCTTCACGGTGTTCGATGTCGACCCGCAAACCGCCGAAGCATGGGGCCGCGCACTAATGCAATGGGCCGACTCGCAACCGAAGAACTGAGGACATGCCCGAGACCGCTGCTTCGATGGTCGATGTGATCTACCCGCTGCAGGGCCGGACACTGCCGCGCGACCACCGGCGTGCGCTGGCCGAAGCCCTGGAGCGGCTGCTGCCCTGGCTCAGCGAGCCGGCCGAAGCCGGCGTGCACCGCATCAATGCCGTGGCGGGTGTCGGCCCCATCGCCTTGCTCTCGCAGCGGGCCCGCCTGACGCTGCGCGTTCGGCGCGAGCGGGTTGCCGAACTGGCGCCGCTGCAAGGCGCTGTGCTCGATGTCGCAGGCTTCAAGCTGCAGTTGGGGCCAGCCGCAGTCGTTCGCGAACTGCTGCCCCACACCACCTTGTACGCGCACCTGGTGAGCACCGCCGACGACGAGGAGTTGGCCTTCCTGGGCAGCATCGAACACGAACTCGAGGCCCTGGGCGTGCCGTGTCGCCGCATCTGCGGCCGGCGCCAGGTGATCGACAATGACGGTGTGCCGGTGACGGGCTACAGCCTGATGCTCGACGGCCTGTCCCCGGCCGATTCCCTTCGCGTGCTCGAATCCGGCCTCGGCCGGCACCGCCGGCTGGGCTGTGGCCTGTTCGTGCCGCACAGGTCGGCCGCGGCGGTGCGCGTCTGAGAACAGCCACGGAAACCACTTGTCAGAAAGGAGCAGCGATGGGCTACACGGTCGATGGCAATGAACTCGAAACAGACGACCAGGGCTTCCTGCTCGAAGCCGACTTCGGCGACGAAGTGGTGCGGGTGATCGCGGCGGCCGAGAACATCGAACTCACCGATGCGCATTGGAAGGTCGTGGCCTACCTGCGCGACGAGTACCGCGAGCATGGCCACACGCCCAACTTCCGCAACATGCTCAAGGGCCTGGCCGACGTGATGCCCGACTGCGACAGCAAGGCGCTGTACGACCTGTTCCCCGTCGGCCCCGCCAAGCAGGGCGCCAAGGTGGCCGGCCTGCCGCAACCGCTGGGCAAGGGCGGCTACTGAAATCGCCGATGTCCACCCGACCCCAACACCGCCTGCCGGCGATGCGGATCAAGAGCCAATGGTTCAAGACCGGAGAACCCAAGAGCGCCGAGCAGCAGGCCAGCGCGGTGGCCTTCATCGTCTGGCGCACATCGCTGAACATGCTCAAGCGCATGCGTGGTGCAGATTTCGATGTCGATGCGGGCGCGCCGTACTTCGCCTTCATGCGCGAGGTGCTGGTGTTCCTGATCGCGGTGGTCGATCGGATTGCCTACGTGCGTATGGACGGCCCTGAGCGCAGCGCCTTCACGACCGCCCTGGTGCGCCACTGCGCCGGCACCCTGGCCGACAACGAGGACGACCTGCTGGGCCCGCGTGCCGACGGCAAGTCATCGCAAGACAGCTTCATCGATCTGGTCAATGAAGTCGTGAATCACTATGCCGAGTTCGGCGCCGACGCGGTGATCGTCGAGGCCGACGCCAGCTTCACCCCCAGCTTCGGCTTCATGCGCTACCTGGGCAGCCGCCTGGCGCCCACACTGCCGGCCAAAGACCAGCACTGGGTGCTCGACCAGGTGATGGCCAGCGAGGCGCCCGAGGCGGTCGAGGTGGTGCAAAGTGCGATGCGCAACCTGTTGTCGACCGAGCCGCGCAAGGCGCGGCGCACCGGCGTGAGCGGGGATTGACGCGATGAATGCCGCTGTCGATTGCGCCCGGCTGCAGCCGTGTGCCAGCCCGTTCGATCTCGACAACGAGGCCGGCTACCAGCGCTGGCGGGCCGACAAGCTGGCGCGCCGGGCGCATTGCATTGACGACCTGATCGTCGATGTCGCCGACGCCAAGGCCCTGAGCGCCAGCGAGCGGCAAGCCCTGTTGCAACGCTGCGCCGACTGGAACATGGCGGTCTATCGCGGCGCGGACACGGGGCCCGACAAGGACATCGCCCGCGCGGTCGGTCGCCAGCTCGGCCTCGAACACCTAGACGCCAACTGGCTCGCCGATGAGGACGGTATTTCGAGCATCGCAGTCAGCGCGGCCAGCGACGGCCGCGGCGGCTTCATCCCCTACACCGACCGCGCGCTCAAGTGGCACACCGACGGCTACTACCACCCGCCGGCGCAGCGCATCCACGCATGGTTGCTGCATTGCGTGCGGCCCGCGTCCAGCGGCGGCGCGAATGCGCTGCTCGACCACGAGCTGGCCTACATCGCGCTGCGCGACGCCGCGCCGCGCTGGGTGCAGGCCT
>JANMSR010000198.1:0-2718 GCA_031389565.1 Burkholderiales bacterium
CGGCCTGCAACAGCACTTGTTCGAGCAGGGTGTCGATGCCTTGGCCGGTCTTGGCCGAGACGCCCACGAATGGGGAGTCGCCGCCAAAGTCTTCCGGCACCACATGTTCAGCGACCAACTCGGACTTGAGCCGCTCGACATTGGCGTCGGGTTTGTCCATCTTGTTCATCGCGACGACGATCGGCACGCCGGCCGCCTTCGCGTGAGCGATGGCTTCTTTCGTTTGCGGCATCACGCCGTCGTCGGCAGCGACCACCAGGATCACGATGTCGGTGGCCTTCGCACCGCGTGCGCGCATCGCGGTGAATGCCGCGTGGCCCGGGGTGTCGAGGAAGGTGATCATGCCGCCCGGCGTGTCGACGTGATAAGCGCCGATGTGCTGGGTGATGCCGCCCGCCTCGCCCGCCGCCACGCGCGAGGTGCGGATGTAGTCGAGCAGCGAGGTCTTGCCGTGGTCGACGTGTCCCATCACGGTCACGACCGGCGCACGCGGCAGTTGTTCGGCCGTCGATGCGGCTTCTTCTTCCTCGGTGAAGGCCTCAGGGTCGTCGAGCTTGGCGGCGAAGGCCTTGTGGCCCATTTCTTCCACCAGGATCATCGCCGTCTCTTGGTCGAGCGACTGGTTGATCGTGACCATCTGGCCCAGTTTCATCAACTGCTTGACGACTTCGCTGGCCTTGACGCTCATCTTGTGCGCCAGGTCGGCCACGGTGATCGTCTCGGGCACATGGACGTCCTGGATCACCGTCTCGGCGGGGGCGACGAAGGATGAACCATTGCTGTCGCCACGCTCACCTCGACCGCGCCCGCCCTTGGGCGCGCGCCAGCCGGGGCGTCCGCCGCCCGTGTCGCCACGGGTCTTCAAGGCGCGCTTCTTGGCCGCATCGTCGGCCCAGCTCGACGACAGTTTCTCGGACTTGACCGATTTCTTGTCGCCCGGCTTGGCCACGCCTGCCGCCGTCGGCGCGCCGGGGCGGGTCGCCGGCTTGTGGCTCGTGCGCGTGATGCGCGCCTGATCGACCGCCGGCTTGGCCTCTTCGGGCTTCTTGGCCAGCAACACCTTCTTCGGCGCATTCATCATCGCGCGGATGGCGGCGGCCTCGATCTCGGCGACCTTGCGGCGCCGCTCCAGATCGGACAGGCGCTGCTTTTCGGCGGCCTCGGTTTCGACGGCCTTGACGACGCGCAGCGCCGGCTTGGCGACCTCGGCCGCAGGCGCGGCCGCCGCCGGCTGCGCCGACGGTGTCCCCGCTGCCATTTCGCTGGCCGCCTTTTCGACCGCTGCCTGCGCACGCGCCTCGGCGGCGTCGCGCTCGCGCTGCTCCTGCTCTTCGCGCAGGCGGCGTTTCTCGGCCAGTTCTACTTCTTGGCGGCGCAGCAGTTCGGCCTGATGGCGCGCCTGGTCGGCGCGGCGCTCGAGCTCGGCTTCGTCGATCGCCGGCGGCGGCGGCGCCGCGGGTTCGTCGACGGTGGGCGCCTCGTCGCGCTTGACTAAGGTGCGCTTCTTGCGCACCTCGACCTGGATCGTGCGCGCCTTGCCTGACGCGTCAGCCTGCTTGATCTCGCTGGTGCTCTTGCGCGTGATGCTGATCTTCTTGCGCTCGCCGCTGGCGACGTTGCCGTGGCTCGAACGCAGGTGTTCGAGCAGGCGCGACTTGTCGGCGTCGGTCAGGGCGTCGTCGGCCGACAGCTTGGACAGACCGGCAGACTGCAGCTGGTCGAGCAGCGTGGTGGCCGGGCGGTTCAGCTCGGCAGCAAGTTGTGCGACGGTGGTCACAGCCATTGTGGGAATCCTCGGTGGGCGTGCGGCGCGCTGTGTAGGGTGGTGTGCGGAGCGATCAATCGTTGAACCAATGGGCGCGCGCCTGCATGATCAGTGTCTTGGCCAGGGCGTCTTCGATGCCGGTCATCTCGGTCAGCTCGTCGACGGCCAGGTCGGCCAAGTCGTCGCGGGAATGGATACCGCCTTCCGCAAGCTTGGCAATCAACTCGGGCGTCAGGCCATCGAGGTCGCGCAGATCCTGCGACACCTCTTCGACGCTTTCTTCCTTGGCGATCTCCATCGTCAGCAGGGCGTCCTTGGCCCGGGTGCGCAGCTCGTTGACGGTGTCTTCGTCGAAACTCTCGATTTCGAGCATTTCCTGCATCGGCACGTAGGCCACTTCTTCGAGGCTGGTGAAGCCCTCGGCGATCAGGATGTCGGCCACCTCCTGGTCGACGTCGAGCTTGTCGACGAACAGCTTGCGCACCGAGTCGGACTCCAGCGTGTGCTTGGCAGTCGACTCCTCGGCGGTCATGATGTTGATGCGCCAGCCGGTCAGGTCCGATGCCAGGCGCACGTTCTGGCCGCCGCGGCCGATGGCGATAGCCAGGTTCTCCTCGTCGACCACCACGTCCATCGCGTGGCGCTCTTCGTCGACGACGATCGACTGCACGTTGGCCGGGGCCAGCGCCCCGATGACGAACTGCGCCGGGTCTTCCGACCACAGCACGATGTCGACGCGCTCGCCGGCGAGCTCGTTGGTGACGGCGGTGACGCGCGAGCCGCGCACGCCCACGCAGGTGCCGATCGGGTCGACCCGCTTGTCGTACGACACGACGGCGATCTTGGCGCGCGATCCCGGGTCGCGGGCGCAGCTCTTGATTTCGAGCAGTCTCTGCTCGATCTCGGGCACTTCCTGCGCGAACAGCTCCATCATGAAGCCCGGTGCCGAGCGC
>JANMSR010000221.1:0-5454 GCA_031389565.1 Burkholderiales bacterium
CCAAGAGCAACGCGCAGCGCCACGCGATGGTGATGTGGGACGAGATCGCCGTGCAGGTGGCGCGGGAGTTCCCCGACGTGAAGTGGGACAAGGAGCTGGTCGACGCGATGACCGCGCGCATGGTCAACCGGCCGGCGTCGATCGACACCGTGGTGGCCACCAATCTGCACGCCGACATCCTGTCCGACCTGGCCGCCGCGCTGGCTGGCAGTCTGGGCATCGCGCCGACCGCCAACCTCGACCCCGAGCGCCGCTACCCGAGCATGTTCGAGCCGATCCACGGCTCGGCGTTCGACATCATGGGACTGGGCTTGGCCAACCCGGTGGGCACCTTCTGGTCCTGCGTGATGCTGCTCGAGCACCTGGGCCAAGCCGAGGCGGCCGTGCAGTTGATGCAGGCGATCGAGGCGGTCACGGCCAACCCGGCCCTGCACACCCGCGATCTCGGGGGCCGCGCCACCACGGCACAGGTGACCACGGCGGTGTGCGCCCTACTGGGCAACCCGGTGGCGCAGCGCGCGGCCTGAGGCCATGATGCGGGCATTGCATTCGTTCAACGGAGACCCACGCATGAATCGCACCCTGATCGCAGCCTTTGCGCTGCTGGCCGCAGCGGCCGTACAGGCCCAGCCCTGCCCCGAGAAGAACCTGATGTACTGGCAGGCCTTCCCACCCGGCGGCGAATCCGACATCTCTGCGCGTCACCAGCAGATCGTGCTGAAGAAGAAGTGCCCGGCCATCGACACCGTGGTGCAGTACAAGGCCGGCGGCGGCGGCGCTGTGCTGTGGTCGTCGATGAACTCGATGCCCGGCGACGGCTTGAACATCATGGGCGTCAACCTGCCGCACATGGTGCTGCAGCCGATGGAAGGCAACGTGCAGTACAAGACCGAGGACGCGACGCCGGTGTTCTGGTACCACTACACGCCCGACGCGCTGGTGGTGAACGAGGCCAGCCCACTCAAGACCTTTGCCGATTTCCTGAAGGTGGCCAAGGCCGATCCGGGCAAGTTGAACCTCGGCGGCTCGGCCCTGAACGGGGCCAACCACGCGGCGCACGAGCGACTCAACGGCGCCTACGGTGTGAAGACCACCTACGTACCCTACAAGGGTACCGGCGACCTGACGATCGCGGTGCTCGGCGGCCACCTCGACGCGGCGATGAGCTACACCGCGTTCGCCGTCAACAACAAAGGCAAGGTGCGCGCGCTGGCCGTGGCGATGGACAAGCGCCACGCGCTTTTGCCCGACGTGCCGACCTTCAAGGAGCTCGGCGTCGACTGGGTCGACGGCGCCTACCGCGGCATCGGCGTGCCGAAGTCGACGCCGCCCGACGCGCGCAAGCGCCTGTCGGACCTGTTCGCCGCGCTGAACGCCGACCCCGAAATGAAGGAGCTGGCGGCGCGCAGCGGCTTCGAGCTGATCAATGTCGGTGTCGAAGGCATGGACGCGTTCATGAAGGAACGCACCAAGGTCTACACCGAGGTCGGCAGGAAGATGGGTCTCGGCGCGAAGTGACGACCCAAGACGCCAGCGGCGTCGTCCCTGGGCCCGGCACGGGCCCCTTTTTGTGGCCCTCAGGCGAGCGCAGGCCGCTTGGGAGCGGCCCGGCGCTGGCCTGCGTCAGTTCGCCGTCGCCCCGCTGTCCTTGACCACCTTGCCCAGCCGCGGCACGTCGGCCTTGATCAGCGCGGCGAGTTCGGCCGGCGGCATGCCGGACACATCGAGGCCAAGGTCGTTGAGGCGTTTGACCACGTCGGGCATCTTCAGGATCTTGCCGATCTCGGTGTACAGCCGCTCGACGATCGGTTTGGGCGTGCCCGCCGGCGCGAACACCGCTTGCCAGGAGCTGAGCTCGTAGCCCACCAGGCCGGACTCGGCCAGCGTGGGCACGTCGGGCGCGGCGTTGGAGCGCGTGGCCGTGGTCACGGCCAACGCGCGCAGCTTGCCGGCCTTGATGTGCTGGATCACCGTGGTGATGTTGTCGAACGCCACCAGCAGGGTGCCGCCGAGCAACTCGGGAATCATCGGCCCGCTGCCGCGGTACGGGATGTGCTGCATCTTCACCCCGGCCAGGGTGTTGAACAACTCGCCCGAGATGTGCTGCGAGGTACCGACGCCGGCCGAACCGAACGAGTACTTGTCGGGGTTGGCCTTCAGCAACGCGATCATTTCGCGCACATTGTTCGCCGGCACGCTGGGGTGAACGATCAGCACGTTGGGCAGCGTGACGTACATCGTGATCGGCTCGAAGCTGGTCACCGGGTCGTAGGGCAGCTTGTCGTACAGCGTGGCGTTGATGGCGTGCGAGCTGATCGTGCCGCCGCCGATGGTGTAGCCATCGGGCGCGGCGCGCGCCAGTTCGGCCGCGCCGGCCGAGCCGCCCTGGCCGGCCTTGTTCTCAACCACGATGGTCTGGCCGAGCGCCAGGCCGAGTTTTTCGCCGACCACGCGGGCCAGGATGTCGGTGGTGCCGCCGGGGGCGAAGGGCACGATGTAGCGGATCGGCTTGTTCGGCCACGGCGCCGGGGTTTGCGCCCAGGCGGGCAGGCTGGTCATCGCGATCACGAAGCTGCGGCGTTGCATCGGCATGGTGTCCTCTCGTCGACCCCGTGAAATGAGGTCCAGGCAGTCTAGGATCACGACCGCCTCGACCGCAGCCCCGCAGTTTCCCGGACACACCCGTATGAGCCCCATGCACACCATCGACCTGGCCCGCCTGAGCCAATCCATTCGACTGCTGGTGCGCGGCTTCGGCAGCGACGAACCCGAAGTCGACGCCGTTGCCTCCAACCTGATCGACGCCAACCTCACCGGCCACGATTCGCATGGCATCGGCATGCTGCCGCGCTATGCCGAGGCCTTTCTGCAAGGCGGCCTGAAGGCCAACACCCATGTGCGCACGCTGCTGGACAGCGGCGCGCTGCTGCGTCTGGACGGCGGGGCGGGCTTCGGCCAGGTGATCGGCCGTGAAGCGATGGCGCTGGGCATCGAGCGCACCCGTGCGCAGGGCAGTTGCATCGTCGCGCTGGGCAACGCGCACCACCTGGGCCGCATAGGCGCCTGGGCTGAACAGGCGGCGGCCGCGGGGCTGGTCTCGATGCACTTCGTCAACGTCATCGCACGCGGCATCGTGGCACCGTTCGGCGGTGGCGATGCGCGCTTCGGCACCAACCCATTCTGCGCCGGCGTGCCCTTTACCGGCCGCGAGCCGGTGATCCTGGACTTCGCCACCAGCGTGATCGCACAGGGCAAGACGCGGGTGGCGATGAACAAGGGCGAGCAGGTGCCGCCCGACCACCTGATCGACGACCAGGGCCGGCCGACGCGCGAGCCGCGCTACGCCGTGGTGCCGCCGGTCGGTGCCCTGCTCACGTTCGGCGCGCACAAGGGCTACGGCCTCGCATTGATGTGCGAGTTGCTGGGCGGTGCGCTGGCCGCGGGCATGACCCAGCGCGACAATGACAGCTCGCAGCGCCGCATCCTCAACGGCATGTTCAGCGTGCTCGTCGACCCGGCCCGGCTGGGCGACCTTGCCGCATTCGAGAAGGAAGCGCTCGCCTTCATCGACTGGGTCCGGGCCTCGCCGCCGCGCGAAGGTTACGAAGCGGTGCTGGTGGCCGGCGAGCCCGAACGCGCCATGCGCGCGCGCCGCAGCGCCGAGGGCGTGCCGGTCGACGCCACCACCTGGCAGGAGATCCTCGACGCCGCCGGCAAGCTCGGCGTCGACCCGGTGGCAGTCAACGCGGCGGCCGGCCCGTTCTGACCCAACAAAATTTCCTTTCAATTCGAAACGGTATGGACACCTCGTTGTCACGCCGCGCGACTAGGCTTTGTCCTTGTCCATCGAACGCAAGGTCTCGCCATGGCACCGCTGCACCCCGACCCGCGCGAATACCGACCAGCGCACACCGCGCCGGAGTTGGCCCCCTTGGTCGCCGACCTGTTTGCCAAGGCGGCGCCGCCGCAGCGCGTGCGGCTGCTCAACGGGCTGCTGCGTCCGGTCGGGCCGCTGGCGCTCGTGGCGATCGCCGCCGGCGCGTTCAGCAACCTGCTGCCCAGCGCGCAGTGGCACGTCGCCAGTGCCACGCTCGACGATGCGATGCGGCTGAGCGCCGGCCAGGTGCTCGAACTGGCGCGCTATGTCGAGCAAAAGAATCCCGAGTCCTTTGCGCGGTTGCCCACCTTGTTGGCCGACAGCCCGCTGTGGGTGGGCTCGCTCTGCGGCACGCTGCTGTTGCAGGCGCTGCGGGCCTGGCGGCAGCGCGCCGGGCTGACCGGGCTGTCCAGACGTCACGGCGACCCTCAGTCGTCGAGCAGGTCGCCCTTGTAGAAGCTCCAGGCCGTGCCGTCGTGCAGGTAGAAGTGGCCGTCGGCGCAGTTCTCCTTGCCGGGGAAGAACCCGCGGTAGGCCTTGGGCACCAGGCGCGCCAACTGCGCGTCCGAAAGTGTTTCGAATTCGTCGGGCGTGATCGCTTGCCCCACGCGCAGCCGCCGTTGTTCCATCAGCCCATTCCTTGATTCGGCTGCCGCAATGCCGGCGGCCGCCACGATGCTAACGTCGTTGCACGCTACGGCACGCCACCCCGCCATGCATGACGTTCAAGCCCTGATCTTCGATGTCTTCGGCACCCTGGTCGACTGGCGCAGCGGCGTCGCCCGCGAGGCGTGCGCGGCACTCGCGCCGTACGGCCCGGCGATCGACGGCGAAGCCTTTGCCGACGCCTGGCGCGCCCAGTACCAGCCGACGATGCAGGAGGTGCGCAGCGGGCGGCTGCCGTTTTCCAAGCTCGATGTACTGCACCGGCGCAATCTCGACCAGGTGCTGAAGGATTTCGGCCTCGACGACGTGCCCGAAGCCACCCGCGCCGACCTCAACCGCGCCTGGCACCGGCTCGATGCCTGGGCCGATGTCGGGCCGGGCCTGGCGCGGCTGCGGCAGCGCTTTCGCATCGCGCCCTGCTCCAACGGCAACATCTCGCTGATGGCCGACCTGGCGCGGCGCAATGGCTGGCACTGGGACGCAATCGTCGGTGCGGAACTGGCGCGCGACTACAAGCCCAAGCCCGTCGTCTACCTGTCGGCCGCCGCGGCCTTCGACTGCGAACCGGCGCAAACCCTGATGGTCGCCGCGCATTCGTCCGACCTCGAGGCCGCTGCCGAGGTCGGCCTGCGCACGGTGTTCATCGCGCGACCCGACGAGCACGGGCCGGGCCGCGGTGAGCGCCGCGCCAGCGTGCCCGTCGACCTGTCGGCAGACAGCCTCACGGCATTGGCCGATTTGCTCGGCTGAGAAGTGGCCCCGCTCGTCTGAACAGCATTCCCCGATTTATAAGTGGACTGCGGGCGGGTTGCGGACAGTGCAGACTTGTCCACGGCGGCGGTCGGCGCGTGCGGCGAGTCTGGCGCTGCGGCTCGTGCAGGAGCACACTGCGGATGGGCTCATCGCGCGAC
>JANMSR010000229.1:0-2868 GCA_031389565.1 Burkholderiales bacterium
GTGAGGCCGAACAGCGGGCTGTCTAACGGCTCGAACGACGGCGACAGGAGCCCGGGGTTCTTGAACGTCAGCCCGTCTTCGCCGCCGGTGAGATCCGACAACTGCGAGGCCAGGGTCTGGAACGCGGCGGCCACGGCCAGCGTGATCATGGCGTAGAAGATCGCCTTCACGCGCAGCGAGAACAGGCCGATCACCAGTGACAGTGCGAGCGAAATCGCCAGCGCCGCGGCCAGACCCACGGCCACTGCGCCCCAGCCTTCGCCCAGCCGCGTGCTGGCGATCGCCACGCCGTAGGCGCCGATGCCGAAGAACATCGTGTGCGCGAAGCTGACGATGCCGGTGTAGCCGAGCAGCAGGTCGTAGCTGGCCACGAGCACGATGAAGACCAGCATCTTGGCCGCCACGCCCAGGGCCTTGCTGCCGGGGAACAGGAAGGGCGCGAGCGCCAGTGCGATCACGATCAGCAGCAGTGCCGCGGCGAGCCAGCGGCTTTTCGGCAGGTCGTGCGAGAGCATGCGGTTGAGCATGACGCTAGCGACTCGTCACCGGATACAAGCCCTGTGGCCGCCACAACAGCACGGCCACCATCAGCGCGATGTTCGACACCAGGGCCACCTTCGGCGCGAGGAAGCCGGCGTAGTTGGCCAGCAGCCCGACCCCCAGCGCGCCGACGAAGCAGCCCAGCGTCGAGCCCAGGCCGCCGATGATGATGACGATGAAGATCAGCACATTGACCTGGGCGCCGATCTGCGGCGTGACGATTTGCTGGTACAGCCCCCAGAGCACGCCGCCCAGGCCGGCCAGCGCCGAGCCGGCGACGAACACGCCGACGAACAGGCGCCGGATGCGGTAGCCCAGCGCCTCGACCATCTCGCGGTCCTGCACGCCGGCGCGCACCAGCAGGCCCACCTTGGTGCGGTTGAGCACCCACAGCAGCAGCGCGAACACGGCCAAACCGACGGCCACGCAGAGCACGCGGTACTTCTCGATCGCCACGTCGCCGAAGACGAAGGCGCCGCGCAGGGCCTCGGGCAGCGGCAGCGCGATCTGCTGCGGGCCCCAGATCATCTTGATGAGCTCTTCGCCGACGATCATGCCGCCCATCGTGATCAGGATCTGCTTCAGATGCTGGCCATAGACCGGGCGCACGATGATCCGCTCGAAGGCCAGGCCGAGCGCTGCGGCAACGCCCATCGCTGCGGCCATCGCGATGAAGATCGCGCCGAGGTTGGCCGCCAGCGACGGCGACAGCGTCCACGCGCTCATGCCGCCGAGCACGCTGGTGGCGACGTAGGCGCCGGTGGCGATGAACACGCCATGGCCGAAATTGAGCACGTCCATCAGGCCGAACACCAGGGTCAGGCCCGACGCGATGACGAAGATGATCAGGCCCATCGCCAGGCCGGCGACGGTGAGCGTGGCCCAGGTACTGGCGCTGCCGACCAAGGGCAGACCGAACAGCGCCAGCGCGGCCAGCAGCGCCAGTGGCTTGGCGTCGAAGCTGGCCTTCGGAATCGCGCCCGGGATCGGGCTTGGGCTCGTCACGGCGTTCATCGGTGCGCCCCCAGCGACAAGCCCAACAACCGCTGCTGCAGCGTCTCGTCCCCCGCCAACTCGGCCATCGCGCCGGCGTGCACGACGCGTCCGTTGTCCATCACCGCCACGCGGTCGCCGAGTGCCTTGGCCATCATGAAATTCTGCTCGACGAGCAGGATCGTCGTGCGCTGCTTCTTCAACTCGGCCAAGGCGCGCACGAGGTTGGCGATGATGGCCGGCGCCAGGCCCTTGCTCGGCTCGTCGATCAACAGCAGCGCGCGCGGCTCGACGATCGCACGGGCGACGGCGAGCATCTGTTTCTGGCCGCCGCTGAGCTTGCCGGCCGGGGCGAGCCAGAAAGTTTGCAGCGCCGGGAACAGGCTGAAGATCCATTCGATCCGCTTGCGGTCGAGGTCTTCCGCGCGGCGCGCGGCGCGGGCGGCGAGCAGCAGGTTTTCCTTCACCGTCAGGTCGCTGAAGATGCCCATGCTCTCGGGCACGTAGGCGATGCCGCGCTGGGCGATCTCGGGTGTGGCGAGCTTGAGCAGCGACTCGCCGCGAAAGCGCACGTCGCCCTTCGACGCGCGCCACAGGCCCATCACCGTGCGCAGCGTGGTCGTCTTGCCGGCACCGTTGCGGCCGAGCAGCATCGTCACCTCGCCCTCGGGCACCGCCAGGTCGACGCCGTGCAGGATGTGGTACGCGCCGATGTGCGTGTGCACGGCTTGCAGTTCGAGCAGCGGCGTCATGCGACGGCCTCTGGCACGGGGGCCAGGCCGAGGTAGGCTTGTTGCACGACCGGACTGGCGATGACAGCCGCCGGTTCGCCATCGGCCACGAGTTGCCCGTTGTGCAGCACGACGATGCGGTCGGCGAGTTCGCGCACCACGTCCATCTTGTGTTCGACGAGCAGGATCGTGCGGTCGCGGCGGGCCTTCAGCGCACGGATCAGGTCGAGCACGACCGGCACCTCGTCGAGGCTCATGCCGGCGGTGGGCTCGTCGAACAGGTAGACCTTGGGGTCGAGCGCCATCAGCAGCGCCACTTCCAGCTTGCGCTGGTCGCCGTGCGGCAGGCTCGACGCGACACCGTCGCGCTTGTCGGCCAGGCGCACGGCGTCGAGCAAGGCGAGGGATTCGTCGATCCAGTCGCGGCGGTCGAGCCACACCGCGAAGAGATTCGAGCCGCCGCCCACGAAGTGCGAAGCGCTTCTTCCCTGATCCCGGGCTTGCACGGCCAGCCGCACGTTCTCCTGCACCGACAGATTCGGGAACAGTTGCGTCAACTGGAAAGCGCGGCCCAAGCCGCGCCGCGTGCGCAGCGCCGCGGACA
>JANMSR010000246.1:0-1962 GCA_031389565.1 Burkholderiales bacterium
CTTGTCGATGGGCGGCATGGTGGGGCAGGGCCTGGCCATTCGCCACCCCGAATTGCTGCGCGGCCTGGTGCTGGCCAACACCGCCGCGCAGTACCCCGCCGCAGCGCAGTCGGCCTGGACGCAGCGCATCGCGGCGGTCGAATCCGGTGGCCTGCCGGCCATCGCCGACATGGTGATGGAGCGCTACTTCCATGCCGCGTTCAGGGCTGCGAATCCGGAACTGGTCGCCGAGGCGCGGCGCAGCCTGTTGCGCACGCAGGCGGTCGGTTACGTGGCCGCCTGCCATGCGGTGGCGGGCGTGAACTGGCTGGACCGCCTGCCGCAAATCAGCTGCCCGACGCTGATCCTTGCGGGCGCGCTGGATGTGGGTGCGCCGGTGGCAATGTCCGAGGCGATGGCGCAGCGCATTGCCGGTTCGCGGCTGGTGGTGCTCGACGAAGCCTCGCACTTGAGCGTGGCCGAGCAGCCGGCGCTGTTCACGCGGGCGGTGCGGGATTTCCTCGCGGCCTTGCCTGTGCATCGAGCATGACGATCCCGCGCGCGCAGCAGGCAGCGTTGAACAACGCCAGTTGGTGCGACGCGGTGTGCAGCGCCCACGCGCGGCCCGGCTGTTTCGATGACGGCCTGTGGTGGCACGGCGGGCCGGTGCCGCGGTTCTATCCGAACGTGGTGACGCTGGAGGCGGTGCCGGCCGATGTGATGGCGCGTGTCGAGGCGCTGCTGGCAACCCGGCATGCCGCCGCGTGGAGCCTGAAGGACAGCTTTGCCTGTCTCGACCTCGGCGCGCTGGAATGTCGTGAACTGTTTGCTGCGCGCTGGCTGTGGCGAGCCCCTGTGTCCACCGACGCGCAAGCGCCGATCGGCCCGCGCTGGCGGCGCGTCACCGAGGCCGCCGAGCTGATCGATTGGGAGCGCGCCTGGGCGGCCGGTTCGCCACCCGCAGAGCGGGTGTTTCTGCCGCCGCTGTTGAACGACGCCTCGAATGCCGTCATCGCGTTCGAGCGCGATGAAAAGGTGGTGGCCGGCGTGATGGCGCACCGTGCTGCCGGGGTCGTGGGCGTGACCAACCTGTTCGTGCCTGACGAAGATGCGGACCGCTATCGGCGGGCCTGCCTGGATGCGGCTGCGGCGGTGTTTCCCGGGCTGCCCCTGGTGTGCTACGAGATCGATGCTGAGGCGCTGTTGTTCGAGCGGCTCGGCTTCGAGTCGGTGGGTCGGCTGCGGGTCTGGATTCGGGATGCCCGCAGGGTTGCGTGACGCGAGCGCTCCCATGAGCTGGGGATGTCGCCGCCGCCGTCGTGCCGTGCCTGGCATCAACGAGTCGGCGCGACGCGGTCGCAATGGCAATTCGAACCCCCAGCCTCTGCGTGCCGCCATGGCGCTGACGCCGGGCACAGAAAGGTTGATCGCGCGCCTAAAATCAAGCCAGAAGATCGGTAAGAGTCGATCCGTTCGCTGTTGAGTCGTTTGGAGTTTTCTCATGAGCAAGGCATTTGCGTCCCAGGCCGATCTGCAAGAGAAGAAGGTCAGCTTCACCAAGCTGTCCGACAACGCCTATGCCTACACCGCCGAGGGCGATCCGAACACTGGCGTGGTCATCGGCGACGACGCGGTGATGGTGATCGACACCCAGGCCACGCCGGTGATGGCGCAAGACGTGATCCGCCGCATTCGCGAAGTGACCGACAAGCCGATCCGGTACGTGGTGATGAGCCATTACCACGCGGTGCGCGTGCTCGGTGCGTCGGCCTACCAGGCCCAGCACATCATCGCCAGCCAGGACACGCGCGACCTGATCGTCGAGCGCGGTGCGCAAGACATGAAAAGCGAGATCGAGCGCTTTCCTCGCCTGTTTCAGGCGGTCGAAACCATCCCCGGGCTGACCTGGCCGACGCTCACCTTCAAGGGCGAGATGACGCTGTGGCTGGGCAGCCTGGAAGTCAAGCTGATGCAGGTCGGCCG
>JANMSR010000270.1:0-3021 GCA_031389565.1 Burkholderiales bacterium
CGGTAGATCACGTTGTGCTCGAACCACTCGTGGCTCTTGTTCATCGCCAGGTTGTTGACGGCGGTGGGTGATTTGCGCGCGTCGATCGGCCCGCCCATCATGGTCATCGTGCGCGGCGTGAACTCGCCGCGGCTGGCCATCAGCGAAATTGCGGCCAGCACCGGCACGGTCGGCTGGCACACCGAGATGACATTCACTTCGGGGCCGATGTGCCGGATGAACTCCTGCATGTAGGCCACGTAATCGTCGAGGTGGAAGGGGCCCTTGTCGGCCGGCACCATGCGCGCGTCGGTCCAGTCGGTGATGAACACCTTGTGGCCGGTGAGCAGGCTCTTCACGGTGTCGCGCAGCAGCGTCGAGTGGTGGCCCGACAGCGGCGCCACGATCAGCACCACCGGCTGGGTCTTCATGTCGGTCAGCGCCCGCGGGTCGTCGGTGAAACGCTTGAAGCGCAGCAGACGGCAGAAGGGCTTTTCGATCGCCACCTGCTCTTGCACCGCCACGGCCACACCGTCGACCACCGCAGTGCGGATGTCGAACTGGGGCTTCTCGTAATCCTTGGCCAGCCGGTGCATCAGATCCAACCCGGCCGACACCCGCTGCGCCATCGGTGTGTGCGTGAAGGGCGACAGCGGATGGTTGTAGAGCTTGGAGGACGCGCTGGCGAACTCAGAAAAAGGAGCCATCAGCGCGCGCTGCGTCTCGTAGAACTGGTACAGCATTGATCGTCTCCGTTCAGGTCATGGTCGCACTTTGGTGCAGTGCAGCAAATGTACATCTGTTACGGCAATCGTGCTGCCGTTGGTGGCCTTTCACTACCGCAATAAGACGTAGGAAGTGGTTCGATATCGGCGTCTTTGTCGCCCGCGCGACAGAGTCGCACCCTCAGAGCCTGTGAAGATATGAATCGCGCCCGCGCCGGGGTGGCCAAGGGCGCTGGGCTAGGCGCACTGCTTGCCCGAGCTCGCTGCCCGGGCAAGCAGTGCAACACCCCCCAGCGCCCTTGGGTACCCCCGGCCCGAAGGGTGAGGCCCCAGAAAGCGCCCACTTGTCGTTGCAAATGCTCGCCGGGCCTCCAGCCCGGCTGCGCTTTGCGCCTAAATTGGGCGCCTTCTGGGGCCTCACGCGGGTGCGATTCATACCTTCACAGGCTCTCACATCACCTTGGCGATTGCCGCGGCCACGGCGCCGATGTTCTTGGCATTCAGTGCGGCCACGCAGATGCGGCCCGAATCGAGGCCATAGATGCCGAACTCTCTGCGCAGGCGCTGCATTTGCGTGGCGTTCAGGCCCGAGTAGCTGAACATGCCCTGCTGGCGGGTGATGAAACCCAGGTCGACCACGACCCCGGCGGCGGCCAGCGCTTGCACCAGCGCATGGCGCATGGCCTTGATGCGCAGGCGCATGGCGCCCAGCTCCTGCTCCCATTGCGCGCGCAGTACGGGGGTGGTCAGCACGGTGGCGACGATTTGCGCGCCGTGGATCGGCGGGTTGGAGTAGTTGGTGCGGATCACGATCTTGAGCTGCGACAGCACGCGCGACGCTTCGTCGGCGTTTTCGCACACCACGCTGAGCGCGCCGACGCGCTCGCCGTAGAGCGAAAAGCTCTTCGAGAACGAGGTCGCGACGAAGAAGTTCAGGCCGCTGGCGACAAACAGGCCGACCGCGGCGCCGTCTTCGGCCAGGCCCACGCCGAAGCCCTGGTAGGCCATGTCGAGGAAAGGCACGAGGCCGCGGGCCTCGACCACGGCCACCACCTCGGCCCATTGGGCGGGCGTCAGGTCGCAGCCGGTCGGATTGTGGCAACACGCGTGCAGCACGACGATGGTGCCGGCAAGGGCCGTGTCGAGCGCCGCGCGCATGGCGGCGAAGTCGATGCCGCGCGAGGTGGCGTCGTAGTACGGATAGCTGGCGACCTCGAAGCCCGCGTTGGTGAAGAGGGCGCGGTGGTTCTCCCAACTCGGCTCGCTGATCAGTAGCTTGGCGCGCGGGTTCACGCGTTTCAGGAAATCGGCGCCGATCTTCAGCCCGCCGGTGCCGCCGATGGCTTGCACGGTGGCCACGCGTCCGGCCTTAGCCACGGCGCTGTCGGCACCGAACACCAAGCCCTGCACCGCCTGGTCATAGGCGGCGATGCCGTCGATCGGCAGGTAGCCGCGCGGCTTGGCGGCTTCGACGCATTGCTGCTCGGCTGCGGCCACGCAGGCCAGCAGTGGCAGCTTGCCGTTCTCGTCGGTGTAGACGCCGACGCCGAGGTTGGCCTTGTGCGGGTTCGGGTCGGCGGCGAACTGTTCAGTCAAACCCAGGATCGGGTCGCGGGGGGCCATTTCGACGGCAGAAAACAGGCTCATGGCAGGGCTCTTGAATAGCAGTTCTCAGCAGCGGGGCAGGGGCGCAGCGTCGCATTGCGGTACGCTGTTCGGTGGTCCCGATTTTACGGGCCAACGTCTAGGCACTCCCCGATGTCCTCAGTCCCCGAAGCGCTGCCCGGCGTGAAAGTCGCCGCCCAACCGGTGGCCGAAGGCGTGTTCGTCAGTTTTCCCGATTCGCCGTTCCAGTTGTACCAGCCTTACCCACCGGCCGGGGACCAGCCCACGGCGATCGCGCAACTGGTCGAGGGCATCAACGACGGCCTGGCCTACCAGACCCTGCTCGGCGTCACCGGCTCGGGCAAGACCTTCACGATGGCCAATGTGATCGCGCGGCTGGGCCGGCCGGCGATCGTGTTCGCACCGAACAAGACCCTGGCCGCGCAGTTGTACAGCGAGTTCCGCGAGTTCTTTCCGAACAACGCGATCGAGTACTTCGTCAGCTACTACGACTACTACCAGCCCGAGGCCTACGTGCCGCAGCGCGACCTGTTCATCGAGAAGGACAGCGCGATCAACGAGCACATCGAGCAGATGCGGCTGTCGGCCACCAAAAGCGTGCTCGAGCGGCGCGACGTGGTCATCGTGGCCAGCGTCAGCGCCATTTATGGCATCGGCAAGCCCGAGGACTACACCCAGATGCGCTTCATTG
>JANMSR010000290.1:0-3059 GCA_031389565.1 Burkholderiales bacterium
CGTAGGCCTTGACCTCGCCGCCGAATTTGGCCGCCAGCACGCTGGTCAGCGCTGCGGTCAGCGTGGTCTTGCCATGATCGACGTGCCCGATCGTGCCCACGTTCACGTGCGGCTTGCTGCGGTCAAATTTGCTTTTTGCCACTTGAGAATCTCCAACAGGACGGCGGGCCGCTTCGCGAGCCCTCAAAGGTTACTGGACTGCGCTCTCGATCCCCTGGTGCCCATGGCGCGGATCGAACGCGCGACCTCTCCCTTACCAAGGGAGTGCTCTACCACTGAGCCACATGGGCATCGACACAGGCTTGACAGCCGCAAATGCAACCAAGCCTCTGGCGACGAAAACGCAACAACCACAACGGTGCCGACAACGACGTTGGAGCGGGAGACGGGAATCGAACCCGCGTCATCAGCTTGGAAGGCTGGGGTTCTACCATTGAACTACTCCCGCCCGGAAGCTCCGGCCACGACAGCGTCGACACGCAGCACAGAAGTCAAAACACACTCGAAAATTTTGGTTTCGCCTGGTGGAGGAGGCTGGATTCGAACCAGCGTAGGCGTAAGCCAACAGATTTACAGTCTGCCCCCTTTAGCCACTCGGGCACCCCTCCGCGGCGAACCGAAGAGTATAGCGGGATTTTTCGAGCGGCCCGCCCGTCGCTGGCGAGCAGGCTCAGACCGCGCTCGCGATCTGGCGCGCCATCTCGTCGAGCCAGCGCTGCTGGAAATCAGCGCGCTGAGGCAGCGGGTGACGGTAGGCCAGCCCATTGTCAGTAAGTCCCAACACTTCAGCATCGCATGTCGCTGCAATAGCTGCCTTGGCCAAGGGTTCGAGCTGCCGCGCCAATCCCCAGGCTCGCAGCAGCGGCGAGCGACGCCCTCGTCCGAGCGCGCGTTGCAACTCCGCAGCACGGCGAGGGCTGAAGATGCTGTGGCGGTCATCGGCAAGGGTCGCGAGGGCGGTAAACAGTTCGGCACTCTTGGGCGTCCGCAGGTCCGACAGGTTAATGACCCGGATGTGCCGGATCGAACGTCCCGCCCGCTGCGCCAGCAGTGCCAGCTTCATCAATTGGTACTGCGTCCGGTCGGGCAAGGCGGGCGCCCAGCCGCTCCGGTCCGCTTCGTCGAGAGGTCGCGAACCGCCGGGATTCATCATCACCGCCACCAGATCGGCGTCTGATTCGGCCACTTGCGGCCAGGCCAGGCAGCGCTCGAAAATCTCGAGGTGGCTGCGCAACGCAAAGCTACGCCCGCCGAGTTGCGCCTCATAGAAACGGCCACGGACAGCGAAGCGCTCCCGCAGCACTTCGGCGCCCACGGTCACTCGAACAACCTGGCCAGCGCCTCGCCGGGGTCCGGTGCACGCATGAAGGCTTCGCCGACGAGGAACGCGGCCACGCCTGTAGCGCGCATGCGCCGCACGTCGGCCGGCGCGAGGATGCCCGATTCGGTGACCAGCAGCCGCTCGGCCGGCACCTGCGGCAGCAGCGCCAGTGTGGTGTCCAGCGACACCGCAAAGCTGCGCAGGTTGCGGTTGTTGATACCCACCAGTGGGGTGGCCAGGCGCAGCGCGCGGTCGAGTTCGGCGCCATCGTGTACCTCCACCAGCACCGCCATGCCGAGCGCATGGGCCTGCGCCTCGAAGTCAGCCATTGCCGCATCGCCCAGGCAGGCCGCAATCAGCAGGATGCAGTCGGCCCCCATCGCACGCGCCTCGAACACCTGGTAGCTGTCGACGACGAAATCCTTGCGCAGCACCGGCATCGCGCAGGCGGCGCGTGCTTGGCGCAAGTGCGCCGCCGAGCCCTGGAAGAAGCGCTCGTCGGTCAGCACCGACAGGCAGGCCGCCCCGCCGCGCTCGTAGCTCGCGGCAATGTCGCCGGGCACGAAATGCTCGCGCAGCACGCCCTTGCTCGGGCTGGCTTTCTTCACCTCGGCGATCACGGCAGCGTGGCCGGCCGCGATCCGCGCCCGCAAGGCTGCGACAAAGTCGCGCACTTCGCGCAGTGCCTCGGCATCGCGCCGCAACGACGCTTCATCGCGTCGCCCCCTGGCCAGCGCGATCTCTTCGCGCTTGACGGCGACGATGCGCTCGAGGATGTCGCTCATGCTTGCGCGAGCTTTTTCGTCGCCTCGACGAACTGGTTCATCTTGGCCCGTGCCCGGCCCGACGCCAGCGCCTCGCGCGCCAGTGTCACGCCATCGGCCATCGACTGGGCGACGTTGGCGGCATACAGCGCGACGCCGGCGTTGAGCATCACGATGTCGCGCGCCGGGCCGGGTTCGTCGTCGAGCACCGAGCGCACGAGCGCCAGCGACTGGGCGGGCGTCTCGACCTTGAGCGCCCGGCTGGAGGCCATCGTCAGACCGAAGTCCTCAGGGTGAATCTCGTACTCGGTGATCGCACCGTGGTTGAACTCGCCGACCATCGTGGCCGCACCGAGCGAGACTTCGTCCATGCCGTCGCGGCCATAAACCACCACCGCATGTTCGGCGCCCAGGCGCTGCAAGGCGCGCACCTGGATGCCGACCAGGTCGGGGTGGAACACGCCCATCAGGATGTTGGGCGCGTCGGCCGGGTTGGTCAGCGGCCCGAGGATGTTGAAGATCGTGCGCACGCCGAGCTCCTTGCGCACCGGGCCGACGTTCTTCATTGCCGGGTGGTGGTTCGGCGCGAACATGAAGCCGATGCCGGTCTCTTCGATGCAGCGCGCGATCGCCGCCGGCGGCAATGCCAGCGTCACGCCCATGGCTTCGAGCACATCGGCGCTGCCCGACTTGCTCGACACCCCGCGATTGCCGTGCTTGGACACGCGCGCGCCGCAGGCCGCAGCCACGAACATCGCACAGGTGGAAATGTTGAAGGTGTTCGAACCGTCGCCGCCGGTGCCGACGATGTCGACCAGGTGGGTGCGGTCGACGACCTCGACCTTGGTCGAGAACTCGCGCATCACCTGGGCCGCGGCAGTGATCTCGCCGATGGTTTCCTTCTTCACGCGCAGCCCCACCAGCAGCGCGGCCATCATCACCGGCGACATCTCGCCGCCCATGATGCGGCGCAC
>JANMSR010000319.1:0-4638 GCA_031389565.1 Burkholderiales bacterium
GCCGGCAGCATCAACATCGTGCTGCGCGAAGGCTTTCGCAAACGCTTGAACGATCTGCGCCTGGGCACCGGCGTGGAGAACGGGCACTTGTCACCGAGCCTGAGCTGGACCCGCAACGACACGCTCGGCGATTGGATCTACAACTTCTCGCTGTCGGCCTTCCGGCGCGTGCAGGACAACGAGAACACCAGCCTGACGCGGCGCGAAGACATTGCGACCGGCGCGCCCACGCTGCTGCGCGAGGGCAGCTTCTCGTCACGCGACACGCGCTCGGGCGTGCATGCCACGGGCCGGCTGCAATGGCGCAACGACGAAGGCCTGAGCGCGGTGCTGCAACCGCTGTTGATCCACAGCAAGGGCGACAATGCCAGCCGCGCCAGCCTCGACGAGCGGCTCGCCGACCCCAACAACCCGGCCGGCTTCGCACGCAGCCAGGCGCAAAGCAACAGCCGCTTCACATTGCTGCGCCTGACCGGCCAGCTCAACCACCGGCTGGGCGGCAACACCCGTCTCGAGTGGCGCTTCGGTGTCGGCGACGGCCATGGGCGCAACGCCTCGCTGCGCGAAGAGTTCGACGCCAGCGGCGCAGCGAGCCGAACGGTCGACGAGCGCAGCGACAACCGCGACCGCAACACCACGCTCGGCCTGAAGGCATCGAACACGCTCGACGGCGGCCACAGCCTGGTCAGTGGCGTCGAGCTCGAACGCAACCGCCGTGTCGAGGCCCGCAGCACGCTATGGGACGGCGTGGCGCAACTGACCGAGTTCGGCGATAACCTCAGCGCCTCGTCGCGCCGTTACGCCGTCTACGCGCAAGATGAGTGGAGCATCACGCCGCAATGGGCCGCGCACGCCGGCCTGCGCGTCGAAGGCATCACCACCGAGGGCGAAGGCGCGAACAACAGCATCGATCGCAACACCAGCCGCGTGGCCACGCCGTTGCTGCATGCCGTGTGGCGGCCCGACCCGAAGAGCCGCGACCAGGTGCGCGCCAGCCTGACGCGCAGCTACCGCAGCCCGAACCTGAACCAGTTGATCGGCCGTCCGGGCCTGAATCACACTGACCCGCCACCCGGCGCCAACACCGAACTCAGCGCCGACAGCGCCGGCAACTCCCAATTGCGGCCCGAAGTGGCGATCGGCATCGACCTCGCGGTCGAGCGCTACCTGGCCGATGGCGGCGTGCTCAGCGTCAACCTGGTCCACCGCCGCATCCGTGACCTGATCCGCAACGTCGTGGCGTTGGAGGCCGTGAGCTGGTCGCCCGGCACGCCGCGTTATGTGGCGCGGCCGCAGAACATCGGTGACGCGGTGTCGCAAGGCGTCGAGCTCGAAGCCAAGTTCCGCCTGAGCGATGTGGTGGACGATGCACCGCGGGTGGACGTTCGCACCAACATGAGCCTGTTCCGCTCGCGCGTGCAAGGCATCCCCGGACCCGACAACCGCCTGGCCGAGCAGCCCGGCGGCACCTTGAACCTCGGCGCCGACTACCGCCTGCGCGGCCTGCCGCTCACGCTCGGCGGCAACGTCAGCTACACCCCCGGCTACGACATCCGCCTGGACACCAACCGCTGGGCCATCCAGCCCGACAAGACCGTCGTCGATGCCTACGCGCTGTGGGTCTTCAACCCCGATTTGCAGTTGCGCGTGTCGCTGGGCAATGCGTTGGCGCAAGATTACTTGACGCAAACGCGGGTCGAATCGAATGGCCAGCGCGAAACGGTGGCCAGCAACGCGCGCTCGTACGTCAACTGGCAATTGCGGCTCGAGATAAAACTCTGATCGATCGGCAACGCGAACGATGTGTGCCAACTACCACCCCGTCACTGCGCAGGACCGGCTGGTCCAGTATTTCGGCGTCGAGCGCCCGATCGACGCGGTGCCGCCCGATCTCTACCCCGGCGGGCTGGCGCCCTTCATCGTGCGCGAGCACGACCGTGTCGAACTCGCGCGCGACGTGCGCCTGGGCCTGTTCGGCCTGCTGCCGCATTGGGCCAAGGACCTGGCCTTCGGCCGCCGCACCTACAACGCGCGCAGCGAACCGGTGGCCGAAAAGCCGAGCTTTCGCGATGCCTGGCGGCAGGGCCGGTGCTGCATCATCCCGACCGAAGCGATCTACGAACCGAACTGGGAGAGTGGCAAGGCGGTGCGCTGGAGCGTGGCGCGCAAGGATGACCGGCCGATGGGCATTGCCGGCCTGTGGGGCTGGTGGCGCGGGCCCGACGGCCGCGAGTGGCTGAGCTTCACGATGCTGACCATCAACGCCGACGACCACCCGGTCTTCAATCGCCTGCACCGCCCGGGCGAGGAAAAGCGCATGGTCGTGATCCTCGACGAGGCCGACTACGACGGCTGGCTCGAGGCCCCTCTTGCGCCCGCCTCGCGGCTCGCCGAATTCTTGAAGCCCTATCCCGCCGACCTGTTGCACGCCGAACCCGCAGCGCGAAAGTAGACGAAGGACACGACGCATGACAACCGACACGGCCGGCTGGCCGCGCTGCTGCACCCGCTGGCCGTGATCGCGGCGCTGGTCGGCTTCGACCGCATGCATTGTCGCTGCATCGGCACGCCCCGATCGTGGGAACAGGGCCGGCAAGGCCGGCCAATTCGGCTACGCTTGCGCCCCTTTTGTCTCAGCATCTTTGGAGCAAACGGCTTGTTCACCTGGTTCGAACGCCTGGTTCATCCCTACCCGGACGCCCACCCGCCAACGCCGCCCAAGGGCTTCGGCGCCTTCCTGTGGTCGTGCGCCGAGGGCACGCGCGGCTATATCGCCGCGATGACCGCCTTCACCGCCGCCATCGGCGCCTTCGAAGCCCTGCTGTTCGCAATGATGGGGCGCATCATCGACTGGCTGGCCGAGGTGGCGCCCGGCGATCTGTGGGCGCGCGAGAAACACACGCTGGGGCTGCTGGGCCTGGTGTTGCTGGCGAGCATCGCGCTGGCCGCGCTGCAGTCGCTGTTCAAGCAGCAAGCGCTGGCGGGCAATTTTCCGATGCGACTGCGCTGGAATTTCCACCGCCTGATGCTGGCGCAGAGCCTGTCCTTCTACCAAGACGAGTTCGCCGGCCGCATCGCCACCAAGGTGATGCAGTCGGCCCTGGCCGTGCGCGACGTGTGGATGATCCTGGCCGACATCATGGTCTACGTGGTGATCTATTTCGTCACCATGGCGGCAATCCTCGGCGGTTTCGACACCTGGACGCTGGCGCCGTTCGCGCTCTGGCTGCTGCTGTATGCCGTGTCGATGCGCGTCTTCGTGCCGCGGCTGGGCCGCGTGGCGCAGCAGCAGGCCGATGCGCGCTCGCTGATGACCGGGCGCATCACCGACGCCTACACCAACATCGCCACGGTCAAGCTGTTCTCGCACTCGCAGCGCGAGGCCGGCTATGCGCGCTCGGCGATGCAGGAATTCCTGGCCACGGTGTACCGGCAGATGCGCCTGGTGAGCGGCTTCGAGATCGTCAACCAGGTGCTGTCGGTGATCCTGATCGCCAGCACCGCCGGGGTGGTGATGCTGCTGTGGACGCGCGGCGAAGTCGGCGTCGGCGCGGTGGCCGCGGCCACCGCGATGGCATTGCGCCTGAACGGCATCTCGCACTGGGTGATGTGGGAGATGGCCAGCCTGTTCGAACACATCGGCACGGTGCAGGACGGCATCACCACCTTGGCGCGGCCGCGCACCGTGCTCGACCGCGCCCAGGCGAAGCCACTGGTGGTGACGCGCGGCGAGCTGCGCTTCGACAACGTGGGCTTCGCCTACAACCCCAAGCGCCGCGTCATCGACGACATGACGCTGACGATTGTCGCCGGCGAAAAGATCGGCCTGGTCGGCCGTTCGGGCGCGGGCAAGAGCACCGTCGTCAACCTGCTGCTGCGCTTCTACGATATCCAGCAGGGCAGCATCCTGATCGATGGCCAGGACATCGCGCATGTGACGCAGGACAGCCTGCGCGAGCAGGTCGGCATGGTCACGCAGGACACCTCGCTGCTGCACCGCTCGGTGCGCGACAACATCGTCTACGGCCGCCCCGACGCCACCGACGCGCAGATGGTGGCCGCGGCGCAAAAGGCCGAGGCGCACGAATTCGTGCAGACGCTGGTGGACCCCAAGGGCCGCAGCGGCTACGACGCGCATGTCGGCGAGCGCGGCGTCAAGCTCAGCGGCGGCCAGCGCCAGCGCATCGCGATTGCCCGCGTGATGCTGAAGGACGCGCCCATCCTGCTGCTGGACGAAGCCACCAGCACGCTCGACAGCGAGGTCGAGGCGGCCATCCAGCAGTCGCTCTACACGCTGATGGAAGGCAAGACCGTCATCGCCATCGCGCACCGCCTGTCGACCATCGCCGCGATGGACCGGCTGGTGGTGATGGAGCAGGGGCGGATCGTCGAGCAGGGTGACCACCAGAGCCTGCTGGCTGCCGGTGGCATCTATGCGCGGCTGTGGGCGCATCAGAGCGGAGGCTTCCTCGGCGAGGAGGTCGACGATGAAGGGCTGCCCGTTGACGGGCTCGAGTTGGCCAACGGCGCTGCGGCGTCGCGCTGAGCTGCAGCCAGGTTCAACTGCGCAGGCGCGGAATCAGGCTGCCCGTGGGGTTGGGTGCCAGGGTGCCGGGCGTGGTCGTGAACGGCTGGGTG
>JANMSR010000351.1:0-2388 GCA_031389565.1 Burkholderiales bacterium
CATCGACGATCGCCTTCAACGGCAGCTGCTTGCCGCCGCGCAACTGCTCGTCGGCGGTGATGACCATGACGGCGCCGGCGTCCTGCACCCGGTCGCGCACCGACTGCGCCGAGAAGCCACCGAAAACCACCGAGTGGATCGCGCCGATCCGCGCGCACGCCTGCATCGCCACCACGCCCTCGACGCTCATCGACATGTAGATCAGCACGCGGTCGCCCTTCTTGACGCCGCGGGCCTTCAACGCGTTGGCGAACTGGCAGACCTGGGTCAGCAAATCGCGGTAGCTGACTTTCCTGACCGCGCCATCGTCGGCCTCGAAGATGATCGCCACCTTGTCGCCCAGACCGCGCTCGACATTGCGGTCCAGGCAGTTGTACGACACGTTCAGCGTGCCGTCTTCGAACCACTTGAAGAACGGCGCGTTGTCGCTGTCCAGGCCCTTGGTGAAGGATGTCTTCCAGCTCACGAACTCGCGCGCCAGGCGCGACCAGTAGCCTTCGTAGTCGGCCGCGGCCTCGGCCACCAGCTTGTCATAGGCCGCCGGGCCGGCGACATGGGCCGCAGCCTGCAATGCGGCGGGCGGCGGGTAGAGGGTGGCTTCGCTGCTCATGCGGGTCTCCTGCGGGGGTGGGATGCTGCTGGCCGGACACGGTAGGGCCGCGCTCTTACCAGCCCCTTACTCTGCCGCAAAAGCCGCCCGCGCGGTGAGCTTGCCTACAATCTGTCGCATCCGGAATTGCCCTGAACCCAACCGCCATGGCCCAACGCCCCGACAACCTGACACCCGAGATGCGCACCCTGCCCAAGCTCATCTTCATGAGCCGCTGGCTGCAACTGCCGCTGTACCTGGGTTTGATCGCGGCGCAGGGCGTCTACGTCTGGCACTTCCTGCTCGAGCTGTGGCACCTGATCGAAGCCGCCTTCGGCAATCCGGCTGCGCTGGCCATTCTGGTCAAGAGCGCCGGCTACACCGGCGAAAGCGTTGCACTGAATGAAACCATCATCATGCTGGTGGTGCTGGCGCTGATCGACGTGGTGATGATCAGCAACCTGCTGATCATGGTCATCGTCGGCGGCTACGAAACCTTCATCTCGCGCATGAACCTGGAAGGCCACCCCGACCAGCCCGAATGGCTGAGCCATGTCAACGCCTCGGTGCTGAAGGTCAAGCTGGCCACCGCGATCATCGGCATCAGCTCGATCCACCTGCTCAAGACCTTCATCAATGCCGCCAACTACAGTGAGAAGGTGCTGATCGCGCAAACCGCGATCCACATCACCTTCTTGCTGTCGGCGATGGCCATCGCCTACACCGACCGGCTCATGGCGCACCCGAAGCCGGCGCCGCACGGCTGAACCGACCGGCCGCGAGCAGGATCGCCACGCCGGCCAGCGCCGACAGCAGCGAGCCGGCGAGCACGCCGAGCTTGAGCCTGGTTTCGAACACGGCGCCCAGGCCGTCGAAGGCCAGGCCGCCGATGAACAGGCTCATCGTGAAGCCGATGCCGCAGAGCACGCACACGCCGAACAATTGCAGCATGCTGGCCCCCGCAGGCCGCACGGCGAGTCCCGAGCGCAGCATCAGCCACGCGCTGCCGAAAACACCCACCGCCTTGCCGAGCACCAGGCCGAGCGCGATGCCCAGTGTCACTGGCTCGAGCAGCGCCGCCGGTGTGGCACCGGCCAGGTTGACGCCCGCATTGCAGAAGCCGAACACCGGCAGGATCAGGAACGCCACCCACGGATGCAGGCCGTGCTCAACGCGCTGCAGCGGAGAGCCGCCGTCGGGGTCGCGGGTCGGAATCGCCATCGCCGTGAGGACGCCAGCCAGGGTGGCGTGCACCCCTGACTTGAGAACGAAGACCCAGATCAACAGGCCGACCGCGGCATAGACATCGACGCGCATCACGTTCATACGGTTCAGCGCGAACAGCAGCGCCAGCCCGACGCCGGCACCCGCCAGCGCGGTAACGGACAGCTTGTCGGTGTAGAACAGCGCGATAACGACGATGGCGCCGAGGTCGTCGATGATCGCGACCGCGGCCAGGAAGACTTTCAACGAGGCCGGCACCCGCGAGCCGAGCAGCATCAAGATGCCGATGGCGAAGGCAATGTCGGTGGCCGCCGGAATGGCCCAGCCCTTCAGCGCCTGCGCATCGCCCCAGTTGACGGCGCTGTAGATCGCCGCCGGCACGGCCATCCCGCCGAATGCGGCGGCAAAGGGCAGCAAGGCTTGCCGACGGTCGGCCAACTCGCCCTCGACGAACTCGCGCTTGATCTCCAAGCCGACGACGAAGAAGAACACCGCCATCCACAAGTCGTTGACCCACACCAGCAGCGGCTTTTCCAGCACCAGGGTCTTGCCGATAACGAGTTCACCCGGCGTTT
>JANMSR010000355.1:0-33459 GCA_031389565.1 Burkholderiales bacterium
AGCGCGGCCGCAGCGAGGAGCGCGTGCGCATCGCGCAGGACCTGCACGACGACATCGGCGCGCGCCTGTTGACGCTGATGTATCAGGCGCCGACACGCGAAATGGAGGACTACCTGCGCCACACGCTGAAGGACCTGAAGACTTTGACGCGCGGCCTGGCCGCGTCGAGTCACCGCCTTTCGCATGCGGTGGCCGAATGGAAGGCCGACATCACGCAGCGCCTTGCCGCTGCCGACTGCGAGATCGGCTGGGCCTTCACCTACGACCGCGATATCGAACTGACCTTCGTGCAATGGTCAGCGCTGACGCGCGTGTTGCGCGAGCTGGTCAGCAACACCATCGCCCACGCAAAGGCCAGGCGCGTGGACATTGACGCCAGCCTCGAACGCGGTGTGTTGACCCTGTCGGTCACCGACAACGGCCGCGGCAGGAACCCCGAGGCCTGGTCGCACGGTCTGGGCCTGGGCGGCGTGCGCAAGCGCGTCAAACAGTTGGGCGGCGAGGTGCAATGGCGCGAAAGCGGCAGCCAGGGTATTGCGTGCCGCGTCGTCATCGCCGGCCTGGGCCTGGGTGCGGGCTGAGCCACCAAGGACGAAGGGCCAGCCGAGGTGTCGGGATTCGAACTCGCCACAAGGCTGGGCTTTGTTGCTGCTGGGTCTGATGTCAGCCCTGCGCAGCCGCCGACCCGCTCGATGCAGCCGGCGCCTGGGCACGCACTAGCGCTTGCCCGCCGCATGCATCTCTTCGAACTGACGCTTCGCCCGGATGAAATGGTTGGCGCACTCGACCATCGTTGCCTTGCTCGGGTTGTCGTCGCAATGGGCTGGCTTGGTGTAGAACCTTGCCCAGTCCCGATCCTTGCGCTCGGCGGCGTGCTGCACTGCGCGTTGGCTGGCCTCAGCCTTGCGCTTGGCTTGCTCCAGCGCCGCTCGTTGGCTGGCGTCTGCCGCGCGCTGTTGCTCGGCACCGAGTTGTTGCGCCTGTTGATCGCGCAATACCCCGGCGTCGACTTGATCGGCCAGTTGCCGGGGTGACTCCCTTGGCTCGCGTTCGACAGCCGGGTCGGTGCCGCGCACTGTCTGCTCGAACGACTGCACGCCCTCGGAGCGAGCCCGCTGCGTCGCGTAGCGATCGAAGGCAACCGCCAGCATGCCGCCGAGCACGATGCCGGCGGCGACACCGGCGGCAACCTTCCAGGCGGTCGAGCGGGCTCGAAGGTCGCGGGAGGACGGTTCCCCCTCCTCCCAGTCTTGATCGTCGAAGTTCACAGTGCAGCGTGGAATGCCGTGGGCAAGTCTGTCATGGGCGAACGCCGCAGGCAATGCCCGCGACGGGATGGTCCTCACCTGCGCATTTCAACATCACCGCGCCAGCCGTCGGCCAGCGCAGGCAAAATCTCCCCTGTCTGCACGCCTGAGGCCCCATGAAAATCGTCTGCATCGGCGGCGGCCCCGCCGGCCTGTACTTTGCGCTGCTGATGAAGCAGTTGGGGCGCCACCACGACATCAGCGTCATCGAGCGCAACAAGCCCTACGACACCTTCGGCTGGGGCGTGGTCTTCTCCGACGCAACGCTGGACAACATGCGCGCGTGGGACCGCGACACCGCGGATTCGATCGAGCAGTCATTCGCGCACTGGGACGACATCGAGCTGCACTTCAAGGGCCGCAGCATCCGCTCCGGCGGCCACGGCTTCGTCGGCATCGGGCGCAAGAAGCTGCTCAACATTTTGCAGGCGCGCTGCGAGGCCCTCGGCGTGAAGCTGGTCTTCGAGACCGAGGCCGAGTCGGACGCCGACTACCCCGACGCCGACCTGGTGATCGCCAGCGACGGCATCAACTCGCGCATCCGCACCAAGCACGCCGCCGTCTTCAAGCCCGACATCGTGACACGCCCGAACCGCTTCATCTGGCTGGGCACCCGCAAGCTCTACGCGCCCTTCACCTTCCTGTTCGAGAAAACCGAGCATGGCTGGTTCCAGGCCCACATCTACCAGTTCGATGACGCCACCAGCACCTTCATCGTCGAGTGCCCCGAGCCCGTCTGGAAGGCGCATGGCCTGGACCGCGCCGACGCGGACCAGTCGGTCGCCTTCTGCGAGCAGCTCTTCGCCGCCAACCTGCAGGGCGAGAAGCTGATGACCAATGTGCGCCACCTGCGCGGCTCGGCGTGGATCAACTTCCAGCGTGTCAAATGCGAGCAGTGGTCGCACTTCAATGGCCGCAGCCATGTGGTGCTGATGGGCGACGCGGTGCACACCGCGCATTTCGCCATCGGCTCGGGCACCAAGCTCGCGCTCGAAGATGCGATCGAGCTGACGCGCCAGTTCAAGGCACAGGGCGACACGCCCGAGCACATCCCCGAAGTGCTGGCGCGCTACCAGGCGCTGCGCGCGGTGGACGTTATCCGGCTGCAGAACGCGGCCTGGAACGCGATGGAGTGGTTCGAGGTCTGCGGCGAGCGCTATTGCGATCAGCTCGAACCCGAGCAGTTCATGTATTCGATGCTCACCCGCAGCCAGCGCATCAGCCACGAGAACCTGCGCCTGCGCGACCGCGGCTGGCTCGAAGGCTTCGAGCGCTGGTTCGCCGAGCGCAGCGCGAGTGTCAATGCGCGCAGCGGCGTGCACGTGCCGGCCACCGTGCCGCCGATGTTCACGCCCTTCACGCTGCGCGGCGTGACGCTGAAGAACCGCGTCGTCGTCTCACCGATGGCGCAGTACTCGTGCGTTGATGGCCTGCCGGCAGACTACCACCTGGTGCACCTGGGCGCACGTGCGATGGGCGGCGCCGGCATGGTGGTGGCCGAGATGACCTGCACCAGCCCCGATGCGCGCATCACGCCGGGCTGCCCGGGGCTGTGGAACGGCGAACAACGCGATGCCTGGAAACGCATCGTCGACTGGGCGCACGGCCACAGCGATGCCAAGATCGCGATGCAGCTCGGCCATGCCGGCGCCAAGGGCTCGACCAACGAGCCCTGGCACGGCGACGGCGCCGACCGGCCGCTGGCCAGCGGCAACTGGCCGCTGATCGCGCCCTCGCCCCTGCCCTACCTCGCCGACGGCGGCCAGGTGCCGCGCGAAATGACACGCACCGACATGGACCAGGTGCGCGACGACTTCGTGCGCGCCACGCACTACGCCGTCCAGGCTGGCTTCGACTGGCTCGAATTGCACTGCGCCCACGGCTACCTGCTGTCGGCCTTCATCTCGCCGTTGACCAACCGCCGCCGCGACGCCTACGGCGGCACGCTCGCAAAGCGCCTGCGCTTCCCGCTCGAAGTCTTCACCGCCGTGCGCGAAGCCTGGCCGCAGGACCAACCGATCTCGGTGCGCATCTCGGCGCACGACTGGGTCGAAGGCGGCATCACGCCCGTCGACGCGGTCGAGATCGCCAAGGCCTTCAAGTCCGCGGGCGCCGACATGATCGATTGCTCGTCGGGCCAGGTCAGCGCCGAGCAGCAACCCAGCTACGGCCGCATGTACCAGACGCCGTTCGCCGACCGCATCCGCAACGAGGCCGGCATCGCCACCCTGGCCGTCGGCGCCATCTCCGAGGCCGATCATGTCAACAGCATCATCTCGGCCGGCCGTGCCGACCTTTGCGCCATCGCAAGGCCGCACCTGGCCAACCCCGCCTGGACACTGACCGAAGCGGCGAAGATCGGGTTCACCGCAATCGACTGGCCCAGGCAGTACCTGAGCGGCAAGTCGCAGATGGAAGCCCTGTTCCAGCGCGAACGTGCCACACCGGTGGGTAAGGCCTGAGGCCAGCCAGACAATTGCCGCCAAACTCCGACCCCCGACCCGCCAGAGGCCCCCATGCAAGAACGCGTTGATCCCACTCTGACCACCGGCAACCGCGTGGCCCTGGCCCACTACCGGGCCGAGCACTTCGACTGGCAGGTCGAGGGCGGCGTTGGCGTGATCACGCTGAACCGCCCCGAGCGCAAGAACCCGCTCACCTTCGCCTCGTATGCCGAGTTGCGTGACCTGTTCGGCCAGTTGCGCTACGCCACCGACGTGCACTGCGTCGTGGTGCAGGGGGCCGGCGGCAACTTCTGCTCCGGCGGCGACGTGCACGAAATCATCGGCCCGTTGCTGCAACTCAAAGCGCCCGAGCTGCTGATGTTCACGCGCATGACCGGCGATCTGGTCAAGGCCATGCGCCACTGCCCGCAGCCGATCATCGCGGCGGTCGACGGTGTTTGCGCAGGCGCCGGCGCGATCGTCGCGATGGCCAGCGACCTGCGGCTGGGTACGGCGCGCAGCAAGACCGCCTTCCTGTTCAACCGCGTCGGCCTGGCCGGTTGCGACATGGGTGCGTGCGCACTGCTGCCGCGCATCGTCGGCCACGGCCGCGCCAGCGAGTGGCTCTACACCGGGCGCGCGCTGGCCGGCGACGAAGCGCAAGGCTGGGGTTTCTACAACCGCCTGGTCGCGCCCGAAGCGCTGGCCGCCGACGCGCTGGCCTGGGCCCGCGAGCTGGCCAGCGGGCCGACGTTCGCCAACGGCATCACCAAGACCATGCTGCACCAGGAGTGGAACATGGGCATCGACCAGGCGATCGAATCCGAAGCCCAGGCGCAGGCGCTGTGCATGCTGACCGAGGATTTCGGGCGCGCCTACCGCGCCTTCGTCGCGAAGACGCGGCCTGTGTTCGAGGGCGACTGATGAACCCGCTCGAGCATTTGCGCTGGCCGTTCTTCGACCAACGCCACCGCGCGTTCGCCGCGGCGCTCGACGCCTGGGCGGCCAAGGAAGTGCGTGACGCGCACGGCAGCGATGTCGATGCGTTGTGTCGCCGCCTGGTGCACCAGTTGGGCGACGCGGGCTGGCTGCGGCCCACGGTCGCAGGCACCGCGAATGGCGGTGCGGCGGACGTGATCGACACCCGCATGCTGTGTCTGGCGCGCGAGACGCTGGCGCGCCACGCGGGCCTGGCCGACTTTGCATTCGCGATGCAGGGCCTGGGCTCCGGCGCGATCTCGTTGGCCGGAACCTCGGAGCAGAAGGCGCGCTGGCTGCCGCCTGTGGCGCGCGGCGAGGCCATCGCCGCCTTTGCGCTGTCCGAGCCCGAGTCCGGCAGCGACGTGGCCGCGCTGCAATGCGCCGCGCGCATCGACGGCGACCACGCCGTGCTCGACGGCGAGAAGACCTGGATCTCCAATGGCGGCATCGCCGACTTCTACGTCGTCTTCGCGCGCAGTGGCGAGGCCGCCGGATCGCGCGGCATTTCGGCGTTCGTGGTCGAAGCCGGCACACCGGGTTTGGTGGTTGCCGAGCGCATTGCCGTGATCGCACCGCACCCCCTCGCGCGGCTGCGCTTCACAAACTGCCGGGTGCCGCTGACGCAGCGCATCGGCGCCGCGGGCGAAGGCTTCAAGGTCGCGATGCGCACGCTCGACGTGTTCCGTACCAGCGTGGCCGCCGCGGCGCTGGGCTTCGCGCGCCGCGCGATGGAAGAAGGCTTGAAGCGTGCCACCACGCGCAAGATGTTCGGCCTGACGCTCGCCGACTTTCAGCTCACCCAGGCCAAGCTGGCGCAAATGGCCACCACCATCGACAGCGCCGCGCTGCTGACCTACCGTGCCGCGTGGCAACGCGATCAAGGTGAGACCGTCACCGCGCAGGCCGCGATGGCCAAGCTGGCGGCCACCGAAGGCGCGCAGCAGGTTATCGACGCGGCAGTGCAGCTCTTCGGCGGCCTGGGCGTCGTCAGCGGCCATCCGGTCGAGCGCCTGTACCGCGAGATCCGCTCGCTGCGCATCTACGAAGGCGCCACCGAAGTGCAGCAACTCATCATCGGTCGTGAACTGATCAAGGGCTTCGCCAAATGACCCGCCACCTGCTCCAGCCTGCGCATTGGGCCCGCCCGAAGGGCTACGCCAACGGCGTGACCGTGCGCGGGCGCCAGGTGTTCGTGGCCGGCATGATCGGCTGGGACGCGCAGGGTGTGTTCCAGGCCGACGACCTGGTGGCGCAGGTGCGCCAGGCCTTGCACAACGTGGTCGAGGTGCTGGCCGAGGCCGGCGCGAAGCCCGAACACATTGTGCGCATGACCTGGTACCTCACCGACAAGCGCGAGTACCTGGCGCGGGCCCGGGAAATCGGCGCCGTGTTCCGCGAGGTGATCGGCAGCTTCAACGCCGCGATGACGGCGGTGCAGGTGGTGGCGCTGATCGAGGACCGGGCCCAGGTCGAGATCGAGGTCACCGCCGTCATTGCGGACGGAATCTGAAAGAGAGACACACCATGGCCATCAAGGCAAGCTTCCACTGGGACGATCCCCTCCTGCTCGACGCGCAACTCAGCGATGACGAGCGCCAGGTGCGCGACGCCGCACAGGCCTATTGCCACGAGCGCCTCGCACCGCGCGTGCTGATGGCCTTCCGCGAGGGCAGCACCGACCCGGCGATCTTTCGCGAGATGGGCGAGCTCGGGCTGCTCGGGCCGACGATCCCCGAGGCCTACGGCGGCGCCGGGCTGAACTACGTCTGCTACGGCCTGGTGGCGCGCGAGGTCGAGCGCATCGACTCGGGCTACCGCTCGATGATGAGCGTGCAAAGCTCGCTGGTGATGGTGCCGATCCACGAGTTCGGCACCGAGGCGCAGAAGCAGAAGTACCTGCCCAAGCTGGCCACCGGCGAGTGGATCGGCTGCTTCGGCCTGACCGAACCCAACCACGGCTCCGACCCCGGCAGCATGGTCACGCGGGCGAAGAAGGTGCCCGGCGGCTACGCCGTCAGCGGCAGCAAGATGTGGATCTCCAACTCACCGATCGCCGACGTGTTCCTGGTCTGGGCCAAGGACGACGCCGGCGCGATCCGCGGCTTCATCCTCGACAAGGGCATGAAGGGCCTGTCAGCACCCACGATCCACGGCAAGGTCGGTCTGCGCGCCAGCATCACCGGCGAGATCGTGATGGACAACGTGTTCTGCCCCGAGGAGAACGCCTTGCCCGACGTGCGCGGCCTGAAGGGCCCCTTCACCTGCCTGAACAGCGCGCGCTACGGCATCGCCTGGGGTGCGATGGGCGCGGCCGAAGACTGTTTCCATCGCGCGCGCCAGTACGTGCTCGACCGCCAGCAGTTCGGTCGTCCGCTGGCCGCCAACCAGTTGGTGCAGAAGAAGCTCGCCGACATGCTGACCGACATCGCGCTGGGCCTGCAGGGCTGCCTGCGCCTGGGCCGCATGAAGGACGACGGCAGCGCGTCGGCCGAGGCCACCAGCATCTTGAAGCGCAACAACTGCGGCAAGGCCCTGGACATCGCCCGCAGCGCGCGCGACATGCTCGGCGGCAATGGCATCAGCGACGAGTTCGGCGTCGTGCGCCACATGGTCAACCTCGAGGTGGTCAACACCTACGAGGGCACGCACGACGTGCACGCGCTGATCCTCGGCCGCGCGATCACCGGCATCGCGGCGTTCTAGCCCGTCGGCCCGCCAGCCCTCGATTCAGCGCAGCGTCAACCGGCGCGGCGCCCGGCCGCCGCCGCCATCCCATTGCCACAGCGCGCCGTCGGCGGTGCGGGCGATCGTGGCAGTGTCGCCGGCGGCCACCGCCACCACCTTGTCGAACAGCTTGGCCGGTTCGATCGTGTAGCCCTCGCCCCAGGCCCACAGGCTGCCGTCGGCGCGGATCGCCAGGCTGTGGCGCGAACCGGTGGCGATGGCCACCGCGCCGTCGAAGATCGGGCCCCAGCGGTCGGCCTTGTCGCCCAGGCCGCGCGACGACAGCGGCCCATAGCGGTTGCCTCCGGTACCCATCACGACGCCATCGCGTCGCAGGTGGATGGCGTGCCCGGTGTGCGCCTTCACCGCCACCGCATCGCTGGCGGTGGCCACGAAGTCGGCCGTCGCCGTGAGGCGGCCGTCGCCGTACTGGCCGCGCTGCGCCAGGCCCCCGGCGTAGAGGGTGCCGTCGCGGGTGATGTAGTAGTCGGCACCGTCGCCGATGGAGGCGGCGACAACGCCCTCGGCGATGCGCTTGGGCGCTGCGCCCGGGGCGTTGCCCGTGCCGGTGCCGTGCCACAGCACGCCGGCACGGTCGATCGCGAACCAGCCCGACTCACCGGCAGCGAAGCTTGCCACGCCGCGCAGCAGCGTCGTGGCGGCGTCGGGCGCATCGGCCCAAGCGAGCAGCGTACCGTCGGCGAGCAACGCGAAGTACGCGTCCTTGCCGACGCCTACCTGCACCACCCCCGAGCGCATGCGCCGCGGCTCACCGCGCCCGACCCAGCCGTGGGCCACGCCGCCCTCCAGCGCCATGTGGCGCTCGTAGTACGACGCCAGCTCGCGGTTCGAGCTGTCGGCAAGGGCGTTCGGCGTGGACATCAGGGTGGCAAAAATGCCGGCGAGCGTGGCAATAAGAACGCGCAGCGGCATGGGGCAAATGCTACGGCAGCACCGGCTCGATCGGAATCCGGCGGGCCGGGCCGGCCGACCCGCGGACCCGCAACTGACCGCAGCCGGCGTCGACGTCCTGCCCGGCCGATTGCCGCAGCTTGGTCAGCACGCCGCGCTGGTTCAACGCCCGCGCGATCGTCGTGGCGCGCTCCCCCGACGGGCGCCGGAACGCCAGCCCGTCGACCGTGTTGTACGGGATCATGTTCATGATCGCGTACTTGCCGGCCAGCAACGCGACGATGCCTTCGATCTCGTCGTCGCCGTCGTTGACGCCTTCCATCAAGGTCCACTGGTACTGGAGCGGGTAGCCGGTGGCGCGCGCGTAGCGCTCGCCCAGCGCCACCAATTCGGCCGGCTCGATGCGCGGCGCACGCGGCAGCAGTTCGGCGCGCAACGCTGCCTTGGTGGTGTGCAGCGACAGCGCCAGGGCTGGTTTCACGCGCCCTTGCGGCAGACGTTCGAACACGCGCTCATCCCCCACCGTCGAGAACACGATGTTCTTGTGGCCGATCGCCCCTTCATGGCCCAGCAGCTCGATCGCATCCATCACGTTGACGAGGTTGTGCGCCGGCTCGCCCATGCCCATGAACACCACCTTGCTCACCGGCCGCAGCGTGCGCGCCAGCGCCACCTGGGCCACGATCTCGGCACTGCCGAGTTGACGCGCGAGGCCGTCGCGGCCGGTCATGCAGAACACGCAGCCGACCGCGCATCCGACCTGGGTCGACACGCACAAGCCGCCGCGCGGCAGCAGCACGCTCTCGACCGTCTGGCCGTCGGCCAGCTCGACCAGAAGCCGCGCCGAGCCGTCGGCGGCCGGGTGCTCGGAACGCAGCCGCACCAAGCCGCCGAGTTCATCGACCAACGCGGGCAACGCCGCGCGCAGCGCTTGTGGCAGGTAGTCTTCGAGCCTGCGGCAGCCACTGTCCTGCGGCCGTGCCTGCACCCAGCGGCGCAGCACATGCGCCACGTGGCCGGGGCCGGCGCCGAGCCCTTGCAGGCGCTGGCGGAGTTGTTCGATGCGCATCGGTGCCGTCTGTGGACCCGGGCCGACCGACCCGACAGCCACAGTATCGGCGACCGCAGTACCGGTCGGCCCCAACAAGAACGCGGGCCTGCGCTACGCGATGCGAACGGCGGGGAAGCGGTACTCGCGGCCGATCACGGCACGCGCGTAGAGGTAGTTGGTGCGTGCCGGTGTGCTCATCAGGGTACCTTCGTGCTGCGCACTCCGGAATTCGCCCTTGGGGCGGCCCGGCATGCTCATGCGGTCGATGTCGACCTGGCCCAGCGCATCGCAGGGGAAGGCCAGGCCGCGCCCCTGGCTCAACAGCGATTCGAAGTGCAGCACGAAGTGCGCTGCGGCAACGCGGGGTTCGGCGGTATCGGTTTGCATGGTGTCCTCCTGGCCGACGACAAATCGTCGGCGGCGTGCCATGCATAGGCTAGGCGTCACGCATATGCCGTGCCACTCGCAGGCCGCCATGCGCGCGGTAGGCGCGGCGCCAGTCGTGGTGTCAGACAAACGCCGACAAGGCGCAGATCAAGGGCCGCGCACGCGCAACCGGCACTCGCCGACCGCCACCTCGTCACCCGCCCGTAGCTTGCGCGCTCGCCGCGCTTCCGGCTCACCATTGACGCGCACGCCGCCCTCGGCGATCAGGACCTTGGCGGCGCCGCCGCTGGAGACCACGCCGCTGGCCTTGAGCAGGGCGTCGAGCGCGATGTGTTCGCCGCGCAGCTCGAAGTCGATCAATTCCATGACAGATCGGCGTACGCTCTCAAGCAAACGGTCATGGTTCTCGCCCGAACCGTCGGCTTCAGAACAAGGCCGAGCCGACCCGCGTGGCCCATTGGTTGCCGGCTGCCGCATGCATGCTGTAGAACCACACCACGCGGCTGTTGGTCGGATCGGCAGCCACGCCGGCATAGTCGCCCCAGCGGTTGCGGCCGCCGCCATCGAGCGCCTTGTAATTGGCGCTCCCGGCCTTGAGCAGGGCGCTGGTCTGCAGCTTGCCCAAGGGGTCGCTCGAGCGCCGGCCGGTGTGGCGCGTCTGCGCGAACTCGGTGGCGCCCGAGCGCGAGAACACCATCAACAGGTTGCCGTTGTTGTCGGGGCAGGCCGCGGGGTAGAAGTAGTGCTTGCTTGAGCTGCCGTAGATGCCCTCCTGGACCAGTGCCCCGGTGGCGCCGCGGATCTGGAACCAGTGGATCGCCGCCCGGTTCGCCGCTGCACCCCAGTTGTGCACGGTGGTCAGTACGGTCCAGATCGAGTCGCCGCGGAACACCGCGTGCAGCACGCGGATGTCGCCGGTGTTGAGTGCCATGCCGCCGCCCTTCTGCTGGGCGTTGGGCGGCAGGCTGTAGGGCGACACGGCCACGCTGCTGCGCGTCAGCGTGGGCGCGCCGGTCGGGGGCTTGGTCACGCGCCACAACGTGAGCTGGCTGCCGCTGGGGAAGCTGGAGTTCACCAGGTACTCGACCTGGGGCGCGCCGAAGGTGTGGCAGGGCGTCACGGTGAACGAGAGCTGGCCGTCGGCGTCTTTCAGGCGCACGAAATCATGGAACGGCGCGACGCCGCCGCTGTACGGCCCGGCCTTCGGGATCACGCGCAGCTTGGCGTACTTGAAGTCGCCGCCAAAGGCGAACATGTTGGCCGTCAGGTAGATCGAGTGGCTGTCGACGCCCAGGCCGGGATAGTCGGCCCAGTTGTTGGTGGGAGTGGCGCCGTCGACCATGGCGTTGAGAGAGTAGTTGCGCCAACTGCCCAGCGGGTCGGCGCTTTTCGAGCACGACAGCAGGAACACCGAACGGTTCGGGTTTTCGGTGAAGGCCACCGCCAGCAGCAGCCAGCGACCGGCATGCTGGTCGTAGAGTGCCTTGGGATCGAAGATCGTCAGGCCCTGCGCCACGTTGGCGAACCAGGTGGTCAGGGTCTGGCTGAGCAGCGCCGTGCCGCCGCTCTTGGCATGGATCGCGACCGATGAATTCACCGCGATCAGCACATGCTCGGGGCCGGTGGCCAGGGTGCAGTCGGGCGGCAGCCACCCGGTGGCGGCGATGCCGTCGAAGTTGGCCAGCGAGCTGGGTGCCAGCGACGGCGCCTGGCCCGGCATCAGCGCCGGCGCCGACATCGCGCGGGCCTGGGGCTCGGCATCCTTGCCGCCCTTGTCGGCAGCGAGCGTGGCGGTGGCCTTGCGCAGCTTGGCTGTGTACGCCCTGTCCTTCAAGGCCACGAAGTCTTCATTGGGGATCGGGTAGCGGCTGGTGTAGGGCCGGCTCTTGCGCAACTCGGCCGGTGCGCCGCGCATCGCGGCCGGCGCTGACGGCGTGACATCGCGGCCGGCCGCAGCCTTGCCGGGCAGGGCTTTGAGCCTGATCGCTGCAGCGGCTGCAACCGGCTTGGCTGAAGACTTGCGAGTTTTCGCGGCGGCGGTCTTGCGCTGGGTGGCCATGGAGTCCTCCTCAACGGATCGGGGCAGGTCAGCGCTCGGGCTCTTCGTTTTGCGCCGGGCCGCCGCGTGCGGGCGGCACGGAGCGCGCGCGGCGCTTCAGTCGGGCCAAGGTGTCGGCGTCAACCGGCGTGCCATGCGAGGGCGCCGGTTGGGGCGTGCTTGGCTGCGGCGGCGCATTGGCGGGCGTGAATTCGCGCGCCGGCGGGGCGCGGCCTGCACCTGGCGAGGCCTTGCGTCGGGTGCTCACGTCCAGGCTCAGTCGGGCCGAATGAAGCGCGACTTGATTGCGCTGCCGGCATAGCTCAAGAGCAGCCAGATGAGCAGGAAGGCGCCGGTCTCGAGCGTGAAGCTGTGGAACTTGTAGAACACTTCAGCGATGACGAACGACAGCAACAGCGGCGCGGCCTCAGCGCGCAAGGCGCGCTGCACGCCGGTGTGGCGAATCAAGGTGTACATGGTCTGGCCTCGCGGACTCGAACAATCCGCTGCCAGCATAGGCTTGCGCCGGCAGCGCCGCCAGCATTGCGGCGGCTGCTGTTAGGGGGGCGCGGGATCGCCCGTCCATCGCCGGCGAGACACGCGCTGCGGCGCCGGTGAAAATGCGGGCTCGCAGGGTCTTTTTGCGACGGATATTCGTGTGCCCGGCAAATGCGCGCACACTGTGCGGGGCTGCGGCGCCGTTGACGCCGAGCAGTTCGAGTCTCAATTGCGAGGAATCGATGATGAACAGATCCTGGTTGACGGTGCTGCTGGTGGCAGGCCTGAGCTTCACGCTGGCGCCCTCGGTGTCCGAGGCCGCGCGGCTGGGCGGCGGCAAATCGACGGGCATGCAGCGCGCCGCGCCGGCCAAGCCGGCGCAGAACACGCCGCCCTCCAATGCCGCGCAGGCTGCCCCCGCGGCGACCCCCGGCATGCCCCCGGCCGCGGCACCCAGGAGTTCGTGGATGGGCCCGATCGCCGGCCTCGCCGCGGGGCTGGGCATTGCCGCGCTGTTCAGTCACTTCGGCATGGGCGAAGGACTCGCCAACTTTGTGATGATGGCCTTGCTGGCGGCGGCGGCCTTCGTGGTGATTCGGCTGTTGATGCGGCGCTTTGCCGGCGCTGGCGCTCAACGATCGCCCATGGCTATGGCTGGCGCTGGCGCGGCCGGGCCCGCCGCATCCGTTGCGCCCCCGCAGATCGACGAGCGGCCTCTGGCGCAGCGCGCAGCGTTGGCACCGGTGATCGGGTCGGCCCTGTTGCCGCCATTGGCGGTGCCGGGTCCGGACAACGCGACGCTGGCCACGCCCGCCGGCCCTGCACTGCCCGTCGGCTTCGACAGCCAGGCGTTCGAGCGCCTGGCCAAGATGATCTTCATCCGCATGCAGGCGGCCAACGACAGCGCCGACCTGAACGACCTGCGCACCTTCACCACGCCCGAGCTGTTCGCGTCGCTGCGAATCGATCTGCACGACCGAGGTGAGATCAAGCAGCTCACCGATGTGGTCACGGTCGAAGCCCGGGTGCTCGACTTCGCCGACGAGGCCGAGCGCCAGGTCGTCAGCGTTCGCTTCGAGGGACTGATCCGCGAGGTGGCGGGTGCCGAGCCCGCGCCGTTCAACGAGGTCTGGCATCTGGTGAAGCCCAAGGACGACAGCCGCGCGTGGGCCATCGCCGGCATCCAGCAAGCGCAGTAGGCATTCCCTTCCCGCCCGACGACGAACCCTGCCGATGCCACCGGCGAAGCTTGCCGTGGCGCTGCTGGCGCTGAGTGCCTGTACCCACCCGGGAAAGATCGTCGTGGTGCACGAGGACCCTGCCCTGACCGAACGGGCAGCGGCTGAGTCTCAGCCGCCCGCGCGCTTGGCGTTCCAGCCTTCGGCCTTCAGCAGATCGATCACGCGCTCGGCGTGGTCGCCCTGAACTTCGAGCACACCGTGTTTCACCGTGCCGCCGGCGCCGTAGGCGGTGCGCAGGCGCTTGCCGATGGCGGCGAGTTCTTCGGCGCCGAGCGCGAGGCCGCGCACCAGGGTCACCGCTTTGCCGCCGCGGCCCTTGGTTTCGCGGCTGACGCGAACGATGCCGTCGCCCATCTCGACCGGCGCGGGCGTTGCGCCGCAGACGCAGGCCGACATCGGACGGCGGCAGGCCGGGCACATGCGGCCGCCGTCGCTGGAGTAGACGAGACCGCCGACGGGCGCTCGGCGCATCGGGCTCAACCGAACACCTGGTGCCAGGCGCGTCCGATCGCCGGCGAGTCAACCATCAGCACGAACACGATGCCGGCCAACGCGCCGCCCAGGTGCGCGTCGTGATTGATGCGGCCACCCGCCTGGCGCGACGCGTAAATGGTGTAGGCCAGGTACGCCACGGCGAACAGCGGTGCCGGGATCGGCAGCGGAATCGGCAGGATGTAGATCGACTGCGAGGGGGTGTAGACGATGGCTGCGAACAGCACGGCCAGGATCGCACCCGACGCGCCGAGCGTCTGGTAGCCCGGCTCGCGGCGGTGCATGAGCCAGGTGCCCGCACTGCTGACCAGCAGGCCGAAGGCGTAGAGCGCGATGAACCGCTGGCTGCCGATCTGCCGCTCGAGCGTGAACGCAAAGGCCCAGAACGTGAAGGCATTGAACAGCAGGTGCGGCACGTCGGCGTGCAGGAAGGCGCTCGTGACGAGCGTGTGGTACTGCCCTCGGCGCAGCAGCCAGTAGGGCCGGTACAACTGGCGTTCGAGCAGGGACGGCGCGACGAACAGCGCCACCAGGCTGGCTGCCAGCATGGCCGCCAGCACGAGCGCGGCCGCGGGTGCGCCATCGGCCAGGACCATGAGTTGTTGCATGCGCGTCGATTGTCCGCGCCTTGGCAAGTGCGCATCGCCGGGGGCTGGGCAGCGACCGTCGCGTCACCGCGCCCTGCGGGTCGCCATCCAGTGGGGCGGCCATTCGCAAAGCGCCGATCCCTCCGCGCGACCCGATGAATGGGCGCGGTACAGCAGGGCTTCGACGGGCGCCCTCAGCCGTTCGCCATGCATCGTGTAGGCATTGACGGCGGCCCTGCATTGCCGTTCAGGCTGCGGCGCCAGTGCGAGGGTGACGAACCACGCGTTGCGGGCGTCGCGGTCGCGGCCCGACAGCGCGCTGGCGATGGCCAGCGTGGTCCAGTCTTCGATGCGCCCGCCCGGGTGCTTGGCATCGTGCAGGCTCAGCGAGTACAGCGCCAGTTGGCGCGCCACGTCGGCCTGCGGTGGGACCTGCTTCAGCCACAGGAATGCCAGGCTGCTGACGACGTCGGCATCGAGCGGGTTGGCACCGAAGGCCATCAACTGCAGGTCCAGGGCCTCGCGCGCGTTGCCGCGGCGGAACGCAACCCGCGCCGCTTCGTGCAGAAGCCGGGAATCTTCGGCCGCCAACTCCGCGACCGGCAGCGGCACGTCCGGGGTGTCGCGCATCGCGCTGGCCGCGCGCCGGATCTCGTCGTCCTGCCACCCGTTGTCGGGCTGGGCCGCGATGTTCATCACCCGCTGCACCCGGCGTTCGGCGCGTTGTGCGACACGCGCAAGATCGGTCGCAATCAGCTCGCTGGCTCGCGCAGCGAAGTCCTTGGGCACCGGCGCGGGCACCTCGTCTGACCGCGGCGCGGGTCGTGACGCAAGCGGCTGCACCGGCGCGGGCGCAGTCGCCGGTGCCGGTGCCGCAGCAACAGGCGCCGGTGCAAGGGCAACCGCAGGCCACGCACTCAGCCCCGGGCGCGCTGCGGATCGAGGCGCCGGGCCGCGCAGCGTCAGCCACGCCAGGGCGCGCTCACGACCGGACCGGGACTGTGGAGCGCCGGCCGGCGGGCGCGCGGCAGGGCGTGCCTTTGCGCGGGCTGTCGCCGCAGGGTTTGCTTTGGCAGCAGCGGCAGGGGTATGCACCGCCGGCGCAGCGCCGCGGTCAGGCGCCTTGACTGCGACAGGCGCTTCGGGGGGCGCGGGCGCCGTCTGGGGTAGCGGCGCAGCCAGAGGCGCGGGTACCGGTTCAGGTACGGGTGCAGGCACGGGCACGAGCGCGGGCGCGGCTGCCGGTGCGGCGGCGGCAGACGCAGCCTCGGTCGCAGCCGCGGGCGCCGGGACCGTCGCCATCACGGCCTCGCTGGCGCGGGCCGGCGCTGCTTCAGACGGCGGCGCAGGCGCGCGCGCCAGCACCTGTGCCGGCGCGGTCGTCGGCAGGGCAGTGCGGACTGTGGTGGCGGCGCGTTCGCGCGGCACCGACCACACCTCGTACAGCAGCGGCGCGCCGATGGCGGCCATTGACACCACTGCCGCAACCCATGCCCAACGGCGCGCCCGCACACGGCCCTGCTTGGCCTGGTCTAGCCGGGCGATCGCGGACTGATGGCTCTGGACATCGGCGCTGACCGGGAGGGCAATCCGCGTCACCGGTGTCGGCGAGTCATTGCCCACCACCTCGCTGCGGATCGCCAGCGTCCAGCCCTGCGCCAATGACGCGGCGAGCTCAGCGTCGGCCAGGGGGTGTGAGGTCAGCGCGATCAACTCGGCATGCGGCCGCTGCGCCGGCCGCTCGCCGTCGTGGGCCTCCAACAAACGGCGCACCAGTGCGCGCGCCTGCGCTTGACGCGGCTGGGTCCACGCCCCGCCGAGCGGCCCCTCGGGGTCGGGCAGGTAGCGGCGCAGCATCGCCGCCAGGCTGAAAACGTCGCAACGCCAGTCGAGCTGGCGCGTCGGCAACAGGTCGCCGCGGCTGCCGGCTTCGAGCGCGTGCAGCAGGCGCGGCGACTGGTAGTCGTATTCGGTCTGGCGCGCGATGGGCAGTGCGCGCGTCAGGCTTTCGCCGGAGACGAGCGAGAACGCGAAGTCGATGAGCGCGATCTGCTCGAACCGCGGGCTCAGCAACTGGCCCGGCGCCTGCGGGTTGAAATCCGCCGGGCCGAAGGGGATACAGACGTTGTCGGCCTTCAGGTCGAGGTGCACGAGCTGCAGTTCGTGGATCGCGTCGAGCGCGATCAGGCAGTGGCGTGCCAGCGCCCACCAATGCGCACAGTCTTCGAACACATGGCGCAGCAAGGCGCCGTCGCGCTCCACCGGCAACAGCGTCGCCCAATGGTCGACGGTGATCCCCGCATCGTAAGTTTGCACCAGCGCCGGCCGGTTGGCGGCGCCGCGATCGAACTGCACGACATCGGGCACCGGCCCGATGCCGTGGCCGACCAGGCGCGCCAGGATGCGCCATTCGCGCTCGGTCCAATGCCGAAAGTCGCCCGCCGCGGTGGCCAGAAAGCGCTTGGTGTAGCGCCGCCGTTCGCCGGGCAGTGACTCTTCTCGAAAGACTTCGACATGATCGCCGGTGACCATGCGCAGGCGGCCACGGCCAAATACGCGGTCGATGTCGGCGGGTGTCATCGGCAATTCCTCGGCGTGTCTGCGGATCCGCCAGATCCGGCCAAACGCGTGATCCAACGCGGGCGCGGCAGGGTGAAGCCAGTGCGCTGCAAGAGCAGCACCGTCGCGTCGTCGGCGCTGCCATGGGCACGTGCCAGCGCGATCAGATCCTCGCAACGCTGCGCCAGCGCGTCGGGCTGGGTCAGCACGCGGCGCCACGCGTCGCTGTCGAGGTGCTTGTGCACACCGTCGCTGCACAGCACGAGCAGGTCGCCGCACGCCAGTTCGTGCAGCGCGACGTTGGCCCCCGCGGTCGCGCCGTTGCCGACCATGCGTGCCGGATCGTCGAGCGAGCCGCCGGCCGGTGGCAGTTCGCCGAGGTGACGGAAGGTGTCGTCGCGCGTCAGCATCTCGATCGCGCGCTGCCCGCGCAGCGCGAACCGGTAGACGCGGCAGTCCCCGACCCATGCAACCAGCCACTTCGACGCCAACAGGTTCGCCGGTGCGCACAGGGCCACGGTCGCGGCGCCGGGAGAATCGGTCACCTGCGCGATGCGCTGGGCAATGGCGCGGTCGGCGTCGAGCATCGCGCGGCGCACGCGGTCGGCATCGGGCGGCGCGGCCTCGAACGCCGCGTGCAGGTGCGAGACGAGTTGGCTGCTCGCCAGTTGCGCCATGGCGCCGCCGCCCACGCCATCGGCGACGACGAAGAGCTGGCCTGGATGGTCGAGCGCGCTGTGGGCGTCTTCGTTGATCTCGTGCTGGCTGCCGCACGACGAGGCGACAGCGGCCTCGATGCGCCGAAAGGCGTTGCTGTGGACCGACTGCTGCGCCGCGGCGCACGCCGATGCCCCCGTGCGCGCGAAGCGCGGCCCGCCGGGCTCCAGCGGCGTGATCAGGTTGCCGGGCAGTGGAAGATGCGGCGAACGCATGTCAATCCTGCCGCGGTCGCGCGAGCGTGAGGCGGCACGTCGGGTGATCGTATGGCGACGCACCGAGCACCAGGGTCTGGTCCACCGCCCAGCGAAAGCGCATGCCGGGCCCGTGCGGCACGCTGTCGACCAATACGCCGTTGTCGCCGTGGACCACGACTTGCGCCGCCGACTCGTCGAGCTCGATGATGTCCAAGTGATGGCCCGACACGCCTTCGTGGTGGCGGTCGACCACCAGGGTCTGGTTACGCGAGCGCCCCACGCTCACCGGCAGCGCACTCGGGCGCAACTCGAGCGTGCGCACGCCGCTGCTCAGCACCGCGGTCAGCGTGAGGACGACCTCGGCCGGCCGTACCGCGAGGATCGACGTCAGTGGCGTCTTGGGCACCGCGACCGACGCCGCTGCGATCGGTGTGATGCGAGCCTCCGCGGTGGCGCGCGGTCGCAGGGCCAGCCACGGGTACTCGTGGGCCGGCCCTTCGGCGCGGGCCGACAGCACGATGCGCGCGCCTTCCACCCAAGCCAGCGGCTGTTCGCCGGCCGACGTGACCGCACGGCTGGGCTCGAGCGCGCCGCCCTCCGATTCGACGCGCAGGCCATTGGTCGAACCGGCATCGGCGACCCACCAGGCGCCGTTGTCGAGCCAGAGCTCGGCATGCCGGCGACTGGCGTAGGTGGCGTTGACGCGGATGTCGCACGCTTCGCCCTTGCCGACCACGTAGCGGCGCCCCGGCACCACCGCCTGCAACACGACGCGGCGCCTGCCGTCGGCGTCTTCGAGGTCGATCTCGCAGCGCTGGCCGGCCATCGGCGTGATCGGTGCGGCGCCGACGCCGGCCAGGGCCGGCGCGCGGGCGTGCGCCGACGCGGCGGGCCGCGCCGCATCGAGCTCGGCCCAGCGGCCAACGACGCTCACTTCGTAGGGGCGCACCGTGGTCGGTGCCGGCGTGCTGCGCAACGCCTCCAGCAGCTCGCGGTATTCGCCGCCTTCGTCAGCGACATCGGCCGCGTCGTCGGTGGCGACGAGCCCCGCAAATTGCGATAGGTCGATGGCCGCGGCATTCGGCAGCGCGCCGATCACTTCGCGCGCCAGGTAGCGCTTGACCTGTTCGGGCTTGAACTCGTGCATGAACTCCTCGAGCCGTAGGCGCGCCTGGCCCGCGTCGCGGCAGCGCACGCCGATCGACGTGAGCAGGAACCGGTCGCGGTCGGCGATCGCCAAATGCAGCCGCACGTGGCTGGCGACAAAGTGTTCGAGTTCGTCGCGAATGGCGCCGACGAGGGCGGCGTAGGCGCCCAGGTGCGCGGCGTTGGTCAGCCCCGAGTCGGCGGCGTGGACTGGCCCAGGCGCTGGCCCGGGCGGGCCGTTGCCGCTGCGCGGCGCCGCTTGCTGCCGGCCGTCATGAGCCTGGTCATGCGCCTGGTCTCGCGTGGGCAAGTCGCCGCGCGCCACCAGGCCGTTCATACGCTGTACCCGGTCGAGAACCCACGATTTGACAGACATGTTTGTTGCCCTCCGTTGTGTCAGTTGCGATAGCCGATGACCAGCGTCGCCAAAGGCCCGGCTTCGCGCCGGTGGCGCACGCGCGGCGAGGCGGGCAGGCCATAGCGTTCCATGCGTTCGAGAAAGCGGCCCCAGGCCGGCTGCAGCGCATCGCCGGCCTCGACGCGTCGTTTCAAGGCGGGGAGCGACAGGTCGATCAGCAGCGCCACCCGCGACACGCCGCCGACCATCACGATAGCGCGCCGCAGCGTGTCTTCGAGGTCGGCCAGGCAACGCTCGAACGGGCCGTCGAAGGTCCACACCAGCGGCGCAGGCAAGCGGTCGTCGCGGCCCGGCGCGCTCATCGGGCTGCCTTCGTGCTGCGCACTCCGGCGTTCGCTCTTGGGGCGGCCCGGCGCGCTCACGGTGCACCTCCTCCGAGCAGGCCGAGCTGGCGCCCGGTGATCTGCAGCGCGATTTCGGCCGAAGGATTCGGGCCGTGGTCGCCGGCTCCGTGCACACGGCCATTGCGCTGTAGCCAGTTGCGCTCGGTCAGCACGGCGATCACCTTGGTCCAGGGCCCGCTGCTGGCGTGGTCGGTGCGGTAGGCGGCCACGTACCACTTGTACGGCCGCAGCGAACTGCAGGTGCCGGGCTTGGCGTGCGCTGCGGCCACACCGCGCGGACACAGGCGCGCCAGTTCGTCGAGCGACAGGGCGTCGTTCGGGAAGCTGGGCGTGCCGGTCTTGCCGGCCAGCCAAGCGATATCGCGACAACGGCGCGCATCGAAGACCTGTTCACAGGCCGTGCGTGCGGTGCCGATGCGGTGGCTGTACGTCAGGCCGCTGAGGATCACTTCGGCGGCCTCGGGCGCCAAGCGGTTGGGCTGCACCGCGGCCTGGCGCCAATGCGCCAGCGCCGCTGCGAGCGCGGGCGATACAGCCCCGCCCGTGCTGTGCACGGACTCGACCAGGTGCGGCCGCCGCAGGTCGGACTGGCCGTTGGCGGCGGCCGCCAGTGTCGCCATCATGCCGGCGATGCCAAGCGCGCTGGCGCGGGCATGGCCCTGGCCCCAGCCTTCGGCCACCACGTCGACCACGGCGCCGCCGCGGCACTTCTCCCAGTCGTCGTCGGAGAGGCGCTGCCCGTCGGCGCCGGCGGCGCAGCGCCGGACCACGGCCGGGTCGAGCGCAGCGCGCGGCCTCAGGTGCATGGCGGCCCCGAGCTTGTCGCCGCGCGGCTGGCTCATCAGCCGCCCGTAGGCGACGGCCATCGAGGGGGGGCGGCTCAAGGCCGACTCCGGCGGGGCGTCGATCGCGCGCCCGAACAGCAGGTCGTGCTTGCCGCAATCGACGCGCGCGTCGGCACGGCTGTCGGCAGTGTTGGCAGCAGTGTTGGCAGCACAGGCGGCGTTCCAGCCGAACGCCGACGCCGACGCCTGCACGCCCCAGGGCCGGTCGCATCGGGCGTAGCCCTTATCGAGGCAGAACATGCGATCGAGAAAGCGCGCCGAGTCCGAGCGCAGCAACTGGCTGCGCAAGCTGTCGCGCGCCGGTGCGGCCTCGCGCTTCATCGCCGCACGCTCGGCCGCCAGCCAACGCGCGCCGACCTCGGGGTCGGAGAGGAAGGCGGCGGCCATGATCGGCTTGATCGTCGACGCGGGCATCGCATCGTGGAACACGGCCGGGTTCAGCAGCGCGTCGGGCCGGTACTGCACCGGGTACGGCAGGCGCGCGTCGCAGTTCGCATCGCGCCCCGGCCCGTCGACCTCCTGGCGGGCGCAGCGTGAGAGGGCACCGGCCAGGGCCTCGATACGGCCGCTCGCGACATCGATCACCGCCACGGCCGCCATCCGCACCATTGCACCTTCGAGCATTGGCTGCCCGATCGGCTGCGCCTTGTCGTCGTTGCGGCGCAAGCCGAGCCCGCGGCAGACCTCGTGGCGACCGGTGTAACAGGCCGCCGTGCGCTGGGCCAGCGCCTGCAGTGCCGGGTCGATGGTCAAGTCGATGGACAGGCCCATCTCGACCGCGGTGCCGTCGAGCACGATGCGGTTCGGCCTGACGCTGCGGCCGGCCGCAGCGTCGGCCGGCACGCCGTCGGCATCGGCGTCGGTGTAGAGGCGGTACAGCGGGCCCGAGGGCCGGCGCAGCGACTCGAGCGGTTGCAGCATCGTGTGCAGCGAGGGCGGCACCATCCAGCGCGCGTCGTCGACCGGATCGGCCAGGCCCGGTTCGCCGGCCACGGCAATCGGCTCGCGCATCGCCGCCGTCGGGCTGGCAGCGTTGACGCCACTGGCGGCATCGGCGACCCCGGCCACGGCGAGCCGGTTGCACAGGCGGCGCTGCACGCTGCGCACGCCGGCGACAAAATGGCTCGGCGCCGTGCGCTCGTCGCTGCCCTCCTGGCGTCCGAGGTAGATGCAGCCGGCGACGCCGTTCCAGGGGTTGCGCCGCGTCACATGGTGAGGCGAGATCTCCACCAGTTGGTCCGGCCGCCAGCGTGCCAGCACCGTGCTGCCCTCGGTGCCGCGCCAGGCCAGGGCTTCGAGCATGCGGGCGTCGGCATGCAGCAGCGCGGCCAGGGCGGCGACCAGATCGCTGCATCGGACCTGGAAGTGCAGCCCCGGATATTCGGGTGTTTCGATCGGCGTGCCCAGGCTCTTGTTGGCCACAGCGAACCAACGCACCGCATCGAAGGCGACCGGCTGGCCGACGCGGGGGTTCGACCGCGCACCAAAGCGCAGCAGCGCAGCGTCGAACGCGGCCAACTGGGCGGCGATGTGCTCGGCCTGCGACGGCGCTGCGGCGCTGATCCCGGCCACCCGCGGCAGCCAATCGCTGGCACGCCAGGCCGCGCTCCATTCGCGCCGGCACTGCGGCAGGCCGTCGAGCACTTGCCGCGCCGTCGGCGGCGCTGGCACTGGCGGTATGGCGAGCGCCGCGCGTTCGACGATCGCCGCCTCGAAAGTCCTCAGCGCCTCGACATGGCGCACGCTCACATACCGGCCGGCGGGGCCACGCCACGACGCCGCGCCGGGATCGGCCGGCCGGATCACGGCCACCAGCAACACGATGCCGAGCATGATCGGCACGATGGCGATGCTGGCCGCGATCGCAAAGTCGAGCAGCGAGCTGGCGCGACGTTCAGCCATGGCTTGCACTCGCAGAAACTGGGGCAGCGCGCGCGTGACTTGTCGCGGGAAGGTCGACGTTGATGCACAGCGCCAGAAACGCCAGGTTGACCAGCAACGAGGTCATGCCGAAGCTGACGAAGGGAAAGGTGACTCCGGTCAGCGGCAGCAGGGCCAGGTTGCCGGCCACGGTCACCGCGAGCTGGCACATGGTGAGCACGACCCAGGCCACGCCGACCCAGCTCAGCAGCGCCTGGCCGTCGCTGCTGATGTGGCCTGCGCTGGCCACGAAGCGCGGCTCGCCGCGTGTGACCCGCCCATGGTGGCGGATCAGCCGGTGCAGCCAGACGGCGCAGCCGAGCGCCGCGGCCCAGGCCGCCACCCGGCCGAACACGCCGACGATGGCGGTGAAGGTGTAGTCGCTGTGGATCTGCGCCGGCACGCCGCTGCAGCCACCCGCAGACGAGAAACCGCACCACGGCGCGGCGCCGATGCCGAAGCCGTCGGCCGGCGCCGCACGCTGGAACCACGCCACCAGCGCGGCCTGGTCGTTGGTCGAGGCGAACGGTGCCGCCAGGCTTTCCAGGCGGGCTGCGGTCACGCTGTCGACGCTGCCGAGTTGGAACAGCGCCAGCGTCACCGCGCCGATCCAGGCCGCGAACAGGGCGATGGCCAGCGCGAGCGGCCCCGCCGTGCGTCCGCTGCGCAGGTGCCACCACATCGACGCCGACGCGGCGAGGAAGGCGCCGCAGGCGTAACCGGCGATCAGCAGCGGCCCCATGTCGCGCGTGACGAGCATGGCGGCGATGAGCACCGCGACGACGAACAGCAAGGGCCAGAGGTAACGCCAGACAGACGCCGCGGCAGGGCCCGCGCGCGCCATCCGCTCGGCCAGTGGCCCGGCGCGCAGGAAGAAGAACCACGCCGCGCCGACGATCAGCCACACCCGCCCCAACTCCGAGGTGAGCTGGCGCAGATTGGACAGCGACAGCCCGAACACGATCAGCGCGGCCAGCGTCAACAGCAGGAAAGCCGCAGCGGCGCCGGTGGGCCCGAGTCGCCGCGCCGCACCGCGTGCCGTTTCACCGGCGACCGACAGCGTCCAGCCGAGCCCGCGCGACAACGGCTGGCGCAGGAACAGCAGCACCGAGAACAGCAGCATGCCCAGCCACAGGTGCCCCTGGTGGTAGAGGGCCAGATAGCGGTTGACCGGGTGTCCATTGGCCGACAGATCGAGCAGCAGCAAGGCGCCCATGCCGGTGGCCAGCACCAGGCCCGGGTAGCCGATGCGCGAACTCATGGCTTGCACGGGCGCAAGGGCTGCGCTGTCGCGCCCGCGGCCGCGGCCGATGGCCGACATCAGCACCAGCAGTGCGATGGCAGCCAGCGCCAGCACAAAGTCGGCGGCTGGGCCGGGCAGCGCTTGCTCGAGCCGCGCCGGCTCGAAACCGCGGTTGGCGGCGAACGGCCACGGCACGCGGGCAAGCCAGGCGGCGAGCGCCCACAGCGCCAACGCGCCGGCGACCCCGAATGCCGGCCGCCCCGGGCGCCGGCTCCACACCAGCAAGCCGAAACCGAGCAGCATGGCGCCCGCCCATTGGCCGCCGGCCGATGGCAGCAACGCGCGCATGGCTTCGTTCTTGCGCGCATTCAGTAGCGATTGCCGGGCGTCGCCCATCACCGCCGCACTGGCCGCCAGCGCGGCAACGGTGCCGCCATCGCACGCCGGTCCTGTTGCCGCGGTCACCACGGGCAGCAATGCCGCGCCGGCCACCGCGGCGGTGGCAGCGCGGCCGTCAATGGCAGCCGCCAGCAGCAGCAGCGCATTGGCCTGGGCCATCGCATGCGCGTCGCTGGCGGCCGAGGACGCGGCGGGCTGGACCAACGCGGCCTCGACCCACCGCACGGCGCAGCCCAAGGCCGGCAGGCCGGCAGGGTCGTGCGTTGTCAACTGAAATCGGTCGACATAGGGCTGGATGTCGGCCTCGATCGCCGCGACGGCGTACGCCGTGTCGCGCACATCAGCGCTGCCCTCGCGCTGTTGCAAGCGCAGCCGGTTCAGGCGCTCCTGGGCTTCGTGCAGCGGGGCGAGCAAGGCATGGGCAGCGCGCCCCACGGCATGCTCGAGGTCCGAGGGCAGCTTGACTCCAGGCGATGCGGTGGCGGCCGTGTTGACGGCGCCGCAAAGGCGTTCGCGCACCATGCCTTCGGCGCGCAGAGCGTAGGCCGCGCAAACGGCAGGCAAGGTCGGGTCGGGCAGCCCCAGGACGCGCACACCGGGTTCGGCAAAGCGTTGGTCACGGCCCGCGCCGAGCTCGGCAACGCGGGCGAACCCCGGCATCAGGACGGCGACAGCGGCCAGCACCGACGCCAGCTCGACCAGCGCCGGCAAGCCGCCGGCCAGCCCGCGGCGGCGGGCCCGTAGCGCGCCAACGTCTGTGCGGAGTTGCATGCTGAAGAGCCGGAGTGGGGCCATGCGAAAGCAGGGTCAAGGGGCGAAGAGCCTCGCGCAGAGGTCAGCATGGCACCGAGTTGGCGCCATGCGCCAGCGTGCTAACGCGCGGTGACCCCGGACGCCGACAGGGGCTGCCCGGGCCGTGAGCGGCTTTACCAAAGTTCACACCCCCGCGAGCCACAGCCGCAGCCTTGTCGCCGCGATCGGGCCTTGGCGTCGTCGTCAGCCGCGGGGTCGCGCGACGGCATCCGTGTCAATCCCGCAAATACGAGTCGATGACGCCGCCGCTCGCACGTCGTTCTCAGAGTGCGACCCCAGGCCAGCGTCGTTGGCGTCAATCGGATATGGTGCCGCGCTTGCCCACCACGCGCCCACCCGGCGCAGCCCGCGTGGCGAGAGCTCAATCGACCCAGAAGGACACTTCACATGCCGGCGAACCACCCCGTTTCGCACGCCAACGCGCACCGGTCGTAACGCCTCACTGCGGCCGCAGCGCTGTGGCTGGCGCTGAGCCTGGCTGCGTGCAGCCGCACCGACGCACAGGGCGGGCCGGGCGCGGGCGGCGCGCCGCCGGCCCCGGTGACGGTGGCGCCGGTGCGCATGGTCGACGTGCCGGTGGTCTTCGAGTACGTCGGCCAGGTGGTCGGGGCGCGTGATGCAGAGGTGCGCGCGCGCGTGGCTGGCATCATCTTGAAGCGCAATTTCGCCGAAGGCGGCGCGGTGAAGAAGGGCCAGTCGCTGTACAGCCTCGACGCCGCGCCGTTCCACGCCGCACTGGCCCGCGCCGATGCCGAGATGGCCGCGGGCCAAGCGCGTCTGGCGCAGGCAACGCGCACGCTGGCGCGCCGCCGCCAGGCAAGGTGGCGCCGCCCGCGCTGGAGTTACCGCACACCCTCACCCCGCCGCAAAGCGTCGCCACCGATTGGTGGATCTCGTTCGCCGACGCGGCCTTGACCGCCTTGGTCACCGAAGCCTTGCAGAACAACAGCGACCTGGCGCGCGCCGTGGCGCGGATCGACGAATCGCGCGCGCTGCTGGCCCTGTCGCACAGCGACGCATTGCCGAGCCTCACCGCCAACTTCAGCGGCAGCCGAGCCGCCCGGGCGGCGTACTTTCCGCGCATCGCGCTGACGGCCTCGCTCGGCCGGGAGAGTGCCGAACTGTCGCGCCTGTTCGATGGCCCCTCGCTGATCTGGAACCTGCTGGCTTCGGCCACGCAACCGATCTGGGGCGCGGGTCGCCTGCAAGCGCAAAGCGACGCAGCGCGCGCGCGCGAACGCATTGCCGAGCTCGACTACCGCGACACCGTGGCCGGCGCATTCAGGGACGCACGCGACGCGCTCGGCGCGCGCAGCGAAACCGTCGAGAGCCTGCGCCTGGCCACACACCGTGCGAGCGCACTGGCCCGCGCCGCCGAGCTCACCCGCTTGCGCCATGGCGGCGGCGAAGCCAGCCAGTTGGCCTGCTAAGCAAAGCAAGACGTGTCGTGAAAGGCCGATTCGACGGCGGCAGCCTTCGACGTCGGCCTGCTGCTCGCGACACGCATCCTTGAACACCACCGGCAACGCACCACAGCGTCGGATCCGGACCTGCCTACTTCAGATCGGCGACAAAGTGCCGAAAATGCAGTCATCGGAACCGGGTTTCGACAGTGCCGGGTCGGCCCCGCGCAGGAGAATGTGCCATGCCGCGATGGCAGCAGCGTCGCAGACGTGGGCCCTGGTCGAGCAGGCAAGTATGAACTTCAAGAAGGATCTCTGGGCGCGGCAGCGGACCATCATCTGGTCCACCTTGGGCTGCATGTTTCTGGCGACGCTGGTCGTGGCCTATTTCGTCGTTGAAAACGCGGTCCAGAACACGGTTGAACTTCAAGCCTTGAGCGTGGCCGAAATCGTGGCCTCGCAGGCGACCACGGCACGCTCGGTGTACGCGCAGGAGATCGCCGCCAAGCTGCAACGCGACGGCAAGGGCCCGGACGTGAATTCGGACCGGATGCCCGGCCATGTGCCGATCCCGTCGCAATTCCTGAAATCCCTCGGTCGCGCCTCGGCGGCCAACAGTTCCGACCTGTTTCACTACAAACCGGTGAGCAAGTGGAACCTCGAAGCGTCGCAAGGCCTGTCGGATGACTTCCTGAAATGGGCCTGGCCGCAACTCGAGAAACAGGACCAGACACTGCCGCAAGGTCCGATCGCCTGGAAGCCGGTCTGGCGGTTCGAAGGCCAGGGCAGCTCGCCGACGAGCAAGAGAGTGCTGCGCTATCTGTTCGCCGACCCGGCGTCCCAGGTGTCGTGCGTGGGCTGCCACAACAAGTACGAGAGCAAGGCCGACGTCAGCGCCCGCCGTGTGGCCGGGGGCGCCGCGCCCGGAAAGACATGGCAGCAGCACCAACTGATGGGCGCACTGTCGATCACGATCCCGCTCGACCGCATCGAGACTGCTGCCGGCACGCAGATCCGCACGACTTCGGTGTACATCTTCGGGCTGCTGCTGCCGGTTTTCCTGGTGATCGTGGGTTTCAACATCCGCATCGCGCGCAAGGATCGCGAACTGCAGGCGACCGAAAAACAGCTTCACGACACCGAACAGGACGCGCGAAACACGCGCATCCAGTTGCTGGCCAACGAAGGCGTGCAAAAGGCGTTCACCGAGCTGTCGACCTATCTGCAGGCGATCGACCAGCACGCGTTGGTCTCCGTGGTCGACCCCGGCGGCCGCATCCTGCGCGTCAACGACAAGTTCTGCCAGATCAGCGGCTACAGCCAGCACGAGATGGTCGACACCGGGCGCCGGATGGGCGACACGAATGTCGACGACGGCGAATCCCAGGCCGGCCTGTGGGACACCCTGCGCCACGGCGACATCTGGAAGGGCGAGATTTGCTGCCGCGCCAAGTCGGGCGCGCTGTACTGGCTCGATTCGGCGATCGTGCCCATGAAGGACGAACGCAGCGGCATCGACCGCTATATCTCGATCCAGATCGACTGCACCGAACGCAAGCAGGCCGAGCAGCGCATCAATGAACTGGCGTTCTTCGACCAGCTGACGGGACTGCCGAACCGCACGCTGCTGCTCGACCGGCTCGAGCAGGCGATGTCTGCGAGCTCGCGCAGCGGCAAATACGGCGCGCTGTTGTTCATCGACATGGACAACTTCAAGACCCTGAACGACACGCTCGGCCACGACATGGGCGACCTGCTGCTGAAGAAGGTCGCGCAGCGGCTGACCGACTGCGTGCGCGCCGCCGACACCGTCGCCAGGATGGGCGGCGACGAATTTGTCGTGATGCTGACCGGGCTGAGCAGCAGCGAAAGCGAAGCTGCGACCCAGACCGAACACGTCGGCGAAAAACTGCTCGCGGTGCTGAACGAGGTCTATCAGCTCAAGGACGTTGCCTACCGCAGCACCTCGAGCATCGGCGCAACGCTTTTCAGCGGCTTGCAGACCGAAGTCGATGTGTTGTTCAAGCAAGCCGACCTGGCGATGTACAAGGCCAAGGACGCCGGTCGCAATGCGCTGCGCTTCTTCGACCCCGACATGGCGATCTTCGTGACCAAGCGCGCGGCGCTCGAAGCCGACCTGCGCGAAGCGGTGCAAGAGCGGCAGTTCACGCTGCACTACCAGCCGCAGATCGCCAACGGCCGATTGACCGGCGCCGAGGCGCTGGCGCGCTGGAACCACCCGCGGCGCGGCAGGGTGTCGCCGGCCGAATTCATCCCGCTGGCCGAGGAAACCGGGTTGATCGTGCCGCTCGGCCACTGGGTGCTGCAGACTGCCTGCAGGCAATTGGCGGCGTGGGCCGCGCGGCCCGAAAGGGCGCAGCTGACGATCGCCGTCAACGTCAGCGTCCACCAGTTCTGCCAGGCCGACTTCGTCGCGCAGGTGCTCGACGTGATCCGCTCGACCGGCGCCAACCCGCAGCGGCTGAAGCTCGAGCTGACCGAGAGCCTGCTGGTCACCAACGTCGAGGAGATCATCGAGAAGATGTTCGCGCTGAAGGCTGAAGGCGTCGGCTTTTCGCTCGACGATTTCGGCACCGGCTATTCGTCGCTGTCGTACCTGAAGCGGCTGCCGCTGGACCAGTTGAAGATCGACCAGTCGTTCATTCGCGACGTGCTGAGCGACACCCATGGCTCGGCAATCGCCAAGACGATCATCGCGCTGGCGCGCAGCCTGGGCCTGGGCGTCATCGCCGAAGGGGTCGAGACGGCGGCGCAGCGGGACTTCCTGGCCGGCGCTGGCTGCGATGCCTACCAGGGCTATTTCTTCAGCCGACCCCTGGCGATCGAAGGATTCGAGGGCTTCTGCGCCGAGCACGCTGAACTGGTGGCCAGCGTCTGACGCGGCGGGCGCCCGCCCGTTGCCGGCCGACGGGGTGACCAGGCAACCGGCCGCGGCTCAGCCGTGACTCTCGACGTTCTCGCCCGGGCGATGCAGTGCCTCGCCAGTTCGGCGCACGCCTTTTCCGATCGCATGGCCGACCTTCTGCGTGCCATGGTTTCTGCCGCCACTGTTCAGACCCCCAGCCGCTGAGGCGAAAGGTAGTGCTGTCGGAACGCTTCGAAGGCGAGGCTGTCGGCACCTTCGATGCGTTGCTGTTCCTGCACCGACTCGCGCGCAAGACGACCGAGGCGGGCCTGCATCTCGGCCGAGAACGGGCGCTGCATCAAGGCCTGCCGGGTGCGCTCGGAGCAGGCGCTGACGAAGCCGGTGTAAGAGCCCTCGTATTCGCTGCGCATCGCGTTCAAGACGCGGGCCGACGGCAGGCGCGCGGGATCGCGCAGCGCAGCGATAGCCGAGGCCAGCGCAGCCCGGTGGTCACTGCCACCCTGGCCCGCTTGCGCAGCGTCGAGCGCGGCGGCGATCGGGGCGCATTCCTCGAGGATCTGCGAACCCCATTCGGCGATCGTCACCTCAACGCGGCCGCGCTCCAGCAGCAGCTCGGGCTCGCGGCCGCGCTCGGCCGCGCGATGCTGGTTGCGTGCCAGCGCCGCAATCTCGTCGGGCGTGTCGGGCGGACTGTCGGCCAGCAGGCAGTGCAGCAGGAAGACGTCGAGAAAGGCGATCGTGGCCGCGCCGATGCCCACCGGCTCGAAGGGGTCGAGGTCCATGCAGCGGACCTCGACATATTCGACGCCGCGCTCGCGCAGCGCGTGCAACGGCCGCTCGCCGGGGCGGATGACGCGCTTGGGCCGGATCGTGCCGTAGAACTCGTTCTCGATCTGCAGCAAGGTGGTGGCGAGCTGGTTGTACTCGCCGCCGGGGTTGAGGATGCCCAGGGCCTCGTACGGCGGGTACGGCCGCGTCAGCGCCTCGTGCAGCGAGGCGCCGTAGCTGTCCAGGCTGTTGTAGCTCACCGACAGCGTCGCCTGCGCGTCGCTCTGGTAGCCCAGCCGGCCCATGCGCAGCGAAGTGGCGTGCGGCAGGTGCAGGGTGTGCTTGCCGAGCGCTTGCAGCCGGTGCTCGCGCCCGGCGACGAAGCTCGAGCACACCGCCGGCGAAGCGCCGAACAGCAGCAGCAACAGGAAGGAATGGCGCCGGAAATTGCGGATCAGGTCGAAGTAGCCGTCGTTGGACACGCCCGGCATCGACCAGTTGTAGTGGATGCCCGAGATCGTCTGCATGCGCCGGCCGTAGCGGTGGCCCAGGCCCATCCGATAGACGCTCTTGGCCCAGCCGACGTTGGACGCGCCGTAGCGGCCGATCGGAATCGTCTCGTCGGCCGGCAGCCCGCAGGGCATGCTCCCCACCCACAACAATTCGTCGCCGATTTCGCGGTACACGAACTGGTGCAACTGCGTCAATTCTTCCAGGCACGAGGCCACTCCCTCATTCAACCCTGTATGCACGCCGGTGACGAGTTCGAGCTGCGATTCGCTGAAGTCGGTGGTGATGTTCGGGTGGGCGAGCGCGGAGCCGAGCGCGGCCGGATGCGGCGTCAGCGCGAGGCGGCCGCCGGCCAGTGTGCGCAGGCTCTCTTTCTCGATACCGCGCCGGATGCCCTGCAACTCGGCGCTCGCCAGGCCGCGCAGGCGTTGTTGCAGGCGGGTCAAGCCGAGTCTCCTGGTTCGCGGTCGGTGCCGAAGCCGCGATCATCGTCGATGCGCCATGGCCTTGCAGACTCTGGACTGTGCCGCCATCAAGTCGAGAATGACGACCGTCGAGGTCCGCCCAAGCCGCGCCAGGCCTGTGCCGCCACCGCCGGTGGCGTGTCGAGTGCCGCCGCACCGATCGGCTCCTGCGCGTCGGCCTGCCGCCGGGCGCTCGATCGCACCTCCACGCAGGCCTCTGCCCGCAGACCGGCCAGCACCCGCTCGCAACGCTCGAACGCGGCGAACACCTCGCGGGCGACGGGCAACAGCGCCCGCGCGGCGGCGGTGGGCACCAGGCGTTTGCCTTGCATCTCGAACAGGCGCACGCCCAGCGCTTCGCCGAGCTTGCGCAGATGGCCCGACAGCGTGGGCTGCGCGATGCACAGCGCCTCGGCGGCGCGGGTGGTGCTGCCCAGGCGCATGACGGCCTCGAAGGCGGCCAGTTGGGGCAGCATGCCGTGGCGCAGGTAGCGCCGCGGCCGCCAAGTCGATAGCGGAGTCGTCATTGCCATTCCTCATGTGAACTGAGAAAGGCAAAGGTCTGGTTCATGCCCGGTCGGCAACCCGCGCGCCGGGGCCCCATGGCCCGTATTGACGACACGCGGCACACCCGGCGAACCGGGCGCGGAACTACTCCCGCTTTGCATCGCGCCCGGCCCCAGCGGCCGTGACGCGCTGCGGTTCTGGCACCAAACCCGCCCGTGTGGGCATCGATCGAGATTCGCGATCGATCGCGAATCTCGACGCTGCGGCACGCGCAAGCTTGCACCATCCGGCCATCGACTCTGCGCCCGACCAGTGCCGCACCGATGGGCCCGACCCAGTTCCTGTCCGCCCTGCTGGCCATCGTCGTGATCGACCTGGTGCTGGCCGGCGACAACGCCATCGTCATCGCGCTGGCCGCGCGCGCCCTGCCTGCGCACCTGCAAAAACGCGCCATCATCTGGGGTGCCATCGGCGCCATCGTCGTGCGCACCCTGATGACGGTGATCGTGGTCTGGTTGCTGAAGATTCCAGGGCTGTTGTTGGCCGGCGGCGCGATGCTGGTGTGGATCGCCTACCACCTGCTGCTGCCCGACGAAGGCGGGACCGACGCGCATGGCGCCACCGCCACCACCTTCTGGGGCGCGATGCGCACTATCGTGATTGCCGACGCGGTGATGGGCCTGGACAACGTGCTGGCCGTCGCCGGCGCCGCGCATGGCAGCTACCTGCTGGTGGTGGCCGGCCTGGTGATCAGCGTGCCGATCGTCGTCTGGGGCAGCACGCTGGTGTTGAAGGTGGTGGAGCGCTACCCCGGCGTGGTTTACGTGGGTGCCGGCGTGCTGGTGTGGACAGCGGCGAAGATGATGACCAGCGAACCCTTGATCAAGCCCTGGTTCGACGCCACACCGATGCTTGCCGTGCTGTCCCCCATTGTCGATACCCAAGGAGACGAAACCATGCTTAACGTCCTCGTCCCGGTCGGTGGCTCGGCCAACGCCTTGCGTGCGCTGCAGCACGCGATTGCCGAGTACCAGCGCAATCACGCGCTGGAGCTGCACCTGCTGAACGTGCAGCCCCCGCTGTCGCGCCACATTGCCCGCTTCGTCAGCCGCCAGGAACGCAGCGCCTGGCATCACGATCAGGCCACCGCCGCGATGGCCGCCGCCAAGGCTCTGCTCGACTGGTCCGGCGTGCCGCACCAGAGCCACTGGGTCATCGGCAACCGCGCCGACGAGATCTGCCACGCGGCGGCACGCCTGGGTGTGCATCACATCGTGATGGGCACCGCCCGCAAGAACTCGATCACCCGCATGCTGGAAGACTCGACCACCAACCGCGTCCTCGAGGCCACGCCGGTGCCGGTCGAAGTGATTGCCGGCGACGCGGTGTCCAACCTGGAACGTTATGGTATCCCGACCGTTATTGGAATCGCGATTACGGCATTGCTGATGTTGGCGTAGGATTGATCGGCTAGAAGAAATCACTACTGATAGTGACGGGCCACATCGTGTTTTTTGGCGGCCCCACTGCCGCGGCCCGTGCCATAGTAACCCGAGTTGCCGTAATACGGATAGTCGGCGCCGTAGCCGCCATAATACCCATAAGAGGGAATCACGCGATAGGGACTGTAGCCGTAGAAGCCATGCCAACGATGCCC
>JANMSR010000350.1:0-6532 GCA_031389565.1 Burkholderiales bacterium
GACTTCGACCAAACAGGCCTCGGTCAACGTGCTGTGGCTCGCTGCGCGCGACGCCACTCGGCCACGCGCTCGTCGATGAAGGCGTCGACCGTGGTCAACGCGCGCGGGAACTCGGCGAGCAGTTTTTGCGGCTGCCAGGTCTCGCGCATCTCGTGGTCGGGCACGGTCGCCAGGTCAAGCACGCGGGCGATGCCTTCGTGCATCGGGCGGATGAGCGTGGCCAGCAGCTTGGCCACGGGGACCGACACATGGTGGACGCGTCCGCGCCGCGCGCGCACCACGTACATCGCGGCGACGTCGCTGTTGCCGAGGTTGTCGGGGCCGCCGATCTCGAGCGTGCGGCCGTTCAAGTCATCCTGCGTGAGGGCCTGCACGGCAAACGGCGCCACGTCGCGCACAGCAACGAAGTTGCGCGGCTTGGCGCCCGGGCCGATGATCACCGTGAAGCCGCGTTCGAGCAGCATCTGGCCGTTGAAGCGGTGCACATGGCACTCCATGAACGCCGCCGGCCGCAGGATGGTGTAGCCCATGCCGCTGCCCTTGACCACCGCCTCGATCTCGTGCTTGGTGCGGAAGAAATCGATCGGGTGGTCTTCGCGCGCGCCCAGCGCCGAGGTGTAGACGAAGTGCTCGACCTTCGCGTCGCGCGCCGCAGCCACCAGCGCGCTGTGGCCGACATGGTCCACCTGCACGCTGGCATAGCGGCCGCGGCCGAGCATCGAATGGGCGCAGGCGAAGACGCGGTCGACGCCTCGGCAAGCCAGTTCGAGCGAGCGCGGATCGGTCAGGTCGCCGATGCAGACCTCGGCACCGGCGCGCTGCAGCTCGGCCGCGCGGTCGCGGTCGCGCGCCAGCACGCGCACCGCCTGGCCCTGCGCCAGCAGCGGCAGCGCGGTGGCGCGGCCGAGCAGGCCGGTGGCTCCGACGATCAGGATCATGGGCAACTCCTCGGCTCGAGACTGGCGGCTTGAAGATGCGCCAGCGCCAGCGTAGCGTCAATCCCGGCTGAGGCACACTCAGCGCTGTCGATTTTTTCTACCGGATCATGCAAACCATCCGCCTCGGCCGCAGCGATCTCGACGTCACCCGCATCTGCCTGGGCACCATGACCTTCGGCGAACAGGTCGACCAGGCCAGTGCGCACGCCATCCTCGACCGCGCGCTCGAGCGCGGCGTGAACTTCATCGACACGGCGGAGTTGTATTCGGTGCCGCCCAAGGCCGAGACCTTCGGCGCCACGGAAACCATCCTCGGCCATTGGTTCGCCCGGCGCCCGGGCGCGCGCGGCAAGCTCGTGCTGGCCACCAAGTTGGCCGGGCCCTCGCGCGGCATGCCGTGGGTGCGTGGCGGCGCGGGCGACGTGACGCCGGCCGACATCGCGCAGGCCTGCGACGACAGCCTGCGCCGGCTGCAAACCGACGTCATCGACCTGTACCAGATCCACTGGCCCAATCGCAATGCGCCGAGTTTTGGATCGGTCTACTTCGACCCGACCAAGGACCTGCCGCAGACCTCCATCCACGACCAGCTCGAAGCCTTCGCCCGGCTCGTGAAGGTGGGCAAGGTGCGCGCGATCGGGTTGTCCAACGAAACCCCGTGGGGCGTGGCCGAGTTCGTGCGCCTGGCCGAGCAGCATGGCCTGCCGCGCGTGGCCACTGTGCAGAACCCGTACTGCCTGATCAACCGCTGCGTCGACACCGGCCTGGACGAGACCCTGCACCGCAGCGGTGTCGGCCTGCTGGCCTACTCACCGCTCGGGTTCGGCCTGCTGACCGGCAAGTACGACGAGCGCGGCTTCGACGACCCGGCCAGCCGCGGACGGATGGCGCTGTTCGAGCGCATGAAGCAGCAGCGCTGGGGGCGGCCGGAATCGCTGATGGCGGCCAAGCGCTACAACGCCTTGGCGCGTGAGCATGGCCTCACGCCCACGCGCATGGCGCTGGCGTTCTGCTACACCAACTGGCGCGTGACCAGCACCCTCATCGGCGTGACCAGCGTCGCCCAGCTCGACGAATGTCTGGATGCCTGGGGCACGAGACTCACGCCCGAATTGCTGGCCGCGATCGACAAGGTCCGCTGGGACATCCGGGATCCGGCGCAGTAGCGTTCGCTGAGCGTGCTGGCGCTGCGGCGCATCTGCATCAACGGGGGTCGCCGAGGCTACCTCGTGGGCATCGAGCCGTGGCTGCTGACCGAGCCACGGCGCCCGCGTGTCGATTGCGCGATGCCCGCCTGAGCGGCGCGTAAAGTTCGACTCTCCAATTCAACGAGGGCAGCGCATGGCGTGGGCATGGAGCATGGCGGCGGTGGCGGCGGGCTACCTGGTCGGTTCGCTGTCGTTCGCGGTGATTGTCAGCCGCGCGATGGGGCTGTCCGACCCGCGCAGCTACGGCTCGGGCAACCCGGGTGCGACCAATGTGCTGCGTTCGGGCAAGCGCAGCGCGGCGGTGTCGACCCTGGTGCTCGATGCACTGAAGGGCTATGTGCCGGTACTGGCGGCGCTGCTGCTGGCGCCGCGGTTCGGCTACGCTGCGGGCACCGTGGCGGCGGTAGGCCTGGCGGCCTTCGTCGGCCACCTCTGGCCGGTGTTCTTCCACTTCAAGGGCGGCAAGGGCGTGGCCACCGCGGCGGGCGTGCTACTGGCCTTCAACCCGTGGCTCGGCGCGGCGACGCTGGCCACCTGGATCATCGTGGCGCTGTTCTTCCGCTATGCGTCACTGGCCTCGTTGGCGGCGGCCACATTCGCACCGTTCTACCAACTGCTGATCTGGGACGTCGACGGTTACGCGTTGGCGATCGTGGTGATGAGTCTGTTGTTGGTGTGGCGCCACGAGGGCAATATCCGCAAACTGATTGCCGGCACCGAATCGAAACTGGGTCGGAAGCCAGCGCCGCACGTCGTGGCGCCCAAACACAAAGGACACCGTTGACATGAGCGACTCAAACATCGAACGCTTCGACGTCGGCCTGCGCATGTCGGAGATGGCCGTGCACGACGGTGTTGCCTATCTCGCCGGCCAGGTCGCCGAGGACGGTGCGAAAGACATCCGTGGCCAGACGCGCCAGGTGCTGGCCGCGATCGACGCATTGCTGGCACGCGCCGGCAGCGACAAGACCAAGATCCTGCGGGCGCAGATATTCCTCGCCGACCTGGCCGATTTCGCGGCGATGAACGCCGTGTGGGAAGCCTGGGTCGTGCCCGGCCACACGCCGCCACGGGCGACGGTGCAGGCGGCGCTGGCCAAGCCGCAGTGGAAGATCGAGGTCGTGGTGACGGCGGCGGTGTGACGGTTGACTGGCACAAGCCGCTGTGCAAGGCCGTGCGGGACGCGCGCGTGGCGCGGTCAGCGACCCTTGATCGCGCGTGCGCAATTCACCCGTGCGACTGCAATCCCAGCAGCGCCGGGTCGCCGCGGCCCTGACGCACCAGCACCGGCATTTCGGCGGTGAGGTCGATCACCGTCGTCGGCTGCATTGCGCAGGCACCCGCATCGACCACCGCCTGCAGGGTTTTCTGGAAGCGCTCGCGAATTTCGTGCGGGTCGTTCATCGGCTGATGGTCACCCGGCGCGATCAGCGTCGTTGCCAGCAGCGGCTGGCCCAGCAGCGCCAGCAGCGCCTGCGTCACGCGGTGATCGGGCACCCGCAGGCCGATGGTGCGGCGCGACGGGTGGCTGACGCGCCGCGGCACTTCCTTGGTGGCTTGGAGGATGAAGGTGAACGCGCCCGGCGTGCCGAGCTTCAGGAGGCGGTACTGGCGGTTGTCGACGCGGGCGTAGCTGGCCAGCTCGCTCAAGTCGCGGCACAGCAGGGTCAGGTGGTGCTTGTCGTCGACACCGCGCGCGCGCCGCAGACGCTCTGCCGCGGCCTTGTCGTCCAGGTGGCAGACCAGCGCGTAGCTCGAGTCGGTGGGGATCGCGGCGATGCCACCGGCATGCAGGATCTGCGCGGCCTGCTTCAACAAGCGCGGCTGCGGGTTGTCGGGGTGGACCTCGAAGTACTGCGACATGGCGCCGCGCTCGCGTTCAGTCGGCGACCGTGTCTGCAGCCACGGCCGAGACAGGTTGCTGGCGCGCGGCGGCTTCGCGCAAGGTGAGCCAGGCGCTCGCCGCGCCCGCGCTGGCGATCAGTGCCATGCCGATCCAGCTCCAGCCATCGGGCACCTTGCCCAGGAACAGCGCACCGGCCAGGGCGGCCACGCCGATCTGCGTGTACTGGAAGGGCATCAGCGTGACCGCCGGTGCACGGCCGAAGGCCATGATCAGCAGCAGATGCCCGGCGGTGCCGAGCAGGCCGATCACCAGCAACAGCAGCAGGTGCAGCGGCTGCGCCGCCTCGAGCGTATCGCTGACGTCGCCCTGCAGCACGAAGAGCAGCACGGTGGCGAGCGCCACGCCGGTGACGCCGGTGTAGAAATTGGTGGTGTAGGGGTCCTCGTGCGCGGCGTAGTGGCTGGTGAGGAGTTGGAACGTGGCATTCGACAGCGCGGCCGCCAGCGGCAGCAGCGCGACCCAGCCGAACAGGCCCGAGCCCGGCCGCAACATCACCAGCGCACCGCCGAAGCCCAGTGCCACCAGGGTCCAGCGCGCGGCCGACACGCGCTCGTGCAGCACCAGGGCCGCGAGCAGGGTGGCCAGCAGCGGCGTGAGCATCACGATGGCGGTGAACACGGCCACCGGCAGGTGGCGCAGCGCGGTAAAGGCCATGGCCGACGAGAACAGCAGCAAGCTGCCGCGCAGCAACTGGAAGCGCAGGTTGGCGGTGCGAAAGCTCCGGCCGGGCGAGAGCGCGAGCCAACCGGCCATCACCAGCGCATGGATCGCGTAGCGCAGCCAGAGCACGACCGCGATGACGACAAAGCCACCGACCCAGCTCACGGTGGTGTCCATCACGGCGAAGCACGTCGCCGCGCCGACGATCATCGCGATGCCGGTGCCCGGCCGTTGCGCAGCGGCCGTCACGCCGGCCATTGCACGCGGTCGGCGAGGGCCTGCCAGACGGGGGTCAGCGTGCCGGGCAGGTCCGGCAGGCTGCCGAGATCGGTGCGGCTCTCGTCGGGCGAATGGAAGTCGCTGCCGCGCGATGCGAGCAGGTCGAACTCCAGCGCCGTCTGTGCGTACTTCACGGCCTCGGCCGCGCTGTGGCTGCCGGTGATGACCTCGACGCCGCGGCCGCCATGGGCCTTGAATTCGGAGAACAGCGCGTACTCCTCGGTCGGCGTGAACTTGTAGCGCGCAGGGTGGGCGATCACGGCGATGCCGCCGGCCGCGGTGATCCAGTGCACCGCGTCGCCGAGGCCGGCCCAGCGGTGCGGCACGAAGCCGGGCTTGCCTTCGGTGAGGTAGCGGCGAAAGACCTCGCTGGTGTCGGCGCAGTGGCCGCGCTCGACCAGGAAGCGCGCGAAGTGGGTGCGCGAAATCAGCTCCGGGTTGCCGACGAAGGGCAGGGCGCCTTCGAACGCGCCGTGGATGCCGACCTGCGCCAGGCCGGCGGCCATGTCGCGTGCGCGCCCTTCGCGCCCGCCGCGCGTGCGCGCCAGGCCGTCGCGCAGCGTGGCGTCGCTGGCGTCGAATCCCAGCCCGATGATGTGCACCGTGGTGCCGGCAAAGGTGACCGAGATTTCGCAGCCGGTCAGGTAGGCCAGGCCTTCGCACAGGGCCGCGTCGCGCGCACGCTGCTGGCCGGCAATTTCATCGTGGTCGGTCAGCGCCCACAACTCCACGCCACCGGCCTTGGCCCGCGCCGCCAGCGCCTCGGGTTCGAGGGTGCCGTCGGAAACGGTGGAGTGGCAGTGCAGGTCGGCGTTGAGCAGGTGCGAGAGCTGCGGCGTTCGCACGGCGTCCAGGACGATGTTCACAGCCGCGATTGTCTCAGGCCCTGCCAGGCCACGTTGCGGCAGGTCTGCTCCAGCCCGCGCGCCGCGATGAGCACTACAACCCGGCCAGGTAATGCGCCAGGTTGTCGATGTCCTTGTCATTGAGCGTGTTGGCCACGCTGGTCATGTTGCCGGCGTCGTTGGTGCGCTGGCGGGCCTTGAACGAGCGCAACTGTTTGACGGTGTAGTCGTAGTGCTGGCCGGCGACGCGTGGGATTTCGTTCTGGCCGGCAAAGCCACCCATGTGGCACATCGTGCACAGCGTCTCGTCGGCCTTCAATTTGCCCAGGCGCGCCTTCTCGGCATCGACCTTGAAAGTCTGCGGCTTTGGCTTTTGCGCCGCGAAGTAATCGGCCAGTTCGCGCAACTCGTCGCGCGACAGGCCGGCCACCATCGGCGACATCTGCGGGTCGCTGCGCCGGCCTTCCTGGAAGTCGCGCAGTTGCAGGTACAGGTAGCGTGAGGTCTGGCCGGCCAGGATCGGGTGGGTTGTGATTGTCGAGTTGCCGCCTTCGCCGTGGCAAGCGGCGCAGACCGCCGCTTTCGCGGGTGCGGCCTGAGCGATTGCGTTGGTGGCGGAAAGCGCCGCGATGAGCAGCGCTGCGGCGAGCCCACCCAGCGAACACCGCGGAGCCGGCTTTGCCGGTCCGCTGGTGT
>JANMSR010000408.1:0-16650 GCA_031389565.1 Burkholderiales bacterium
CTCGGGACGCTTGAAGCGCCGGATGTGGTTGCTGACCGCGCACAGGCTCAGGTACACGCTGACGCGGTTCCACGGCGACAGGTTGCTGCTGGAGGCATGGACCAGGCACGAATGGAACAGGATCATCGAACCGGCCGGGCCTTTGGGGCTGACGATGCCGCCGTTCTTGCCGCCCGCGCGCTGCACAAGCTGCGCGATCAAATCGTTGTCGACCGTCCACAACGGATAGCTCGTCGTCGTGAGATCGTGCCTGGCGTCAACGACGCCACGCCGGTGGCTGCCCGGGATGAACATCAGCGGGCCGTTGAACTCGTTGACGTCGTCGAGAAAGATGGCCACGTTCATCGCCCGCTCGGTGGGCATCAGGTCGTCGTTCTTCCAGGTGCCGTAGTCCTGGTGCCACTGCCAGACATCGCCCTCGAAGGCCAGCTTGCCGTTGATCTTGAACTGGTGCATGTACAGCGGCTCGCCGAGCAGGTCCTGCACCGGCTCTACCATGCGCGGGTGGCGCGCCAGCCGCGCGAAGGGCTCACTTGCCAGGTGCGCTGCGAAGTTGGTGCGCACGGCATCTGAATCCTTCTCGCGCACGTTGTAGGCCTCGGGCCGGCGGTAGAGCTCGGGCACGGCGTCGAGCATCGACTTCATCTCCGCGGCGCTGAACAGGCCAGGGAAGAACAGGTAGCCTTCGCGGTCGAAAGCCTCGCGTTGTTCGGGATTGAGTTTCATCGTCGCTCTCCGGTGTAGCCGTGGTACAGCCTACAACAAAGTGCACGCCGAATAGCCAAGCACACGCCGCGGATCGGGCTCCGCCCGGCCGCTGGCGTGGCCCCCTTGAGGGGGAGCGGCGAAGCCGCTACGGGGGTGGGCCACTTCACCGCCGTGTCGACAGCCAGAGGCCCGGCAGGATCAGCAGCGCGCCGAGCAGGTGGAAGGCCTCGATGCGTTCGCCGAGCACGGCCCAGCCGATGGCCGCGCTGTACAGCGGCGCGAGGTAGAGCACCACGCCCACGCGCGCCGCGCCGAGCACGCGCTGCATGAAGGAGTACGCCCCGTAGGCGGCGGCGCCGGGCAGCAGGGCAGCCGCGAACACCAGGCCGGCGCTTTGCCAGGACAGCGTCGAGGGCAGCCAGTAGATCGCCTCCCAGACGGTGAACGGGATCAGCACCAGCACGCCGCCGCAGGCAATCAGGGTCAGACGCGCCAGCGCACCGAAGGCCGATGGCCAGGCGCGCAGCAGCAGCGAGTACGCGGTCCAGGACAACACGGCCACGGCGATCCACAGGTCGCCGGGGTTGACGCCGACCTGCAGCACGGCCGCCCAATCGCCCTTGAACAGGATGTGCAGCACGCCGGCCAGCGCCAGCGCCACGCCCAGGCCCTGCACGGCGGAAAAACGCTCGCCCAGCCACAGCGCCGAGGCCAGCGCGATCAGCACCGGCGCGGCGGCGTAGAGCAGGCCGATGTTGACCGCCAGCGTGCTGCGCCCGCCGATATAGACGAAGGCGCCGCAGACCCACATGCCCAGCGCGCCGAGGATGATGAAATGCGCGGCCTCGGCACGGATCAGGTGCCGCTTGGCCACCAGTTCGCGCCAGCAGAACATGCCGAGCAAGAGCACCGCGACGCCCCAGCGCGCCAGCGCCAGCATGTGCGGTGCGATCACGCCCGGCGCCCAGCGCGCCACCAGGTAGTTCACGCTCCACAGCGCCGGGGCGACGAAAATCAAGGCCGTGGCCAGGCGACGGTCGGTGCTGCGCTGCAACTCGGGCATCGGGCGATTGTGTGGCACGCCGCTTGTAGATCGGCGCGCCCAGGCCCTAGGCGTTCCCGCGGCCCCACGTCGATACTTCGCCCACCGACCCTCACCCCGCCACGCCATGCCCCAAGTCCACCCGCCGGCCGACCCCGCCGCAACCGCGCAGCGCCTGGCCGACACCCTGGCCTGTCAGCGCAGAGCCTACTTCGCGCACCCGGTGCCGGGCCGCGCCGAGCGCATCGCCGACCTGCGCACCCTGCAGCGCTTCGTGCGCGAGAACAAGCCGGCCCTGTGCGACGCGATCAGCGCCGACTACGGGCACCGCTCGAAGCACGAGACCCTGCTGGCCGAAGTGTTCCCGGTCATCGACGGCATCGAGCATGCGATCAAACACCTGCGCCGTTGGATGAAGCCGCAGCGCCGCGCGGTCGACCTGCGCAATTTTTTCGGCGCCAGCAACCGCGTGATCCCGCAACCGCTGGGCGTGGTCGGCGTGATCGTGCCGTGGAACTTCCCGCTCAACCTGAGCCTGGTGCCGCTGACGGCCATCTTCGCGGCCGGCAACCGGGCGATGGTCAAGATGAGCGAGAACTCGCGCCACCTGGCCGCGCTGCTGATCGAGCGCCTGCCGGCCTACTTCCCGCCCGAGAAGCTGCAGGTCTTCGACGAGACCGGCGGCGTCGGCGTCGAGTTCTCCAAGCTGCCGTTCGACCACCTGCTGTTCACCGGCTCGGGCCCCACCGGCCGGGCGGTGATGGCCGCCGCCGCGGTCAACCTGTGCCCCGTGACGCTCGAGCTCGGCGGCAAGGCGCCGGCCGTCGTCTGCGCCGGCTTCCCGCTGCGCACCGCCGCCGAACGCATCCTGTTCGTCAAGTACCTCAACGCCGGGCAGATCTGCACCAGCGTCGACCACGCCTGGTTGCCGCAGGCGTCGATCGCCGAGTTCGTGCAACTGGCGCGCGAGATCGTGCCGGCGCGCTACCCGCGGCTGGATTCGCCCGACTACAGCTCCATCATCGACCAAGCCTCGTTCGACCGCCTGCTGCAGGCGCTGGACGATGCGCGCGCACGCGGGGCCAGCGTGATCCCTTTGCTGAGCGGCCCGCCTTTCGATGCCGCCACGCGCAAGATCGCACCGCACATCGTGCTCGACGCAGCCGATGACAGCCTGTTGATGCAGCGCGAGATCTTCGGCCCGATCCTGCCGCTGCGCGGCTACACCTCGCTCGACACCGTGATCACCCGCATCAACGCCGGGCCGCGGCCGCTCGCCCTGTACCCCTTCAGCCACGACGCTGCGCAGGTGCAAATGCTGCTCGAGCGCGTGATGTCGGGTGGCGTGTCGGTCAACGACGCGCTGTTCCACGTCGGCCAGCACGACCTGCCGTTCGGCGGTGTCGGCGCCTCGGGCATGGGCCACTACCACGGCCGCGAGGGCTTCGAGACCTTCTCCAAGTTGCGGCCGGTCTTCTACCAGGCGCGGTTCAGCACGCTGAAGTGGCTGATGCCGCCCTACGGCCGCTTCGCCGAACGGGTGCTGGCCTTCCTGACGCGCTGAACCGGGTCTGCCTTCGTTCGCGTCGGAAAGGCACCAGACGCCAGTCGGGCTGGGCGATGTCGGCAATGCGTCGATCGGGTTGGGGCGCAATCATGCCTTCAGCTCCCTTGGACGACGCTGGCCGCCAGGCACAGGTCTTCCCAGGCGCGCGCCTTGTCGGCGAGCGTGCGCAGCAGGTAGGCCGGGTGGTAGGTCACGACCACCGGCACGCCGCGGTACCTGTGAACCCGACCTCGCAGCTTGCCCAGCGGCTCGGCGCTGGCCAGCAACGCCTGCGCGGCAAAGCGGCCCATCGCCAGGATGAGGCGCGGCTGCACCAGCGCGATCTGGCGTTCGAGGAATGGCGCGCATTGCGCCGTCTCGGCCGGATCGGGATTGCGGTTCTTCGGCGGCCGGCACTTCAGCGTGTTGGCGATGAACACCTGACGCTCGGGCGGCGCGGCATCGCGCGTCAGGCCGAGCGCGCGCAGCATGCTGTCGAGCAGTTGGCCCGCCGATCCGACAAAGGGCTCGCCCTGGCGGTCTTCCTGCTCGCCGGGCGCCTCGCCGACGATCATCCAGTGCGCCCGAGGATGCCCGACGCCGAACACCGTTTGCTGCCGCGACTCGCACAGCGCGCAAGCACGGCACGCTGCAACGGCGGCGCGCAGGTCGGGCCAATCGAGCGCCGTCACGTCGGCGCGCAGAGCGGCGACCGTGGCAACCGCCACTGCCGGCACGCTGGCAGTCACCGGCGTCACGGCGCGTGGCAGCAGGGCGGGCGCAGCGGCAGGCGGCGCCGGCGTCGGCTCGGGCGCGGGCGCAACGAACAGGCGCACCCCCATGGCCTGCAGCATCGCGCGCTGCCGTTCACTCCAGCGCATCGCGACCCTCGGTGGCGGGCGCGGCGATGGCCAGGCGCATCACGCAAGCGTCTTCGCGCTGGCCGGCCGCCGCGGGGTAATAGCCGCGGCGCCTGCCCACCGCCTCGAAGCCGTAGCGGTGGTAAACCTCGCGCGCACGCAGGTTGCTCTCACGCACCTCGAGCCAGAGCCACAACGCGCCGGCGGCGCGGCCGGCTGCGATCAGCGCATCGAGCAGCCCACGCGCCAGGCCGCCGTGCTGCCGCGCCGGCGCCACCGTCAGGTTCAACAGGTGCAGCTCCCGCACACCGGCCATCGCCACGCAGTACGCGCACAGCGAGCCGTCGGCGTCGCGCAGCACCTGCGCGGTGTAGCCGGCGGCCAGCGAGTCGATGAAGTTGCCGCGCGTCCACGGGAAATCGTAGGTGGCATGCTCGATCGCGAGGACGGCATCGAGGTCAGCGACCGCCATCGGCTCGCGCCGCGGCAGCGCCGCGTCATGGAACTGCAACTGCGCGCTCACTCGAGCCCCTCGCCGAATGCGACCATTCGCCGATCCCCCGCGGGGATGCGGGCCGGCTTGGGAGCGGCCCGGCGCTCGGCCCGCGGGGATGTGAGCCCCCCGCCCGACGGGTACGTCGACCGACCCCCCAAGGGGATGCGGGCCGGCTTGGGAGCGGCCCGGCGCTCGGCCCGCGTCGATTGGAGCCCCGAGGCTGACGGCGGAGGTCTCATGCCGACGCTTTGGCCGCAGCCACCACCTGGCGCTCGGCCGTCGTCAAAGCGACCTTGTCGCGCAGGTACAGCGGCAGCGCGAGCGCGGCGTCGACGGCTTCACCGCGCTGCCAGGCCGCACGCGCCAGGCACGCCAGCGCTGCGGCGCGGTCGTGCGTGGTGGCGATGCGCAACGCGCCCGCGCTGGCCAGGCGCGCGCCGAACGCGTCGAGCGCGGTGCCCGCGACGCAAACCGGTGGCTCGCGCTGCCAGGCCTCGTTGAGGGCGGCCAACGGCCACAGCGCCGGCGGCCGCCGTACCTGCCAGCCGTCGGCATGCCGCCGGTAGGCGGCGGCATAGACCTCGTCCATGCGCGCATCCATCGCGACCCAGACGGCGCCCGCAGCGTGCTGCACGAACGCGTCTTCGGCCACCAGCGCCAGGCTGTCGAGGGCCAGCACCGGCAGCCCGGCACCGAAGGCCAGGCCCTGCGCCACCGAGCAGGCCGTGCGCAGGCCGGTGAACGCACCCGGCCCGCGGCCGAAGGCGATCGCGTCGAGGTCGCCGAGCCCCAAACCCGCACGCTCGAGCAGGGCCCAGGCCAGCGGCAGCAGGTGCTGCGAAGCGAGCGCTCCGCCGGCCTCGTCGGCGAGCCATTGCCGCTCGCCGTCGACCACCGCGACGGCGATGCGTTCGGTGGCCGTGTCCAGCGCCAGCAGGCGCGGAGGGCGGCGTTGGGCGGGCGCAGCGGCGAGACTCATGCGGTCAGTGTATGACGCGGTCTGCATGCGATCATCGACCCGATGCCCGCACGCTCGTTACTGCTCGCCGCCGGTCTGTGGGGACTGGCCCTCGCGGCGCCCGCCAGCGCCACCGACGCTCATTTGCTGGCGCCCGAGGTCGAGCAGGCCCTGCGGCGCGAACGCGTGCCGCTCGAGGCCGTGTCGGTCCTGGTGCAGGAGGCCGGCAGCGGCACCACGCGCCTCACGCTCAATGCCCAGCAGCCGGTCAATCCGGCCTCGCTGGTCAAGCTGCTGACGACCTACGCCGCGCTCGACCAACTGGGGCCCGCGTTCACCTGGAAGACACCGGTCTGGCTGGCCGGGCGCGTGGTGCCCGGTGCTCAGGGCGGCGTGCTCGAAGGCAATCTCCACCTCCAGGGCCGCGGTGACCCGAAGCTCACGCTCGAGCGGCTGTGGTTGCTGATGCAACGGCTGCGCCAGATGGGTGTGGTGGAAATTCGTGGCGACATCGTCCTCGACCAGAGCGCTTTCGTGGTGCCCGAGGCCTCGACCGCGGAGTTCGACAACGAACCGCTGCGGCCGTACAACGTGCGCGCGCAGGCCTTGCTGCTCAACCTGAGTGCGGTGCTCTATACCTTCACGCCCGACGCCGTGCGCGGCGTGGCCGTCGTCTCGGCCGAGCCGGCCCTGCAGGGGGTGCAGGTCGATGCCGCCGTGCCGCTGGCAGGCGGGCCGTGCAACGACTGGCGCGCAGGGCTGCGGGCCACGCCGGGGGACCCCGAACGCATGCGCTTTGCCGGCAGCTACCCGCTGGCTTGCGGCGAGCGCGTCTGGCCATTGGCCTACCCCGATGCGCGCCTGTATGCAGCGCGCCTGCTGGCCACGCTGTGGCGCGATGCCGGCGGGCGCCTGGCAGGCAACGTGCGCGAAGGCCCGGCGCCCGAAGGCGTGCCGCCGAGCTTCGAGCTCACCTCGCCGGCCCTGGCCGAGGTGGTGCGCGACATCAACAAGTACAGCAACAACGTGATGGCGCAGCAGTTGCTGCTGACGCTGGCGCTGCAGCGTCCAGGGGCTGCGCGCGCCACGCCGCAGGCCGGCCGCGAGGCGCTGCGACTGTGGTTGTCGCAGCGCCTGGGTGAATCGCTCGACGGCGTGGTCATCGACAACGGCTCGGGCCTGTCGCGCGAGACGCGCGTGTCGGCCGCGATGCTCGCGCGCGTGCTGCAGGCGGCGTGGTCGAGCCCGGTGATGGCCGAGCTGATGGCCTCGCTGCCGGTCAACGGCCTGGACGGCACGCTGCGCCGGGCCATTTCGAGCGCCGGGATGGCGCACCTGAAAACCGGCTCGCTGCGCGATGTCGCCGGCGTCGCCGGCTACGTGCTCGGCGCCAGCGGCAAGCGCTACGTGCTGGTGGCGATCGTCAACCACGCGAATGCCAACGCAGCCAAGCCGGCGCTCGACGCGCTGGTGCAATGGACCGTCGACGACAGCGGGCGCGCACGCCGGCCGGCCGAGCCGAGCCGAAGGATCTCAAAGTGATCGCTGCCGCCGCCTGGACCGAATGGACCAGCTACGCCGCAGCCAGCCTGACGACGCTGTCCTTCGTGCCGCAGGCCTGGTTGACGCTGCGCACGCGCAACGTGGCCGGCATCTCGACGGCGATGTACAGCGTGTTCACGCTCGGCACCGCGCTGTGGCTGGCCTGGGGCCTGCAGATCGGCGCCTGGCCGGTGGTGGCGGCCAATGCCATCACGCTGGCGCTGTCGGCGTCGATCCTGGCGATGAAGCTGTTGCTGTCGCGGCCGGCGTGAAATGCAAACCGGCGCCCTCGGGCGCCGGCGTGTGCGTGCGTGTGAGGCTTACTGGTTGAAGGGCATCCAGCCGAAGTCCTTCAACTTGCCGATCACCTGGTCGGCGAACACCTTGTGGCCACCCGAGGTCGGGTGCACACCGTCGGCAAACAGCCAGGTGCTGGCACTGGCACCGGTGCGCATGCCGTTGAACGGCTGGCCAGCGGCGGCATTGCAGAACAGCGATGAGCCATCCGTGACGCGCCCTGCCGTCACTGCGGAAATCTTGGCCGGATCGCAAGTCGGCGTGGTGGCGTTGACCATGCCGTACTTGGCCGGGTTCGTGATGGCGTCGGCCGACAACGCACGCGCATCGATGATCTGCACCGCCGCCCCCGACAGCCCGCTCAGCAAGGCCTTGTTGAACTCGTCGGAGAGTTGCGTCAGCAGTGCCTTGTTAGCCGCTGGCAAAGCCGCGAAGCCCGGCGCCATCGAAGCGTCGGGCAGGTTCATTACCGCCACGCGTGTCGCGCCCTTGGCGAGGATCTTGTCCTTGACCAGCGTCGCGAGCTGGCCAGCCACGGCCTGCGACGCGGCAATCGCCGCGGCCGGGGTGAGCTGGCCGGCGCCGACCGCGCCGAACAGGATGAACACGTCGTTGTTGCCGCCGTAAACGAACACGATGTCGCTGGCGCTGTAGCCGGTGAATCGCGTCAAGTGGTTGTCCATCTGGGTCGTCATCGGCACCGTCAACGCGCCGCCACTCTTGCCGATGCCGTTCGGATCGGTGACGCGCGAGCCGCCTTGACCGTAGCCGGTGCAACTGCCGGCCAGCGCCGGATTGGCCGCGGCCGGGCACTTGACTGATGTGGTCAGGAAACCCGCCTCATGCGGCGTGATCGCCACACCCAGGCGCGTGGCTACCCACTCGACCCAGACCGCCGCGGTGTTGCTGTTGCTCGCGGCCGTGTAGCCGGTGTGGGTGTTGGTGGTGAAGCGGCCGCCGAAGAACGGCGCCGCGCCGGTACCTGCCAGTGAGGTGGCCGGCGAGTACGCGCCGAGATCCGACAGGCTGTCGCCGAACGACACCACGCGCGTGGTCGTCGGCCCGGAATCGCCACCGCCGCCGCAAGCGGCGAGCAATGCCGCACCAAGGATGGCCGAGACTGCAGACAAATGCCATTGACGCCGTGAGGCCATGGGGTGCTCCTTGAAACTTGAGGGGGTCACGCCGCGAAAAATCGAGCGGGTGTTCGCTTGTGCGTCGGCCACTATACGGGCGCCGACGCGCGCGCCCGAGCCGGGTTAACCCACCCGGTTGTGAGCGCGCATCTCTAGAAACCTAGAACGGGTTGTTGCGCGCGCGCGATTCGGCCAGCAGGCCCAACCGCGACTGCCCCGCCGGACTCAGGCGCAGCGTGTCGGCCCACAGCCAGGTGGTGGCCGTGGCGGCGGCGGCGGTAGCGCTGGCATCCACCAGGGTCGCCGTGGTGCATCCGGGCAGTGGGCTGCTTGCCTTGCACGCCGGGGCAAGCACGTTGACCAGGCCATAGTTGGTCGGGAACTTGACCATGTTCTGCACTTCGATGTCGGCGTAGACCAGGCCGATCAGGCGACCGTCGTTGATCAGCTCGACGCTCATGCGGTTGTTGAACGCCGCCGTCAAGTCGGAGATCAGCACTGAGCGCGTGGCGTCTGCGGTGCTGCTGTTCTGCCCTTGCGCGAACGGCGTCAGGCCGATGTCGGGCACCGTCAACACCACCACCGCCGGCCCGCGCAACGCGAGCTGGTTGATATGCGCACCCAAGGCGGCGCCGCGCACGCGGGCCTCGGCCAGCAGCGCATCGCGGCCGGTCGCCGGGTAGCTCGCATACAGCTCGAGGATGTCGTTCATGCCGATCATCACCAGCGCCAGATCCTTCTCGCCCAGCACATTGCCCTGCACGGCGGCGATCTGCGCCGCGAAATCGGCCACCTTCTGGCCGGGGCGCGCGAGCACCTGGCCGCTGGCCGCCGCGGCCGTGCCCGGGCAGCGGTCGAAGGCCAGCGCGAAACTGGTGGCCACGGTCTGGATCCAGAGCGGGAAGCGGGTGCAGTCGAGCGTGGTCGGGTCATCGCTGGTGACCCCAGCCACCGTGACCTGCTTGAAGCCGTTGATGCTGTGTTTGCGGCCGTCGGCCTCGATCGTGCTCAGCTCGTCGCCGAAAGCCAGCACGCGCGTCGGGGCGAACGGCTCGACTTGGCCGCCGCCGCACGATGCCAGCAGCGCGCTGCCCGCCAACACCGTGGTCGCCAACCACCGGTGGGCGCGAACGCGGGCAAGAAACTTGGAACTCATGCAATCTCCAACGGCAACAGACAGACAGTGAAAACGGCAGGCTCCGGCAGCAAGCGGGTCAGGCCGCCGCCGCGCGCTGCAGGCGGTCGCGCACGCCGTCCCAGTCGGCGCGGGCAGGGGGGTGTTCGACCCAGATCAGTGCCACGCCGAGCGCATCGAGTTCCCGCAACACCGCAAACAATTCAAAGGCCGCCGCGCGCGGCGCTGCGGGCATCGAGCGCGCCACCAGGCCGGGAACCTTCGGCGCGCGCACGGTGCGGGAATATACCGCCAGCCTCGGCGCGGCCGGTGCGGCTCCCGGTACGGCGACAGCCTGGGCGTCCGCCCAGACGACGATCGCGTCGTGCAGGGCTGCGGCCGGCATCAGGCGCAGCTTGGCGCGTGGCGCGTAGTGGGCTTCGAGCGTGCCCGAGGCGCGCGGCGCGTCGGCGTCGCGGTCGGCCAGCGGCATGCCCGCGGCCGCGGCCAGCGCTTCGCGGGCCAAGCTGCCGGGCCGCAACAACACCGGCGTGCCCCGCGAGCAATCGACGATCGCCGACTCGATGCCGACCGCGCAGGGACCGCCGTCGAGCACGGTAAGTGCGGGCTGTGTGTCAGCGAACTCGCTTTGCACATGCGCCGCGGTGGTCGGGCTGATGCGGCCGTAGCGGTTGGCGCTCGGTGCCGCCACCCCGTGCACGCCGCGCCGCGCCGCGGCCACGAGCAGCGCGTGCGCCAGCGGGTGTGCGGGGCAGCGCAGGCCGATCGTGTCCTGGCCGCCGGCGGCTGTGGCGGCGAGTCCCGGCTGGCGCGGCACAATCAGGGTCAGCGGGCCGGGCCAGAAGGCCTCGGCCAGGCGCTCGGCCAGCGGCGGCCAGCGACCAGCGAAGCGGCGCGCCTGGCTCACGTCGCTGACATGCACGATCAGCGGGTGGTCCGTCGGGCGGCCCTTGGCGGCGAAGATCTTCGCCACCGCCGCGTCATCGTCGGCGCGGGCGCCCAGGCCATAGACCGTCTCGGTCGGGAAGGCCACCAGCTCGCCTGCGCCAAGCCGGTCGGCGGCCAACTCGACGGCGGGCGGATCGGCGCCGTTCAGCAGCATGACGCTTCTAGAAAGCCGGCAGGCCCAGCAGCGCCGCCGCCTGCAGGGCCACCGCGCGTGCGCTGCCGGCATCGGCCGCGGTCACGGTCAGGTGCCCCATCTTGCGGCCGCGCCGGGCGCTGGCCTTGCCGTACAGGTGCAGGTGCGCGCCGGGCAGCGCCAGCACCTCGGCCCAGCGCGGCGCGCGTTCGCGGCCCTGATCACCATCCGCGTCGAACCACAGGTCGCCGAGCAGGTTGAGCATCACTGCCGGTGAGTGCAGGCGCGGCGCCACGAGCGGCAGGCCCGCCAGGCAGCGCACCTGCAGCTCGAACTGCGAGACATCGCAGGCGTCCAGGCTGTAGTGGCCGGAGTTGTGCGGGCGCGGCGCCATTTCATTGGCCACCAGCGAGCCGTCTTCGAGGATGAAGAACTCGACGCAGAGCACGCCGATGTACTGCAGGGCGGTGGCCAGCGTGGTGGCCGCGGCAATGGCCTGCTGTTGCAGGGCGGGCGCCACGTCGGGCGCGGGCACCTGGGTGACGGCCAGGATGCCGTCGCGGTGCAGGTTCTGCTGCACCGGCAGGTGCACGCAGGCGCCGTCGGCATGGCGCGCAACGATGACGCTGAGCTCATGCGCCAGTTTCAGGCGCTGTTCGAGCACGCAGGGCACGCGCTTCAAGGTGTCCCACGCCGCGGCGAGTGCGGCGCGGTCGGCCACCCGCACCTGGCCCTTGCCGTCGTAGCCCAGGCGCGCGGTTTTCAGGATGCCGGGCAGCAGCCAGGCCGGCACAGCGGCGAGCTGCTCGGCACTTTCGATCAGTGCGAACGGGGCACACGGCACGTCGCTGTCGACGAAGCGTTTCTTTTCGACCGCGCGGTCCTGGCACACCGCCACGCTCTCGGCCGACGGCGCCACCGGCCGGTGCGCGCCGAGCGTGTACAGCGCCATTGCCGGCACGTTCTCGAACTCGGTGGTGATGGCCGAGCTGCGCTGCATCAACTGCGCCAGGCCCGGCTCGCCGAGGTAATCGGCCTCGATGTGGTAATGCGCGACGAGACCGGCGGGACTGGTCGGGTCGGGGTCGAGCACCGCGGTGAAGTAGCCCATCGATTGCGCGGCCTGCACGAACATGCGGCCGAGCTGGCCGCCGCCCATCACGCCCAGGGTGGCCGGGCGGCCATCGACACCGAGGCTGCCGGGGAGGATGGGTTTCACTTGAGTTCCGCGGTCATGGCGCGCGCGGCTTCGGTCTGGCGGCTGCGATAGGCGTCGAGCCGGGCCAGCAACGCGGCGTCGTCGCGCGCCAGCATCGCCACCGCGAACAGCGCGGCGTTGGCCGCACCGGCGTCGCCGATGGCGAAGGTGGCCACCGGCACGCCCTTGGGCATCTGCACGATCGAATGCAGCGAATCGACACCGTTCAGGTGTTTGCCGGCCACCGGCACGCCGAGCACCGGCACGGTGGTCTTGGCCGCCAGCATGCCCGGCAGGTGCGCCGCGCCGCCGGCGCCGGCGATGATCGCGGCCAGGCCGCGACCGCGCGCCTGCTCGGCGTAGGCGAACAGGTCGTCGGGCATGCGGTGGGCCGAGACGACGCGGCACTCATGGGCAATGCCGAACTCGGCGAGAATGGCGGCCGCGTGCTGCAGGGTCTGCCAATCGCTGGCCGAGCCCATCACCACGCCGACCAAGGGGCGGGGCTCGTTCAAGGGCGCGCTCCGGGTGCTTGCTGCGGAAGTCTTGAATTGTAGGCGGCGCCCTCAACCTACCTGATCACCTATGCACGACATCACGATCGCCAATTTCGAGGCCGACCTCATCAATGCGTCGCTGCAGCAACCGGTGTTGCTCGACATTTGGGCCCCTTGGTGCGGCCCGTGCAAGCAGCTCGGGCCGATGCTGGAAAAGCTCGAGGTCGCCTACGCCGGGCGCTTCAAGCTGGCCAAGCTCAACAGTGACGACCAGCCCGAGATCGCGGCCCAGTTGAACCAGGCCTTCGGCGTGCGCTCGATCCCGTTTTGCGTGATGTTCGTGGGCGGCCAGCCGGTCGACGGTTTCGTCGGCGCACTGCCCGAGGCCCAGGTGCGTGCCTTCCTCGACAAGCATGTGCCGAGCACCGGCGAGCTCGAGGCCGAGGCCGAACTCGACGAGGTCGAGGCGCTCATCGCCGAGGGCGACGCCGAATCGGCCCTGGTCAAACTGCAACAGGCGGTGGCCATCGACCCAGCCAACGAGGCCGCACGCTTCGACTACGTGAAGCTGCTGCTCGAACAAGGCCAGCTCGCGCAGGCCGAGCAGGCCTTCGCGCCGGTGGCCAGCAAGGCGATCGCCGACGCGCGCATCGACGCGCTCGGCCGCTGGTTGGCCGCGCACCGTGCAGCGGCCGCGGCGCGCAGTGCCGAAGTGTTGAACTGCGCGATCGCCGCCAACAAGCGCGACTTCGAGGCCCGCTTCGAGCTGGCGCAAAGCCATTTCGCTGCCGGCCGCTTCACGCAGGCAATGGACGAGTTGCTCGAGATCGTGATGCGCGACAAGGCCTGGAACCAGGAGGCCGCGCGCAAGACCTACGTCGCGGTCCTGACCCTGATGACCAAGCCCGCGCCGAAGCCGTCGGCCGCCGAACCCGCCAAGGGCGCGCTCGAACTGACCGGCAAGTCGGCGCTTGCTGCCAGCACCGATCCGGTCGTCGACCAGTACCGGCGCAAGCTGAGCATGGCGTTGTTCTGACCGACCGTCAGACACACGCCGGATCGACGCCGGCCAAAGCCTCGTCCAGCAGCGTCACGATGCGCTGCTGCTGCTCGAGGTGAGCGGCGTGATGCGCCTGCGCTGCCTCGCGATGGCCTTGTGCGACAGCCACGTTGCCCAGCGCAGCGCAGACCTGGGCCAGCCTGGCGTTGGCCATCGCGCGGTCGTCGGTGTCGCAAGGCTGCACCAAGGCCTGCGCGGCCGCGGCCACCAGGGCTTGCGCCTTCCGTGCATTGCCGTTGTGCCACTCGCACCAGGCGCGGTCGGCCAGCAGGCACGGCGCCAGGCGCGTCAGCCCATCGGACAGCGCTGCATCGAAATGGCTGTCGAAGAGCGCCAGCGCTTCGGCCCATCGGCCCTGCGCGGTGAGCACCTGCGCGCGCAGCATCGGCACCAGCGAGCCGAGCGACGCGGTGCCGACTCCCGCGTCGTAATGGCCGATCGATTCGGCGCCCATCAGGGCATGGCTCACCGCATTGGCGTGTGCGCCATCGCCGGCATCGCTGGCGTTGAACAGCAAGGCCAAGCGCGCCTGGCTGGCGCGCATCCAGGCCTGGTTGTGCATCAACGCCGAGAGGTGGGTCTCGTCGCCCTCGGCGATCGCGTGGCGGCGCGAAGCCTCGTACCAGGGCTGGGCGCGCCCGTTGTCGGCCGCGAAGTGATAGGCATAAGCAGCCACCAGCGCGGCACGGGCGCGCGCGGCATGGTGTTCGGGCAGGCACGTGTCGAGCGCTTCGCGCACCAGGGCGGCCATGCGTGGCATGTCGTCGTCGGCAAACGCCATGTTGGCCAGCCAGGCCGCCGCCAGGGCGTGCAGGCGTTTCAGCGCGCCCAAACCCTGGGCCAGCATGTAGGCCTGCTCGATGCTCGCCTGCGCACCGCGGCCGAGCGCGCTGTAGTGGCCGTGCAGGCCCTCGGCCAGCGCCAGCCAGGCGCGCAGCGGCGTGTTGGGCTGCCAGGCCAGTTGCGCATCCAACTCGTCGATGACGGTCTTTGCGGCTTCGAGTTGGCCTTGACGCGCCAGCAGTCCGGCGCGCTCGGCGCGCAGACATTTGGCCTCGATGGGGTTGGCTGCCGAGACAATCGCAGCATCGAGCCTGGTCAGCAGACGCGAGCGGGGTGCAGCCATATCAGCTCATCAGGCGGGTCAAGGCTTCGCGGTACTTGGCGGCCGTTTTCTCGATCACCTCGGCCGGCAGCGCCGGCGCCGGAGCGCGCTTGTTCCAGGGCGCCGCATTCACTCGCGCGCCCTCCAGCCAGTCGCGCACGAACTGCTTGTCGTAGCTGGGTGGGTTGTCGCCGCGATCGAGCGCAGCCTGGTAACTTTCCAGCGGCCAGTAGCGCGACGAATCTGGGGTCAGCAGCTCGTCCATCAGGGTCAGCGTGCCGTCGGCCGCCAGGCCGAACTCGAACTTGGTGTCGGCGATGATGATGCCCTTGGCCAAAGCGAACGCGGCCGCCTCGCGGTACAGGCGGATCGACACTGCGCGCACGCGCTCGGCGAGATCAGTGCCGATCATCTGCGCCATCCGCTCGAACGGGATGTTCTCGTCGTGCTCGCCCATCTCGGCCTTGGTGGCCGGGGTGAAGATCGGTTCGGGCAGCTTGCTTGCATTGCGCAGGCCCGGCGGCAGCGCGACGCCACAGACTTCGCCGCGGGCCTGGTACGCCGTCCAGCCGCTGCCGGCGAGGTAGCCGCGCACCACTGCTTCCACCGGCAAGGGCTTCAGGCGCTTGACCAGCATTGCGCGGCCGCGCACCTGGGCCCGCTCGTCGGCCGCGACCACGCTCTCGGGGTCGTCGCCGGTGAGGTGGTTGGGCACGATGTGGGCGAGGCGCGCAAACCAGAACAGCGCCATGCGCGTGAGCAGCTCGCCCTTGCCTGGAATCGCCTGGCCCATCACCACGTCGAACGCCGAGAGGCGGTCACTGGCGATCATCAGCAGGCGGTCGTCGCCGACGGCGTAGTTGTCGCGCACCTTGCCGCGCGCCAGCAGCGGCAGCGAGTGCAGCGTCGATTGCAGCAGGGCCGGCATCAGGCCCCCCTTCACACCACCGTCTGCGCCAGCGCCCCGCTGGCGTAGCGCGTGGCCACCTCGCGCAGCGGCAGCGGCTTGATCTTGCCGGCCTGGCCCTCGCAGCCGAACTGCTGGTAGCGCTGGCGGCAGATCGTCTTGGCCGCTTCGCGTGCGGGCTTGAGGTAGTCGCGCGGGTCGAACTTGCTCGGGTTCTCGAACAGGTATTTGCGGATCGCCGCGGTCATCGCCAGGCGCACGTCGGTGTCGATATTGATCTTGCGCACACCGTGCTTGATGGCCTCCTGGATCTCCTCGACCGGCACGCCATAGGTCTCTTTCATGTCGCCGCCGTACTGGCGAATCGTGGCCAGCAAATCCTGCGGCACGCTGGAAGAGCCATGCATCACCAGGTGGGTGTTCGGGATGCGGCGGTGAATGGCCTTGATGCGGTCGATGGCCAGGATGTCCCCGGTCGGCTTGCGGGTGAACTTGTAGGCGCCGTGGCTGGTGCCGATGGCGATCGCCAGCGCGTCGAGCTGGGTGCGTTTGACGAAGTCGGCCGCCTGCTCGGGGTCGGTGAGCAGTTGCTCGCGGGTCATGGTCGCTTCGGTGCCGTGGCCGTCTTCCTTGTCGCCGCGCATGGTCTCGAGCGAGCCGAGGCAGCCGAGTTCGCCCTCGACGGTGACGCCGAGCTTGTGCGCCATCTCGACCACGGTCTTCGTCACGTCGACGTTGTAGTCGTAGCTGGCGATCGACTTGCCGTCGGCCTCCAGGCTGCCGTCCATCATCACCGACGAGAAACCGAGCTCGATCGCACCCTTGCAGACCTCGGGGCTCTGGCCGTGGTCCTGGTGCATCACCAGCGGCACGCCGGGATAGGCCTCCAGCGCGGCCTCGATCAGGTGTTTGATGAAGGGCTCGCCGGCGTACTTGCGCGCCCCGGCGCTGGCCTGCAGGATCACCGGTGCCCCCAGCTCCTGCGCGGCCGACATCACGGCCTGCACCTGCTCCAGGTTGTTGACGTTGAAGGCCGGGATGCCATAGCCGTTTTCGGCGGCATGGTCGAGCAACTGGCGCAT
>JANMSR010000439.1:0-5891 GCA_031389565.1 Burkholderiales bacterium
CCCGACTTGAAGCGCTCCTTAAACTGATCCGACTCGAATTTTGTCCAGATCCGCTTCGGATAGTCCGGCCCCAGAATGCAGACAACCAACTGTGCGTCGGATGAATAGATCGGAGCCAAGTACTCCTCAACATCCTGTGCAAGGATGCGGTGTTGCTCGTTCTTGTCGTAGAAGACTTCGAATTCGTTCTCCTGAAGTGCTTCGAACAACGCCTCTGCAATGTCCCTGTCGGAGCCCGCAAACGAGAGGGCAAAGTCATACCGAGCCGGAAATTCGAGGGAGATGAACCCGACCTCCTCCGCGAACTGCGGCCATGAGAGATTGCGGATGTAGAAGACAAACTGAGGGTCTTGCACTGCGTATTTCAGGCCATCGCGGACGGTGTTTCAGACTGATCACGGACGCTGTTTCAGCGTGATCGCGGACGATTGGGGGGCGTGCAAGTGATTTCTTGATCGGGCCTAGGCTCACCGCTTTTTGCGGATGAATCCGATGCCCACGAACAGAGTCACCATGCGCCGAATCCGAGAGACATTGCGTCTGCACCTGCAGGCAGGGCTGAGCTACGGCGAGGTCGCCCGAGCGATGAAGATCGCCAAGAGCTCGGCGGGCAAGTACGTGTCGCTGGCCCGCGCCGCCGGCGTGGACTGGGAGCTTGCACAGACGCTCACCGACGACGAGCTCGAGGCCCGGCTGTTCCGCCCGGCAGTGCCACGCTCGAGCCACCAACTCGCCCCCGACTTTGCGCTCGTCCATCTGGAACTCAAGCGCCCCGGCGTGACCCTGCAGCTGCTATGGGAGGAGTACGCCCGCGACAACGCACTGGCGTACAAGTACACGAGCTTTTGCATCAAGTACCGGGCGTTCGCGCAGAGCCTGAAGCGCTCGATGCGCCAGGTTCATGTCGCCGGCGAGAAGCTGTTCGTCGACTACTCCGGCAACGGCATACCCCTCATCGACGCGAGCACGGGCGAGATCACCACGGCGCAGATCTTCGTCGCCACGCTCGGGGCGTCGAACTACACCTACGCGTGCGCCACGCTGCACCAGACCACCGCCGATTGGATCGGCGCCCAGGTCCGCGCGCTCGAGTTCATCGGCGGCGTGCCGCGCTTGATCGTGCCGGATCAAACCCGCTCGTTGATCAAGTACCCCGACTCCTACGACCCCGAGCCCAACCGAACCTACGAGGAATTCGCCGAGCACTACGGGTGCGCACTGCTGGCCGCGCGCCCGGGTCATCCGCGCGACAAACCCAAGGTTGAGGGCTCAGTTTTGATCGTCCAGCGCTGGATTTTGGCCCGCCTGCGCAACCGCACATTCTTCAGCCTGGCCGAGCTCAACCGCGCAATCGCCGAGTTGCTCGTCGAGCTCAATGCGCGCGCCTTCAAGAAGCTCCCCGGCTGCAGGGCCAGCGCCTTCGCGCAGCTCGACGCACCTGCGCTCAAGCCCTTGCCGGCCACGCGCTACGAGATCGGCCGCTGGAAGTCCGCCAAGGTCAACATCGACTACCACGTCGAGTTCGACGCCCACTACTACAGCGTGCCGCACAGGCTCGTCGGCACCACGGTCGATCTGCGCGTCACTGACACCTTGGTGGAGATATTCCAGGCCAGCCAGCGCGTGGCCTGCCACGCCCTCAGCCACCAGCGCGGTGGCCACACCACCGTTGCCGCGCACATGCCGGCGTCGCACCGCGCGCACCTGGAGTGGACGCCAGCCAAGCTCATCGACTGGGGCCGTCGCATCGGTGTGGCCACCGCCGCCGTGGTGACCTGGCAGCTCGAACACCGACCGCACCCCGAGCAGGGCTACCGCGCCTGCCTGGGCCTCAAGCGCCTGGCGCGCGAATACACCCCGGCCCGCCTGGAGGCGGCCTGCACCCGGGCGCTGGCGATTCGCTCACCCAAGCTGCGCAGCGTCACCTCGATCCTCAAGAGCGGGCTGGATCGCCAGCAGAGCTTGTTGCCCGCCACGACCGCCGCATTGCCAGAGCACGAGAACGTGCGCGGCCCCGACTACTACCACTGATCCCTCACCCCCCACGACCATCACCACCACCACTGAAGGAGATACGAGCGATGTTGAACGAACACACCCTCACCCAACTGCGCAGCCTGCGCCTGGACGGCATGGTGCGCGCCATCGAGGAGCAAGCCACCAGCACCGCCGCCACGGCACTCGGCTTCGATGAGCGCCTGACGCTGCTGGTGCAGCGCGAGATCGCCTGGCGCGACGACCGGCGCGTGCAGCGCCTCCTGAAGGCCGCCAAGCTCAAGGTCAGCGCCGCCTGCGTCGAGGACATCAACTGGCGCGCCAGCCGCTCGTTGGACCGCTCGCTGGTGGCCGCGCTGGCCGGCGGGGATTGGCTGCGCAACGCGCAGAACTTGCTGATCAGCGGGATGACAGGCTGCGGGAAGACGTGGCTCGCATGCGCGCTGGCGCATCAGGCAGCACGGTCCGGCTTCTCGGTGCTGTACACGCGCGCGTCGCGCCTGTTCGATGAGTTGCACGTCGCTCACGGCGACGGCAGCTTTGCGCGGCGCCTGGCGCAACTGGCCAAGCTGGATCTGCTGGTGATCGATGATTTTGCAATTTCTCCGATCGGCGCCGCCGAGCGCAACGACCTGCTCGAAGTGCTTGACGACCGCGTGGGCACGCGCTCGACCTTGATCACCAGCCAGCTCCCGGTGAAGGCTTGGCACACCTATCTGGACGACCCCACGCTCGCCGACGCGATCCTCGACCGCATCGTCCACAGCAGCCACAAGATCGCGCTCAAAGGCAAATCGCTGCGCGACACGGAAGAAGAACAATGACCCCGAGCACGACCACCGCCTGCGCCGCTACACACGACTTATCCACCGCGTCGGCCGGTACGTCGCAAGCGCCGCCCGCCGCCGTGGATAAGTCTGCACCGCGCCACACCCGCCAATCGCTTCGCGGCTCAGCGTTTCAGGCTGATCGCGGACGATTGAGCTACATTGAACACCTCGCTTGCGCGCACCCCCGCGCCCGTCCGTGATCAGGCTGAAACGCCGTCCGCGATCAGACTGAAACGAGCGTCCGCGATCGCTGAAATACACAGACATTCGCTGTCGCGCGGTTTACGGCGCATCCAGACACCAATGCGACGGTTGCAAGAACCGCGAACAGCTTCATGATGCGATTCACATCTTCTCCCTTTGGCAAACTGGTTGACGACAACAACCTTGGCCGGCTAAGGTAATTGTCGGTCAACCAGCAACTTCAGGCAGCCCGATCCAGATGGCGAATCGGCTGCCAGCTCAGGAGCAGGCAGGCGCTGGCGAACAGCAGCAGGAGCAGGGCTTTGGGCACGACCTGCGCCGCATCGGGCGCACCCAAAAAAACGGCCTGCATGCCGTCCAGTGCCCAGCCCATCGGTGACCACTCCGAGACTGTCTGCATGCCGGCGGGCATCAACGGGCGCGGCACCATGATGCCGGCCAACGCCGCGAGCACCACATTGGCGCCACCGCCCAGCGCGGCGGCGTGATCGAAGCTTCGCGTCCAGGCGCCGATGAGCAGCGCCAGGCCCACCGCCGCGGCGCTGGTGGCCAACACCATCAGCAAGAACCAGCCGAGTCGCAGGTCCAGGTACAACGCATCACCACCCAGCAGCGGCACGAGCCAGCGCCCCACCAGCAGCATCAATGCAAGCTGCACCCAGTTCAGCGCCATGAAGGCCGCCAGCTTGCCACCGAGGATGGCGAAGGGCGATACGCCGAAGGTGGCCAGGCGCGCCAAGGTGCCGTCGTTGCGCTCCTGGATCAGCACACCGCTGAGTGGAATCACGACGAAGAACATGCCGAAGATCAGCCAGGCCGGCACGCTTTGCTGCACCGCCGTCATCTTGCGCCCGGACTCGATCTCGTACAGGTAGCGGATCGTCATCGGGCCCAGCGCCGCGAACAGGTCGGAGCGGGACGCATCGTCCAGCAGCATGCTGCCGAACGGGCCCGCCGCCGCCACCCGCCCTTTCAGCTGCAACTGCAGCATCGACGCACTGATCTCGGCGCGCAAGCGCCCTCCGACGCCGGCTGGATGCGGTTGCTCAGCCAAAGCTCGATGCGCTCGGTGCGCGGCGAGCCTTGCGCATCCACCCAACCGTCTTGCACGATGACGCCCGCCTGCACCTGCCTGGCGCGCAAGGCTTCGAGCAGCAGCGCACGCGAAGCGAAGCGCTGGCCGCCTTTGCGCTCGATCCAGTCGTTCGACCAGGTCGTTGCCAGCGCGATCTGGTCCTCGATGACCCAGCCGGTGGACGGCAGGACAATGTCTTCCGAGGTCAGCGTGTTCTTCAATGCAAACGACATGACCAGCAGAAACAGAGCAGGCATCAGGAACAGCACCGCCAGGCCATGCGGGTTGCGCAACAGCAGGCGCCACTCCTTGCCGCAGATGACGAGTGCTTGTTGCAGCGCGCGCATCAGGCAACCTCCGCACTGCGTGCTACGGAATTCGCCTTGGGAACGGCCCTGCGACTCATGGGCCGGCCTTCAGTCGCGCAGCGAGCGGCGCGTGTAGTGCATGAACAGCGCTTCCAGGTTGGCAAACGGGCCTGCGCTTGCGGTCCCTTGCAACAGCGTCGTCAGGTCGCCGCTGGCCATGACGCGGCCGTGGTCCAGGATCAGGATGTGGTTGCACACCGCCATCGCTTCTTCCATGTAGTGCGTGGCGTAGACGACCGCAGCGCCCTGCTGCGCGAGTTGGCGCACCTGGTCGAGCAGAAACAGGCGTGTCTGCGGGTCGACGCCCACCGTGGGTTCGTCCAGCAGCAGCACGTCCGGTTTCTGCAGCAATCCGATGGCGATGTTCAAGCGCCGGCGCACACCGCCGGAGCAGTGTCGCAACTGCTGGTCCAGAAACTCATGCAGCACACAGGCCTTGACGACCTGGTCGATGCGTGCCGTGCGCTCTTGCAGCGACAGCGCCAACAGCGACACGAAGAAGCGCAGGTTCTCGCGGCACGTGAGCTGCGGATAGAAGGCGTATTCCTGCGGCACCCAGGCCATCCGCGGGGGCGGATCGCCGACGCGCCGGACCGACCCGTTTTGCGGCGCACGCAGCCCATTCATCAGGTTGATCAAGGTCGACTTGCCTGAACCGTTCGGCCCCAGCAGGCCGACGATCTCGCCGCGCGTCAGTTGCAGGCTCACGTCCTGCAGCGCCGGCGTGGCCTGGCGCGGGTAGCGATAAGCAATGGCCTCGGCCGCCAGCAGAACGGCGCTCACGCCCGGGCCCTTTTCGGACGCGGCTGCGGGCTAGCCATTCGACCCCGTGTGCTCGCTCGGCGAGAGAACCCGTGCCGGTTGCAGGCTGCGCCACAGACCTGCCGGATAGAGCCCCTTCTTCAGCAATCGCGTGGCCACCATCAGCACGATCTTGGCGATGTCCACCACCGGGCGGAAATGGCTCGGCCTGGCGTGCGGCGGGTAGCGCCCGGGAATGGCGACGGCCAGCGTCAGCATGCCCTGGTCCGCGGCCTCGATCAGGATCTCGCTTTCGAATGTGAATCGATTGCCACGCACCTTGTCACTTGAAGCCATGCTCAACGCAGCCGCCGGGTAGATGCGAAAACCCGACTGGGAATCGGCAATGGGGTGCCCCGCCGCCCACGAGATCCAGAAGCAGGCAAAACGATTGGCGCGCCAGCGGGCCAGTGGGAACTGGGCCTTGTCGTGCAGGCGCGAACCGACGATCAGCCGATGCGGATGATTGCGCCAGGCGCGCAACAGCGCAGGCGCGTCGTGCGGGTCGTGCTGGCCGTCGCCGTCCAGGGTCAGCACGCACGACGCGCCTCGTCGGTGCGCTTCGGCAAAGGCGAGCCGAAGGGCTGCGGCCTTGCCCCCGTTCGAGGGCTGGCGCAG
>JANMSR010000441.1:0-15120 GCA_031389565.1 Burkholderiales bacterium
CCACCCCGTCCTTGCGCGGCGCTGCCACCTAGCCCTTCCCAGATTTCGCGGTCAGCAACTCCCGGTACTCGTCGGCCAGCGCGATCATTTCGTTGCTGTACTTCGTGCACAACGCGCGATCGCCGTACTGGATGGTCTCCACCGGCGCGCCGGTCTTGGCGTACTCCTCGCGGTACTTCGGGTTGTCGAAGACCTGGCGCGCGGTTTTCTCCAGCAGCGCGAAGCGCTCGGGAAACTTCTCGATCACCTCGGTGTGCACCGCCCACGAACGCGACGATGGCAGATCGGGAATCTTCGTGCCCGCGATTCGGTTCACCGCCGGCGCGTTCTCGCTGTACTGCGCCATCTTGTGGTCGTCGTTGAAGATGCCGAGCACCTTGAGCGTGTCTTTCTGCGCAACGACGCCGGCGATCGGCAGCGCGCCGATGTCGGCTTCGCCGTTGAGCACCGCGATGCTGGTCGGATTGCCGCCGCCGTAAGGGATCAGGTTGAACTTGCCGCCGATCGCGCGTCCCAGCGCCAGCATGCCGATCGAGGCGGGGTGCGGCAGGCGGCTTACGGCGACGTTGAGCGTGCGCCGCTTCGATTCCTCGAGCACGTCCTCCAGCTTCTTGAACTTGCTCTGGCGGCCGGCGAAGATGATGCTGTCGTCGACGTCGAGGCGGCAGAAGTACTGGTAATCCTGAGGAAATTTATACGGCGGCTTCTGCAGCGCGTACATCAGCATCTCCGGACCCATGTTGCCGAACAGCAGGTGGTGGCCGTCGCGGTCGCGCTTGCCGATGAAGGTCTCGTAGCCGACCTGGCCCGCGGCGCCGGCCATGAACTGGTATTCGAACTGGGTCTTCAGCAACGGGCCCCAGAAGTCGTCGAAGACACGCGCCAGACGATCGGCGCCGCCGCCTTGCGCCGTGGGCACGACGACGCGGATGTTCTTCGAGGGGAAGGCTTGCGCGTGAGCGCGCGGCAGGTGCGCCAGCATGGAGGCGCCGGCTGCGCCGACGAGCAAACGGCGGCGTGCGATCGATGGCGGCATTCGAGTCTCCTGCAAGGTGTCGTTGGAAGCAGCGAAGGTTGCGGCAACAACGGGCGCATTGTCAACGAAGCAGGCCGGCAAAAGAAATGTTCCGCACTGCGGAATGATCAGAGCCTGACATGGGTTCGCGTTCAAAGGCATTGCGGTCTGCAAACGGCGCATCGGCGAACTTCGACGATCGCGCTGCGGGCGAGGCTCGGCGCGGCAAAGGCGCGCCCGGGCAGGCGGCAGCGCTTCGTCGAGGCGGTCGGCGCTGCGCACCGACTTCCTTGCGGTGCTCGGGCTCGTGGCCCGTCGCATAACTCACTCCGTTCGCTACGCTCACGCCGTTCGGACAGATGCGACGAGTCAGATGACGAAGCGCGCTGGCGCGCGCGGCCACAAGCCCTGGCCTTGCAGGCCGCGCCGGGCCAGGGGCCCGGCCGCTCGCAAGGCACAAACGGTCCCCCGGACCGTTTGTGTCCCTGCTCGCCTCCTCAGCGCCTCGAAGGCGCGCTGCCGCCTGCCCGGGCGCGCCTTTGCAGACACAGCGGAGGTTTGCGTTGCGAATACCGCCATGGTGGTATTCGCGGCAGGCGGTGCCCGGCGGGGGCTCACTGTGGGGCGGCGAGGAGCACAGCGCTGGGGTCGGCGCGCTTCAGCGCGCTTCGTCAACTGACTCGCCGCATCTGTCCGAGCGTAGAGAGCGCAGCGAACGCAGCGAGTTATGCGGCGCGACCCCAGGGCGAGCACCGCAGCGCAGTCGGCGCGAAGCGCCGACCGCCACAGTGTGAGCCCACGTCGGGTACCGCCTGCCGCGAGGCGCAGCGCTTGCCCAAAGACCAGACCGCCGGCCGTCGAGGCAATACAGCGCTGCTTTCCTAGCTCTTGTAGGTCACGACGAGGTCGCCGACGCCGTCGACATGGCCCTCGAGCTTGTCGCCCGGCTTGATGGGGCCCACGCCGGCCGGGGTGCCGGAGAAGATCAGGTCGCCGGGCTGCAGCGTGATCAGGTTGGACAAGTAGGCGATCTGCTCGGGCACGCTCCAGATCTGCATCGCCAGGTCGCCGGTCTGCTTGACCTGGCCGTTGACCTTGAGCGTGATGGCGCCCTTGGCGGGATGGCCGATCTCGCTGGCAGGCCGCAGCGCCGTGATCGGCGCCGACTCGTCGAAACTCTTGCCCATGTCCCAGGGCCTTCCGAGCTTCTTGGCCTCGCCCTGGATGTCGCGGCGGGTCATGTCCAGCCCCACGCCGTAGCCCCAGACATGCTCCAGCGCCGACTCGACGGCGATGTTCTTGCCGCCCTTGCCGATCGCCACCACCATTTCGATCTCGTGGTGGACGTCCTTGCTGCCCACCGGGTAGGCGATCGTGGCGTTGTTCTGCACGATCGAGTTGGCGGCCTTCATGAAGAAGAACGGCGGCTCGCGGTCGGGGTCGTGGCCCATCTCGCGCGCGTGCTCGGCATAGTTGCGGCCGACGCAGTAGATGCGGCCGACCGGGAAGCGCGCGTCGCTGCCGGTGACGGGCAGCGACGGCACGGGGCCGATGTCGATCACGTACTTCGTGTTTTTCAGGTCTTGCATGACTTACTTTCGCAGTTAGTCCAGCTTGATGTTGAGGGCTTTGGTGATCTTCACGTACTTGGTGACCTGGCCGCGCAGCATGTCGCGAAAGTCTTCCGGCGACTTGCTGGCGACCGGCTCGGCGCCGTTGGCGTCCATCGCGGCCTTGAATTCAGGCGTGGCGACGATCGCCGCGAGCTCCTTGTGCAGGCGATCGACGATCGGCTTGGGCATGTTGGCCGGGCCCATGATGCCCAGCCACAGTGCCGCGTCGAACCCGGCATAGCCCTGCTCGGCCACGGTGGGAACGTCGGGCAAGGCGGGGGACCGCGCCGGGGTGCCGACGGCCAGCGGGCGGACCTTGTTGGCCTTGGTGTTTTGCAGCAGCGCGGGCATCGAACCGAAGACGGCCTGCACTTCGCCGCCGACGATGGCCAGGTCGGCCGGCGCGTTGCCCTTGTAGGGCACGTGGAGCAGGTCGATCCCGGCGGCGTCCTTGAGCATCTCCATCGCCAGGTGCGTCGCGGTGCCGTTGCCCGCAGAGGCGTAGTTGAGCTTGCCCGGCTGCCCCTTGGCCAGGGTCACGAATTCGGCCAGGTTGTTGGCCTTGACCTGCGGGTTGACGACCAGCAGGTAGGGCGTGATCGCCACCAGCGAGATCGGCGTGAAATCAGCGACCGGGTCGTAGGGCAGCTTCGAATAGGCGCCCGCCGCGATGGCGTGGGTGCTGGTCGTGCCCAGGGTGAGCGTGTAGCCGTCGGGCGCGGACTTGGCAGCGATGTCGGCACCGATCGTGCCGCCGGCGCCGGCCTTGTTGTCCACGACCACGGTCTGGCCGAGCCGCTCGCCCAGGCGCTGCGCCACGATGCGTCCGACGATGTCGGTGGAGCCGCCGGGCGCGAAGCCGACGATGAGCCTGACGGGCTTGTTGGGATAGCCGGCTTGCGCCATCGATGTCGTCGGGGAAACGGCCAAGCCGAGGCCGGCGACGATCACTGCGGCGATGCGGGCGGGAAGTCTCATGGTCGCGTCTCCTCGCGTTGTTGGGGCATTGGGTCTTGGGTCGTCGGGTGCGCGGGGCATTCTAGGCCGAAGACGCGGATGCGCGTGGTGGCCAACCGGCGGGGCGGCGGAGGAAGTTCGGACTAAACTGCCGCCGCGCCAGCATCGCCCGACATGACCTCCGCGACCCGCCTGACCGCCGTCTACCCCGGCACGTTCGACCCGATGACGCTCGGTCATCAAGACCTGATGGCGCGCGCCAGCCGGCTGTTCGAGCGGCTGATCGTGGCGGTGGCGGTCGGCCACCACAAGCGCACGATGTTCACGATCGACGAGCGCATGGACATTGCGCGCGAACTGGCGCTGCCCTACGCCAACGTCGAGGTACATGCCTTTCGCGGCCTGCTGAGCGACTTTGTCGTCGCCAGCCGCGGCAAGGTGGTGGTGCGCGGTCTGCGCGCGGTCAGCGACTTCGAGTACGAGTTCCAGATGGCCGGCATGAACCGCCAGTTGATGCCCGAGGTCGAGACCCTGTTCCTCACGCCGAGCGACCAGTACCAGTACATCAGCGGCACCTTCGTGCGCGAGATTGCCACCTTGGGCGGCGATGTCTCCAAGTTCGTGGCACCCTTGGTGCTCGAGAAACTCAAGCAACGCGTGGCCGACACGCCCAAGGAATAAGCCATGAGCCCCCACGCTCGCGTACGCTCGCTGCCCCCCGGGGGGGGGCGGGCCTGCCTGGGGGCGGCCCGGCGGGAGGCCCGATGGCGTTGCTGATCACCGACGAGTGCATCAACTGCGACGTCTGCGAACCCGAGTGCCCGAACCAGGCGATCTCGATGGGCCCTGACTATTACCGGATCGAGCCTTCGCGCTGCACCGAATGCGTCGGCCATTTCGACGAGCCGCAATGCGTGCAAGTCTGCCCGGTGGCCTGCATTCCGCTGCACCCGCAGCATGTCGAGTCCAAAGAGATGCTGTGGGCCAAGTACCTGCGTCTGCAACTGCAAGCTGCGCTGATGCCGGGGGCGGCTCAGGGCTGAGCGGGGGTCTTGGGCTGACGTTTCTTCTTCGCCGCCGCGGATGCGGCTGAGGCCGCCGGCTTGGCCGCCGCGGCCTCTTTGGCCTGGCGCTCGCGGGCCATCTTGTCGGCCAGTTTTTCTTCGCGTTTGACCGCGTCCTCGGCGGCCTTGCGCGGCTCGGCGCTGCGCTTGTCCGCGGCGTCGACTGCGTAGCCGTCCTTGCACGGCGTTTGCGAGTAGATGCGGCCGTCGGGCCCGCAGCGAAAGACCTTTTGCGACGCTGCGCTCGCACCAGTGGCGGCGGCGAGCAGCAGCAGCGCGCAAGCCACGGTGGCGTGCAGGCAGCGGGTCATGGTGTTTCTCCCTCGCGGACGGTGGGCGCCGCCGGTTCTGGTTTGGGCCGGGGGGGCTTGATGTGGACCTTCATCATCGCGCGCTCCATCTCGCAGGCCAGCAGCAGGTCGATCGACTCCAGGCTGCGCGACATGCATTGCTCAATGGCGTCGCGATGCTCCTGCGACGGTTTCTTCAACACATAGTCGATCACTTCGGCCTTTACGCCAGGGTGGCCGATGCCCAGGCGCAAGCGCCAGAAGTCGGCGCTGCCGAGTTGCGCCACGATGTCTTTCAAGCCGTTGTGGCCGGCGTGGCTGCCGCCGAGTTTCAACTTCACCTGGCCGGGCAGCAGGTCGAGCTCGTCATGGGCCACGAGGATCTCTTCGGGCGCGATCTTGAAAAACCGGGCCAGCGAGGCGACCGACTTGCCCGACAGGTTCATGAAGGTCTGCGGCTCGAGCAACCACAGCGGCTCGCTGCCAGCACGGATCACGCGCGTCACCAAGCCATGGTAGCTGCGGTCGAAGGCCAGCCGGGCGCCGAGCTTGGCGGCCACCGCGTCGATCCACCAGAAGCCGGCGTTGTGCCGCGTGGTGTCGTACTCGGGACCCGGGTTGCCCAAGCCGACCAGCAATCGAATCGTCATGTTGCTTCGATGATATGTCGAGCCCAGACAGCGAAAGGCCCCACCTTTGCGGGGCCCGGCACGTCGTCATGCCACGATCACTTCTTGTTTTGCTTTTCGGTCTTCTTGGCCTTCTTGTTGTCGGCCGGTGCTGCGGCAATCACCGGGGCCGGTGCCACCTCTTCGACTTCTTCCTTGGGCACGGTCACGGCGGCAATCACCGGGTTCTTCTTGCCGTGGGTGACCACCTTGACGCCCTCGGCGAGCACCAGGTCGCTGACGTGCAGCGACTGGCCCTTGACCAGGTTGCCCAGATCGACGGTCAAGAACTCGGGTAACTGCGAGGCCAGGCACTGGATTTCCACGTCGGTGACGACATGGCTGACCAGGCACTTTTCGGTCTTCACGGCCGGCGAGTTCTCTTCGTTGATGAAATGCAGCGGCACCTTCTTGCTGATGCGCGTGGTTTCGTCAACGCGCTGGAAATCGACGTGCAGCACGATCTGCTTCCAGGCGTGCATCTGGAAATCGCGCAGTAGCACCTTTTCGGTCTTGCCGGCCAACTCCATCTCGAGCAGTGACGAGTGGAAGGCCTCCTTCTTCAACGCGAAATACAACGCGTTGTGGTCGAGCTCGATCATGCTCGGTGTTCCCGCGCCATAGACGATGCCCGGGACCTTGGCGGTCAATCGCAGGCGGCGGCTCGCTCCGGTCCCCTGCAATGTCCGCTCGTAAGCTACGAAGTTCATGGTTTTCACTCCATTGATGGAGCCCCGCGACCAGGACTCCAGGTAAGGGCCCATAGAGGGCCAACAAGAAAAGGCACGCCAACGGCGGCCCACTCTCCATCAGAAATTATTATTCTGCTCGGCAAACAAGGATGTCACCGACTCGCCATCCGAAATGCGCCGGATCGTTTCGGCAAACAGGAAGGCCACCGACAACTGGCGGATCTTCGAGCAGGCTTTGGCGCTGTCGCTGAGCGGGATCGTGTTGCAGATCACCACCTCGTCGAGCACCGAGGACTTGATGCGCTCAATGGCCGGGCCCGAAAAAACCGCGTGCGTGCAATAGGCATACACGCTCTTCGCGCCGCGTTCCTTCAACACGTCGGCAGCCTTGACCAGGGTGCCTGCGGTGTCGATCATGTCGTCCATGATCACGCAGTTGCGGCGATCGATCTCGCCGATCACGTGCATCACTTCGGACTCGTTGGCGGCCGAGCGGCGCTTGTCGATGATGGCCAGGTCGCAGCCGAGCTGCTTGGCGAGTGCGCGCGCACGGACCACACCGCCGACGTCGGGTGAAACGACGATCAAATCTTGATAGTTCTTGCCCTTCAGGTCCGACAGCAACACCGGCGTGGCATAGATGTTGTCAACCGGGATGTCGAAGAAGCCCTGGATCTGGTCGGCGTGCAGGTCCATCGTCAGCAGCCGCTCGACGCCCACTGTCTCCAGCAGGTTGGCCACCACCTTCGCGCTGATCGGCACCCGCTTGCTGCGCGGGCGGCGGTCTTGCCGGGCGTAGCCAAAGTAGGGGATCACGGCGGTGATGCGGCGCGCGCTGGCGCGCTTCAAGGCATCGACCATGATCAACAACTCCATGATGTTGTCGTTGGTCGGCGCACAGGTCGATTGCACAACGAAGACATCGCGGGCGCGCACGTTCTGCAGCAGCTCGACCGTGACTTCACCGTCGGAGAAACGCCCAACCGAGGCTTTGCCCAATTCCACGCCCAGGTTCGAGGCGATCTCCTGGGCTAGCGCGCGGTTGGCATTGCCGGTGAAGAGCACGGTGTTGAACAGCACGACTTTGGCTTTCGAGGGCGGGCGGTGGGTCAGGGCTGGTAGATCGAGAAGCAGAGACTTTGGCAGGGGAGGAAGGACTCGAACCCTCGCATGTCGGAATCAAAATCCGATGCCTTGACCAACTTGGCGACTCCCCTACACAGGCAAGCGGCTCGCGCCGCTCCCTCAAACCGGTTCAACCGTGTCAGCCGGTCCAGTCCAGCAAAGGGTGCTGGTCCAGGCTGCGGCACATCCGACCGACCCAGCCCGGCGGAAGTGCCTCCGCCGGCCATGTTGCCAAAGCTTGGTCGCCCATGCCGTTCCTCGCAAACACCGCGCTGCCCGAGCCCGTCATGCGGCTGTTGCCGAAGTGCCTGTCGAGCCATTCGGCGGCCTGGGCCACTTCGGGACAACGGTCTTCGGCGGGCGCCTGCAGGTCGTTTCGACCGTAGGCTTCGCCCATTGAGCCCCAAAAGCCGGGTTTCGCTGCGTCTGCAAGAAAGCCGGAAATTGTAGCAGCGGGCGTATCGCGGACCAAGGCAGGGTGCCCGAAGATGTCCTCCGTGGCCAGGCCCGCGGCGGGCTTGACGACGGCCAACCACAGTCGCGGCACGGCCAACGGCGTCAGGCGTTCGCCGCTGCCCTCGACGAAGGCGTTGTTGCCGCCGACGAAAAACGGCACGTCGGCACCGACGCGCGCCGCCAGCGCGAGCAGCCGCCCCCGCGACCACTGCAAGCCCCACAACCGGTTCAAGGCCAGCAGCGTGCTGGCGGCGTCAGAGCTGCCGCCGCCCAGCCCGGCGGCCGACGGCACTCGCTTGTCGATCGAGATGTCGGCCCCGAGCGACGTGCCGCACTCGCTCTGCAGCAAGCGAGCGGCGGCCAGTGTCAGGTCGTCGACCGGCAGCGCCATGCCGAGGTCGTGGCGTTGCAGGCGGCCGTCGGCGCGGCGCTCAAAATGCAGCGTGTCGGCCCAATCGATCAGCACGAACACGGATTGCAGCAGGTGGTAGCCGTCGGCGCGTCGTCCGACCACATGCAGGAACAGATTCAGCTTGGCCGGCGCCGGCACCTCGTACAGCGCAGTCAAGCTCATTCGGGCCGCTCCAGACGCGCGCGCACCGACAGCGCCGGTGCGGCTTCGCGCACCGCGATGACCCAACCTTCGTCCAGGCGCGACAGGTCGATGCGCCAGCCCAGTTGCTCGAAACCGCCCGCATGCGCCACGCTCGGTGCGCCTGGCCAGGCGCGGCCACGCAGCCAGTCGATCAGGGCGGCCAGCGGCAGCGCCTGGCCGAGCATTTCCTCGGCCAGCATGTCGAGGTCGCCAAAGCGGCGCGTGCCTTCTGCCGTGATCAGTTCGGCCGCACCGGGCCGCCAGCGCGCCTGTGCCGCGGTGCTGCCCAGCGGCGTGGTCAATTGCAGGGTGCCGGCCTGGGCGTCGCCGCGCAGTTCGAACTGCGTGCTCAGGCTGCGAGCCGGGTTGCCGGCGTGGGCTTCGACACGCACGGCCAGGCGGCCTGCAAGGTCGGGCGCCGGGCGCGGTGGCACGCTGGCGCAGGCCGAAAGCAAGCCCAAACACGCGGCCAGCAACGCGGCCGCCACGAGCCGGGCCCCTGCGGGCCCGTGGCGGCCGGGCGCGATCACAGTTTGGCCTGAAGCCGCGTCAGCGTCTCGCGCAATACCTCGTTGGCCGGGTCGCGCTCGCGGCCTTCGCGCCAGACGCGGCGTGCGTCATCGCGCGCACCGGTCATCCACAGCACCTCGCCGAGGTGGGCGGCGATCTCGGGGTCGGGCCGCGCCGCGTACGCCTGGCGCAGCAGCCGCAGCGATTCGTCGCGGTTGCCGAGACGGTACTCGACCCAGCCCAGGCTGTCGGTGATGAAGGGATCGCCTGGCGAGAGTTCGAGCGCTTTCCTGATCAGCGTGCGTGCTTCGGGCAGTCGCAGGCTGCGATCGGCCAGCGAGTAGCCGAGCGCGTTGTAGGCGTGGTGGTGGTCGGGCTTGATCTCGATCACGCGGCGCAGCACGCTCTCCATCTCGTCGATGCGCAAGAGCTTCTCGGCCATCATTGCCTGTTCGTAGAGCAGGTCGGCGTCGCCGGGGAAGCGTTCGCTGGCCGCCACCAGCACCGCATGCGCGTCGTTCCAGCGCTTGACTTCGCGCAGCACCTGGCTCTCGGCCATCATCTTGGCGCGCGCATCTTCGGGTTTGCGCTCAGGCACCTGCTGCACCAGCACGCGCGCCTCGCGCAGCTTGCCCTGGCGCGCCAGCAGCATCGCGCGGCGGGTCTGCACCTCGAGCGCGCGCTGCGGGTTGTCGATCTTGTCGAGCCAGGCGTTGGCGGCCTTGGCGTCGCCGCGCTGGTCGGCCGACTGCGCCAGCAGCAGCCAGGCCTGGGTCTGGCCGCCGTCGTTGCTGCGGCTGCTGTCGTCGTCATCGTCGTCATCCGGCGCCGCGGCCGGGGTCGCGGCCGGGGTCGCGGCCGGGGTCGGGGTCGCGGCCGCCGCGGTGCGCGCAGCCAGAAAACGCTGCAGCGAGCTTTCGGCGTCGCGCGACTGTCGCAACTCCAGTTGCAAGGCGCCGAGCGTGAGCCAGGGCGCAGCCATTTCGGGCCGGTTGCGCGTGACGACCTGCAACTGGGTGATCGCGTCGACATAACGCTGAGCCGTGCTCAGCGCACGCACGTAGGCCAGTTGTACGGCCACGTCGGCACCGGGCCGTTGCAGGTAGCTGGTGATCAGCTTTTCGGCGCCGGGCGACGTGGGCACTAGGTCGAGGGCCAGCAGCACCGGGCCCGTCGCCGAGGGATCGTCGGCCTGCGCCCGGTCGGCGTGCTGCAGCGCCCGCGGCGCCTCGGCCGCCAGCCACCACGCGCGGCCACTCGCCACGTGCGCGGCCGTGCGCACCGCGACCGCGTGTGGCGCCAGCGTGTACGGCTGCAGCAGCTCTTCCACCACGCTGGCTGCCTGGCGTTTGTCGCTGACGCGCTGGAACAGTCGCGGCAGCGTGGCGATGGTGGCGGCGCGCTCGGCCTCGGGCGTGCGGGCGAGCAGCAACCTCAGCGGCTCGGCCAGTTCAGCACCGCGATTGAGCGCCGCCAGCAATTGCAGTTCATAGCGCAGCGCGTCCAGAGACTGCGGCCACGCCAGCCGCCAGGCGCGGGTTGCCGCCAGCGCCTGGTCGCCCGCGCGTGCCTGCAGCGCGACGTCGACGCTGCGCTTGAACAGCGTCTCGTCGCGCGTGCGCCGCGCCGCATCGAGCAGCACCGCATGGGCACTGCCGGCTTGGCCGCTGCTCAGTTCGATTTCGCCGATCAGCAATTGGTAGAAAAGTGGCGCGTCGAGCGCCGAGCGTGGCAGCTCGGGCGCTTCGGCCAATGCGCTGGCATTGCGTGGTGCGCCCAGCGTCTGTGCCGGTGCGGCCGTCGCCGCCAGCGCCATCATGGCCAGCGCGAGCGATCGCCAGGCGGGCAGTGCGCGAAGACGGTAGGTGGCGTGAGCGGGCATCGGGGGGTCTTTCGCGGTTCGGTCGATTCTAGGAGCCTGTGGCCGCGCCAGCGTTCACTGCGGGGCCTCCTATCATCGCCGCCATGCCCGAATTGCCCGAGGTAGAAGTCACGCGCCGCAGCTTTGCCGAGCGCATCGCCGGCGCGCAGGTGCTTTCGGTGCATCTCGGGGCGCCCTTGCGCTGGCCTCTGGGCTGCCGGCCTGTGAAATTGGTCGGTCGCACGGTCGGCCTGGCCACTCGGCGCGGCAAGTACCTTTGGCTGCCGCTCGCGCGCGATGAATCGGGCGCGGGTGGCTCGGGCGGACTGCTGCTGCACCTGGGCATGTCAGGGTCCTTGGCCTTCACCGAGCAAGCGGCGCTGGCGCCGGCGGGCAAGCACGACCACTTCGATCTCGTCACTACGCGCGGCGTGCTGCGGCTGACCGACCCGCGGCGCTTCGGCGCCGTGGTCTGGTCACCGGCGCTGGACGTGCGCCCTGCAGCAACGCTGCTTGCGCGGCTGGGCGCCGAGCCGTTCGACGAAGCGCTGACGGCGGCTGCCTTTCACGCTGCCTTGCACCGGCGCCGCGCGCCGGTCAAGCAGGCCTTACTGGCCGGCGACATCGTCGTCGGCGCGGGCAACATCTACGCTTGCGAGGCGCTGTTTGCCGCCGGCATCGACCCGCGCCTGCGCTGCTGCAAGCTGTCGCGCCCGCGTGCCGAGCGGCTGCTGGCCAGCGTGCGCGCGACGCTGGCCCGTGCGCTCGAACTGGGCGGCTCGTCTTTGCGCGACTTTCGTGATGCCCACGGCATCGACGGCGCCTACCAGCTCGAAGCCCGCGTTTACGGCCGCGCGGGCGAGCCCTGCGAGCGCTGCGGCACCACCGTGCGCCGCATCGTGCAGGCTCAGCGCTCGACGTTTTTCTGCCCGGGTTGCCAGAAGCACTGAGGTCCAGGAGTGCTTGTGCGACAAGCTGCACGCCCCGCTGCCGCGCGCTGTCAGCAGATGTATCGCCGGCTGCGGCCGCGCAGACCCTTGCGCTAGGATGCTGCGGCGCCAACTCGGCGCTGCCAGGTCGCCGCCAGCCCATCCTGCATGGAACTCTCCCTCGCCGGTCAACTCGATGCCCTTGCCGTATGGCGCCGCGGCCTCGATCGCCAGGCGGCGGAGTTGTCGCGCTTTCTGCTCGACCACGACCTGCTCGACGACACCAGCGAACGCAATCTCGCCGCGCTGCGCGAACGCCTCGCATCAGATCGCCTGTGCCTGGCCTTCGTCGCCGAATTCTCGCGCGGTAAATCCGAGCTGATCAACGCCATTTTTTTTGCCGACACCGGCCGGCGCATCCTGCCGGCCACGCCGGGCCGCACCACGATGTGCCCGGTCGAACTTGGCTACGAGCCCAACACGCCGGCGCTGCTGGCGCTGCTGCCCATCGACACCCGGCTCGAAGCCCAGTCATTGGCCGAGTTGCGCGAAAAGCCCGAGCTGTGGACACGCATCCGCCTGGACGCCGAAGCGCCCGATCGCCTGGCCGAGGCGCTCAGCGAGGTGATGCGCACCAAGGCCGTCAGCATCGACACAGCACGCGCGCTCGGCTTCTGGCACGACGACGCGCAGGGCGACAACCCGCCCTTGCTCGCCGAGGGTCTGGTCGAGGTGCCAGCCTGGCGCCACGCCGCCATCAACTACCCGCACTCGCTGTTGAAACGCGGGCTGGTGGTGCTCGACACGCCGGGCCTGAACGCCATCGGTGCCGAGCCGGAGCTGACCCTGTCGCTGCTGCCCGCGGCCCATGCGGTGGTCTTCATCCTCGGCGCTGACACCGGGGTCACGAAGTCCGATCTCGCAGTCTGGCGCGACCACCTCGGTGGCCAATCGATGACGCGCTTCGTGGTGCTGAACAAGATCGACACGCTGGCCGACCCGCTGCTGTCGGTGGAGGCTGTGAACGAGCAGATCGAGCAGCAGTGCCGCAACTCCGCCGCTACGCTGAAAGTCGGGCGCGAGCGCGTGTTCCCGGTGTCGGCGCGGCAGGCGCTGGCCGGCCGCATCGACGGCGACGCCGACGCACTCGCGGCCAGCCGCCTGCCGGCGCTCGAAGACGCGCTGGCCACCCAGTTGCTGCCGCGGCGCCGCGAAGTGATCGAACGCCTGGTGGCCGACACCGCGCAAGCGGTCGAGCAGCAGGCCTCGCGTCGCCTGGCCGACCAGCGCCGACTGATTGCCGAGCAGATGCTCGAGCTGCGCGGCCTGCGCGGCAAGAGCACGGGCAAGGTGCAGTTGATGATCGAGCGCGTCGACCGCGAGATGCACGAATTCGAGCACTGCACCGAGCGCCTGGCGGCGCTGCGCGGCGTGCATGCGCGCATGCTGCGCGAGTTGCTGGTCGGTCTGTCGAGCGACGGCTTGCGCGACGAGATGGCGAGGATGCAGCGCGAGGCCAGCGCCACGCTGTTCAACCTCGGCGCCAAGAAGGCCTTCATCGCACTGTGCGCGCGGCTGCGCGAGCGCGTGGTGCTGGCGCGCAGCCGCGGCCAGGAAATCCACGACATGCTGCAGGCCAGTTTTCGCCAACTCAACAGCGAATTCGGTTTTGCCCTGACATTGACGAGGCTGCCCTCGCTCGACCGCTGCAGCCGTGAGCTCGAGCTGATCGAGCGCAGCTACGCACAGTACCTGGGGTTGTCGCAGGCGCTGCGCCTCGCGGAGCCGCGCTTCATGGAGCAGTTCCGGCGCATGCTGCTTTCGAAGCTGCGCATGGCGTTCGAGAACGCCAGTGGCGACGTCGAGCTGTGGCACAGGTCGGCCTCCAACCAGGTCGACTCGCAACTGCGCGATCGGCGCCGCAGCTTCAAGCGCCGGCGTGACGGGCTCGAGCGCATCCAGGCCGCGGCCGGTGACCTCGATCACCGCATCGGCGATCTCGAAGCACAGGACGTGCGCTGGCAGCACCTGGCCGGCCGCGTGCGCGGGTCCACCGCGGCGCTGAATCAAGCCGCGACGGCGCCGCTGCCGCCGGCCGATACCGCGCCGCCGCGCATGGTGCCCGCGTTGGCCCTGGTGCCTTCGCGCAGCGCTGCGGCGTGAGTGACCGCCCCAAGACGCCTGCGGCGTCGCCCCCCGAGGGGAGCTCAGGCGTCTTGGGAGCGGCCCGGCGCGGCGTGATTGACGACCCCAAGACGCCTGCGGCGTCGTCCCCCGAGGGGAGGTCACGCCGCTTGGGAGCGGCCCGGCGCAGCCTGCGGCCGGCCCGTCGGCGAGCGGACGGCACGCTCGCCGCAAGGGTGATCGCTTGGCAGCAACTGCACGGCCGCCACGGTTTGCCGTGGCAGGGCAGCCGCGATCCGTACCGCGTCTGGCTCTCGGAAGTCATGCTGCAGCAGACGCAGGTGGCGACCGTGCTCGCCTACTACCCGCGCTTCCTGGCGCGGTTTGGGGACGTACGTGCGCTGGCTGCCGCCTCGCTCGACGACGTGCTCGCGCTGTGGAGCGGCCTGGGCTACTACAGCCGCGCGCGCAACCTGCATCGATGCGCGCAGGTGGTGGTGGCCGAGCATGGTGGCAGCTTTCCCCGCTGCGCTGCGGCGCTGGCCGAGTTGCCTGGCATCGGCCGCTCGACCGCCGCCGCGATCGCCGCCTTTTGTTTCGGCGAGCGCGCCGCGATCCTGGACGGCAACGTCAAGCGCGTGCTGACGCGTGCGCTCGGCTTCGGTGACGATCTGGCCCTGGCGGCGCACGAGCGCGCGCTGTGGCAGCATGCCCAGGCGCTGCTGCCAGCCACCGGCATCGAGGCCTACACCCAGGGCCTGATGGACCTCGGCGCCATGCTGTGCACAGTGCGGCGGCCGCAGTGCGAGGCCTGCCCGCTGCAAACGCTGTGCGTGGCGCATTGCGAATCCGCCCCCGAGCGCTACCCGGTGACGACGCGCAAGTTGAAACGCACGCAGCGCAGCAACGCCCTGCTGTGGTTGGGCGACGACGACCGCGTGCGGCTGGTCCAGCGCCCGGCGCGCGGTGTGTGGGCCGGGTTGTGGACGCTGCCGCTGTACGACGGGCTCGACGAATTGCGCGCGCTCGCCGCCGACTGGCCCGGCCAAGGTGAGCCCTTGGGCCCGATCGATCATGCGCTGACGCACTTCGATTGGCACCTTCAACCTTGGCGGCAGCGCCTGCCGCCAAGCTTGTCCACCGCGCGTCGCGCAGCCCTCGAAGCCGCGTTGCCCGAAGGTCGGTGGTTCACGCTCGAGCAGGCGCTCGCGCTCGGCCTGC
>JANMSR010000470.1:0-1844 GCA_031389565.1 Burkholderiales bacterium
GCGCCGCAGATCGTCGAAGAGGTGTTCGAGATCGTCAAGGACCTGAACCAGCGCGAGGGCGTGACCTTCCTGCTCGCCGAGCAAAACACCAACATGGCGCTGCGCTACGCCGACTACGGCTACATCCTCGAGAACGGCCGCGTGGTGATGGACGGGCAGGCCAAGGGCCTGCGCGAGAACGAGGACGTGAAGGAGTTCTACCTCGGCATGGGCGGCGGCGACAGAAAGAGCTTCAAGGACGGCAAGAGCTACAAGCGGCGCAAGAGGTGGTTGTCGTGAACGATGACTTTTTCTCTGCACCGCCGTTCAACGCCGCCGACGCGCTGGTGAGCCTGAAGCGCCAATTGCGTGGCTGCCAGCTCACCGAGCGTGGCAACGCCTTCGAGCAACGCGGCAAGCGCGTGGTCGAACTGGCCATCGAGGGCGACGAGATCCAGGCCAGGCTCGCACGCCGACTCGCGCTGACGCCCGAGTGGGACCGCTTCGCGCTGAAGTCCGCCGCCGACCCACGCAAGTTGATCGACGAAATCAAGAAACGCCTCGCGCGCTGGGAGCACGACGAGTGAACCACGCTTTCTACGACACGCTGGAGGCCCGCGACCCCGCCGTACGCGAGGCCCAACTGATGGCCGCGCTGCCGGCGCAGATCGCGCATGCGCAGCGCCACGCCCCTGCGTTCGCCGCGTCGTTGGCCGGCGTGGACGCCACCGCGGTCACCAGCCGCGCGGCCTTGGCCGCGCTGCCGGTCGTGCGCAAGCATGAGCTGCTCGAGCGGCAGCAGGCCAGCCGAGGGCAGCGTGAAAACAACGACCCGTTCGGCGGCTTCGCGACGATCGGCTGGCGGGCCCTGGGTGCGGTGCGGCGCGCGCAGCGCGTCTACCAATCCCCCGGCCCGATCTATGAGCCCGAAGGTTCGTCGAACGACTACTGGCGCCTGGCCCGCGCGATGCACGCCGCCGGCCTGCGCAGCGGCGACCTGGTGCACAACAGCTTCAGCTACCACCTGACACCCGGTGGCCTGATGATGGAATCGGGCGCGCTGGCCCTGGGCTGCACGGTGTTCCCGGGTGGCGTGGGCAACACCGAACTGCAACTGCAGGCGATCGCCGAGTTGCGGACGCAGGCCTACATCGGCACGCCGAGCTTCCTGAAAATCCTGGTCGAAAAGGCCAGCGAGAGCGGCGCCGATATCAGCTCGCTGACCAAGGCATTGCTCGGCGGCGAAGCCTTCCCGCCGTCGCTGCGCGACTGGCTGAGTGAGCGCGGCATCCACGCCTACCAGTGCTACGCCACGGCCGACCTGGGCCTCATCGCCTACGAAACCGCTGCCCGCGAAGGCCTGGTGCTCGACGAAGGCGTGATCGTCGAGATCGTGCGCGCGGGCAGTGGCGATCCGGTGGCCGAAGGCGACGTCGGCGAAGTGGTGGTAACGACGCTCAACGCCGACTATCCCCTCGTGCGCTTCGGCACCGGCGACCTCTCGGCCGTGCTGCCCGGCCACTGCCCGACCGGCCGCACCAACACCCGCATCAAGGGCTGGCTCGGCCGCGCCGACCAGACCGCCAAGGTGCGCGGCATGTTCGTGCATGCCAGCCAGGTGGCCGAAGTGGTCAAGCGGCACCCCGAAATCGCGCGCGCACGGCTGGTGGTCGAAGGCGAGATGGCCAACGACCGCATGACACTGCACGCCGAGCTGGCCCACGCCGCGCCCGATGGCCTGGCCGAGCGCGTGGCGCAAAGCCTGCGCGACATCACCAAGCTGCGCGGCGAGATCGCCTGGTCGCAACCCGGCGAGTTGCCCAACGACGGCAAGGTGATCGAGGACGCGCGCAGCTACCGTTAAC
>JANMSR010000493.1:0-7611 GCA_031389565.1 Burkholderiales bacterium
ATCGTGGCGCCGGGCTTCAAGTACAACCTGACCGATATTGCCGCGTCGCTGGGCCTACAGCAGTTGAAGAAGGCGCGCGCCTTTCAGCAACGCCGCGCCGAGCTGGCCGCGCTGTATGACGCGGCGCTGGCGGGCTTGCCCGTGATCGCGCCGCCGCGAGCGCAGCCCGGCGATCTGCACGCCTGGCACCTCTACGTGCTGCGCCTGGCCGATGGCGCACGCATCGACCGCAACGAGCTCATCGAACGCCTGTTTGCCGCCGGCATCGGCTGCAGCGTGCACTACATCCCGCTGCACCTGCACCCGTACTGGCGCGATCGCTACGGCCTCGCTGCGGAAATGTTCCCGCACAGCCAGCAGGCCTACGAGCGCATGCTCAGCCTGCCGCTCTACACCCGCATGACGGATGCCGATGTGCAGCGCGTGGCGCAAGCCGTGTGCGCCGCGCTGGCATGACCCTGCCCGCGATGGCCAAGCGCGTGTTCGATCTGCTTGGCGCCGCCTTCGCGCTGGCACTGCTGTCGCCGCTGTTGCTGGCCATTGCGCTGTGGATCAAGCTCGACTCCAAGGGGCCGGCGCTGTTTCGCCAGCAACGCGTCGGCCGATACGGGCGCACGTTTGCGATCCACAAGTTCCGCACGATGGTGGCCGATGCGCCCGAGCGCGGCCCGCAAATCACCGTGGGCGACGATCCGCGCATCACCGCGGCGGGGGCATTCCTGCGCCGCAGCAAGCTCGATGAGTTGCCGCAGCTCATCGACGTGCTGGCCGGCCACATGAGCCTGGTCGGCCCGCGGCCCGAAGTGCCGGCCTATGTGGCGCACTACCCGGCCGAGTTGCGCGACAAGCTGCTCGCGCTGCGCCCCGGCATCACCGACCCGGTGTCGCTGGAGTTCGCCGACGAGAACGACAAGCTGGCCCGCGCCGCCGACCCCGAGCGTGAATACATCGAGGTGCTGCTGCCCAGGAAGCTGCGCGCCGCGCTGTCCTATGCCGAGCGGGCCACGCTGTGGACCGATCTGGTGGTCCTGGCCCGCACGCTGGCGCTGCTGCTGCAGCGCTGAGCTTATGATTCAGTAATTCACTACTTTGAGGTCGAGGCCATGAAGACCGTCACCGCGGCGGACGCCAACCGCCAGTTCTCCGCCCTGCTGCGCCGCGTGACCCAGGGCGAGCAGGTCGTCATCACGACCCGCGGCAAACCGGTGGCCACCCTGGCGCCGCTCGTACCGACGCGCGATGCGGCACGCGACGCCGCGCGCGCCCAGTTGCTCGCGCGCCTGAAGTCTCAGCCCGCCAACGGCAAGCAGCGCAACTGGACGCGCGACGAGCTGTATGACTGAGCTCACGACGCCGATCGTGATGGCGATCGACACCAACGTGCTGGTGTACGCCGAGGGCGAAGGCGATGCCGCTCGTTGTGCGGCGGCACAACGCTTGTTGGCGCGTGTGCAACCGACTGCCGTGGTCCTGCCGGTTCAGGTTCTCGGCGAACTGCACCGCGTGCTGACAGGGCACTTTCACCGCGATGGGCGTACCGTGCGCCAGGCCATCCTGGGCTGGTCCGACGCCTTTCGCATCGCCGAGTCGTCCTTCGCGGCCATGCAGGCGGCGCTGGACTTGCACGCCGACCACCAATTGCCGATCTGGGACGCGCTGATCCTGGCCGTCGCGGCCGAACATGGCTGCCGCCTGCTGCTGAGCGAGGACTACCAGCCCGGATTCACCTGGCACGGCGTGACCGTGGTCGATCCGTTCGCGCAGCGCTCGTATCCGCTGCTGCGCCAGGCGTTAAAGCACTGACACCGCGGCAGCATGGCGGAACCTGCTCTCGGCGTCTGGCACCGCCTCGACGCCTTCCTCGCCCGCCTGCGCCCGCACCGCGAGCCGCTGTCGTTGCTGGTCGATGGCCTGGTAATCGCCGCCTGCTGGAACGCCACCTACCTGTTTCGCCTCGGCTTCGAGCGCTGGATCACGGCCCGGCCAGGCTACGACGCCTGGGTCATGCTCGGCGTGATCGCGGTTTACCTGGTGGCGTTTGCCGCGCTGCGCGTGCCGCAAGGCATGTGGCGCTTCTCCGGCTTCGGCGAGATCCAGCGCCTGACCCTCGCCTGCGCCGTGGCCGGCGCCGTCAGTGCCGCGGTGGTTATCGCGCTCGGCCTGGCCAAGGTGCCGCGCGCCGTGCTGGCGCTGCACCCGATTGTCACCCTGATGGGCGTGTGCATCGTGCGCATCGCCTACCGCATGGTCTATGAACATGCACGCCGGCAAATCACCGGCAGCGACGCAGAGATCCGCCGCGCCATCGTGCTCGGCGCCGGCGAAGCGGCGCGGCGGCTGTTGGCCGGCATTCATCAACAGGGCTGGACCGTGCTCGGCCTGCTCGACGACAACCCGAGCAAGCACGGCGCGCGTATCGCCGGCGTGCCGGTGTTGGGCCCCATCGCCGCGGTGCAGGACAAGGCCGTGCGCGGTGCCGCGACGCACCTGGTGATTGCGCTGCCCTCGCTGCGCGGCAGCGAACGCAAGCGCATCTTCGAGCTGGCCGCATCGACCGGCCTGCCCGTGCTGACGGTGCCCTCGGCCGACGAATTGCAGGCCGGCACGCAGGTCAACCGCGTGCGCGACATCGAGCCCGAAGACTTGCTCGGCCGCGAGCCGGTGCAGCTCGACGAAGCCGGCATCGGCGAATGCCTGCACGGCAAGACGGTGCTGATCACCGGCGCCGGCGGCAGCATCGGCAGCGAGCTGTGCCGCCAAGTCGCGCGCTACGGCCCGGCGCGGCTGGTGCTGTACGAGTTGAGCGAGTTCAACCTCTACACCATCGAGCAAGATCTCAGCGAACGCTTCCCGCAACTGCCGCTGGTGAAACTGATCGGCGACGTCAAAGACCTCGAACACCTGCGCGCCACCTTCGCCAAGTGGCGGCCGCAAGTCGTCTTCCACGCTGCAGCCTACAAGCATGTGCCGCTGATGGAAGAGGAAAACGCCTGGGCGTGCCTGCGCAACAACACCCTGGGCACCTACCACTCCGCGCTCGCGGCAGCCGAGGCGAAATGCGAGCGCTTCGTACTCATCAGCACCGACAAGGCCGTCAATCCGACCAACGTGATGGGCGCCACCAAGCGCGCGGCGGAGATGGTGATCTCGGCATTGGCGGCGGAACACGCCACGACCAAATTCATGGCGGTGCGCTTCGGCAACGTGCTCGGATCGAGCGGCAGCGTGATCCCGAAGTTCAAGGAGCAGATCGAGAAGGGCGGGCCGGTGACGGTGACCCACCCCGACATCATTCGCTACTTCATGACGATTCCCGAAGCGGCGCGGCTGGTGCTGCAGGCGGCGGCGATTGGGGAGAGCGGGCAGGTGCTGGTGTTGGATATGGGGGAGCCGGTGAGGATTGTCGATTTGGCGCGGCAATTGATACGGTTGTCGGGCCACAACGAAGATGAGATCGGGATCGAGTTTTCGGGGTTGCGGGCGGGGGAGAAATTGTTCGAAGAGTTGTTGGCGGACGCGGATTCGACGGTGGCGACGCCGATCGCGCAGTTGCGCGTCGCTCGGCTCGAGCAGCGTGGCCGTTTGCCGCGCGAGCTGCTGTCGCTGGCAGGGAGCGGCGTTGGGGATGAGAACAGCCGTGTGGTGCATGCCCTGCTCGGCCGTCATGTGCCGGAGTACAGGGCGGCTCCCGATCAATGACCGTGATGCACAGTGAGGCGCAAGGCCTCCAGCATGCGCATCGCCAATGCGTTGCGGTCGTAGTGTCCAGCCGCGGCCAGCGAGGAGGCTCGCAGCCGCTCGCGCAGGTCCGTGTCGGACTTCAGCCGCAGCAGGCCATCGACGAGTTGCGCCGCGCTTTCCGGTGCGAACACAATGCCTACGCCTTCGCGCTCGACGATGCGCGCCGACTCGCCAGCCACGCCGTGCAGCACGGGAATGCCCATGCCCATGCACTCGAACAGCTTGCTCGGGATCACCGTCGTGAAGAGCTCGGTCTGGCGCAGGTGGATCACCGAAACGTCCAGCAGTGACCAGTAACGCGCGACCTGTTCTTTGGGCACCGTGCCCACGAAGCGCACATTGCCAAGGCCCAGGCGTGCCGCCTCGGCCTGCAGATCGGCCTTGCGCGCGCCATCGCCCAGCAGAAGTAGGCGGATCGACTGGCCTTCGGGCCGCTGCTGCAACGCGGCCATCGCGGCAAGCAGCGTCTCCAGCGCATGCGCCATGCCGTGCGTACCGATGTAGCCGGCGACGAAGCGGCCCGCGAAGCCGAGTTCGGCTTCCAGCGCGGCGTCCTTCGGGCGCGGCGAGAAGCGTGACAGATCGACACCGTTGGTGATGACCTCGATCTTGGCGCCGTCAATGCCACGGCGCATCAGGGTCTCGCGGAAGGAGTGCGTCACCGAGACGATGAGTGCCGCGCGGCGGTAGAGAAACAGTTCCAGCTTCTCCAGCCAGCGGATGGCTACGGACTCCTTCATCGCGCCGACGGCCTTGATCGATTCGGGCCACAGGTCGCGCAGCTCAAACACGAAGGGGATGCGCTTGACGGCGCTCACCGCCCACGCGGCCACCGCGGTAAAGAACTGCGGCGAGGTGCCCACAACGATGTCCACGCGCCGAACGAACAGGCTGGCGATGGAGGCGGTGAGCATGTAGCTGGTGTAGTCGAGCACGCGCTTGACGAAACCTTCGTTGGCGGTGATGTAGCTCCAAACCCGGATCACGCGGATGCCGTCGATCGTCTCCTGCTGCCACAGCCGGTTGCGGTAGCCGTCGAAGACGCGGCCCTTGGGAAAATTCGGCGCGCAAGTGACCACGGTGACCTGTTCGCCCGCGGCCACCCACTGGCGGCAATGCTCGTGCGTGCGGCTGGCCGGCGCATTGACCTCGGGCGGGAAGTTGTCGGAGAGAAAGAGGATGTGCATCAGTTGTCCCAACTCCAGCGCACGCTGCTCGCGTTGGCGTCGAGCCGCACGACGAGCGTCATCGCTTCTACGAGGATGCCGAATCGCTGCGCGTGTTGCGTGGTTTCGAGCGTGGCGTGGCCGGCGAGCACCGTGGCGCGCACGGCTAGGGCGCGGCCATCGTGGATGCGCCACGTGCGTTCGTCTTCGCGCTCAATCGACAAGCCCGAGGCAAGGTGAAAGCGCGCCACCGCGCTTTCGCAGGCCGATGGTTCGATGCGGTCGTTCACCACCAACGCTGTAGCGTCGAGTTGCCAGCGGCGGCGGTGCCGCGGCGCGCCGGGCAGGTGCACGTAGCCGTCGTGCGAACACTCGACGATCCATCCGTTCGCCGTCAACGGGCCGGGCCGAGCGCGGCGGCCGACGCGAAAGCCGGCCCAGACTTCCGATGAATCGTGGCCACCGATCTGCACCGTGCTGTGTGTCGCGGTGCCGCGCTCGATTTGGCGGCGCGGCCCACTGCCATATACCGACGTGCCGCGGTTCACGATCACCTCGCGGCCCTGCAACGAAAGCTCGAAGCTCAGCGTATCGGCCTGCGCATGCCCGGGCAGATAGTCGGGGCCGATCGGCGCCACATCCAGCAACGCGACGGCGGAGCCGCGCACGGCGCGGACATAGCCACTCGGTTGCAACGCGTAAACGCCCTCACCGCTGGCTGGCGGCGCCGCGATGCCGAGCGCGGCCGCATAACGCTCTAGGTCGGCGGTAGTCGGTGCAATGCCCTCGGCGCAATCGTTGAAGCGCGCCAGCGCGCCGTTGGGATGCTGCATGCAACGCAGCCAGTGCAGCATGGCTTGGCTGTGGCCGCGAAGTTGCGGCACGAGCGCGTTTGCCGCCGACGCCGCGGGTGCGCGTGCAGCGATGACGTTGATCAGATCGAGCAAGTCCTCCAGCGCCAGCGCGTGGTACATCGGCGTGCGTTCGAACTGCGCACCGTCGGAAAGGATCTGTTCGGGCAATTCGCGCTCGATGATGCGCAGGCCCTCGGCCAGCCAGGCTTCGCCCTCCGGACCCTCGAAGTACAAGCCCGCGAAGACCAGCGCCTTCGCATTGGCGAACAGGTGGTTGCCGAGCAGGTGCCACTCGATCCGCCGCATGAGCCAGCGGGCCTGGACCGCGAGGCTGTGCACCCATTCCGGCGTCGGCGCCTCGCCGCCGACGAACCACTTCACCCAGTTGACGAGGCGCAGGCTGCCCGGGTAGGGCGCCCAGGCGGTGCCCAGCGCTGGCGGGTTCTCGGCCAGCCAGCGTTGAACGAGTGCGCGATGCCACTCGCGGCGCGCCACCGCACCGGCGGCGTTGAGGTCGTCGAAATAATGCTGGTTGTAGCGCCACAGCAGCGCGATGCCGGGCGCGTCCCAGCCGACGTCCGCCAGATCGTGTTCCTCAGCCAGGAAACGCATGCGCGTGGGCCCCGTCAGGCTCGCCTCACGCGCGGGCGGTGGCACCCAGACGGCCTGCGCCGCACGCACCGGCGGCGCCGCGCCGAGGTTCGCGCGCGGCGATCGCGATTGCAATCGAAGTCGCAATTGCAGTCGCACGCGGCCGAGCACCTGCTCGGCCTTCAACCAACGCACCGTGCGCCAAAGGCGGCCGAATTGCGCCACAGCGCCGCTCACACGAACCCGGGCCCGTGGCGCAATGCGCTCATCGAAGCGCCTCTTCGATCCGAATGCTGACACGCGCGACTTCAAGCAACTCGGCCAGCGGTATCGGCGATGCGCCGCCCGCCTGAATCGCCCGGATGAAGGCGCTGGCACAGGCAGCCTGGCCTTTGTCCTGGCGCCACAAATTCATCTTGCTAAACCCCGGCCAGCCGAAGCCCGTGAGGCGGCGGAAGTTATCGAGTTGCAGCACGCGGCCTGCGGCGAAGACCTCCAGCCGCTCCTTTGGAAAGGCCTTGCTGCCGTTGGCAAGGTACACCAGGGTGCCGAGCGAGCCGTCGGAGAAGCGCAGGCTGATGCTGGCTGTATCGGCCGTGGCGGCGGCCATGCGTGCCACTTGAAACGATTCGATCGGCGCGCCGACCAGGAAGCGCAGCAGGTCCACGAAATGGCAGCCCTCGCCAACCAGGCGGCCGCCGCCGACTGCGGGATCCTGCGTCCAATGGTTGGTGGGAATAGCGCCGGCATTCACCGTCATCACAAGAGTCTTGGGCCCCGGCGTGCCGGCCAGCAGTTGCTTGATCTTCACGACTTGCGGCGCGAAGCGGCGGTTGAAACCGACCATCAGCAACTGCGTCGGCGCCGCGGTGGCGGCGGCCTCGATGCGGTCCAGCTCATCAAGCCTGAGCGCCAAGGGTTTCTCGACGAAGACATGCTTGCCCGCGGCCAGGGCGCGCAGCACATAGTCGGCATGGCTGTCGTGGCGCGTGCCGATGACAACCGCGTCGGTGCCGGCATCGGCCAGCAACGCGGCGGTGTCGGTGGTGGCTTGGGCGAAGCCGAACTTGCGGCCCAGGTGCACGCTGCTGGCGCCACCGGCCGAGGCAATGCGCATCAGCCGTGCGCCCGTTGCCTTGAAGGCGGGAATCAGCACCGCGCCTGCGTAGTTGCCTGCGCCGATCATGCTGAGCCGCGGCGCGGTGGCCGAGGCAGTGGTGCTGGCGACCGCCGGCAGCACTACCGTGCGCTCTGTGGGG
>JANMSR010000534.1:0-2762 GCA_031389565.1 Burkholderiales bacterium
GTATTCATTTGGCTTCAAGTACGACAATGGACCGTGGTACGTGGCCATTGCTCATGAGATTCACGACGACTTTTTCGGCGGTTCGGCTCAGGCCCCCAGTGCGCTGAGGAACACGATCGCGACCGGTACTGCCAAGGACAAGGCGACACAGTTCACCTTCGAATGGCGAATGAACAAGCAGCACAAGTTCGAGTTCGACGTCATCCGGAAGCAATACGACGAAACCGGCGCCGCCGGCAGGTTCCAGTCATACAAGAACACGGCGTACTTGCTGGCGATGGAAAACCGCTGGAGCGATCAATTCCGCACGGCCGCCCATATCGTCAAGTCGAACGCCGGCTCCTGTTCGCTCATCGGGGGCGCCGCGTGCACCACCGACGGCCTGGATGGCACCAAGATCACGCTTGGAGCGGCGTACTACCTCAGCAAGCGTACCTATGGCTTCGGCGCTATCGCCAAACTGAAGAACGGCAAGTCAGCGCGCTTCAGCACGGCCCAGTTGTCGGGAGCCCGCACGAACTACGGCGAAGACCTGACCCAGGTGGCTGTTGGCCTGGCGCACAGTTTCTGATTCGACGGCGGGCCGCGGTCGGCGCGGCGGTCCTGTGTTGCGTTGTCGTCGGATGAATCCACGTGGAGGGCTCGCAGAAGCCCCACCTTACGGAGACCTACGATGACCGTCACTTCGCATGTCGATGCCCTGCGCCGCCAGTTGATGTTGGCGTCGCTCGGCGCGGTGGGCACCCTGGCTGGGCGGAGCGCGCTGGCGCAGGACCCGAGCGCGCGCAACCGCGAGCTCTACCTTTACAAGGGTGCCGACCGCGAGGCGCGCATCCTCGACGGTGCGAAGAAGGAGGGCCCGGTCAGCATCTACACCTCGCTCAATACCAAGGACTCGGGGCCGATCACCGAAGCCTTCGAGAAGAAATACGGCGTCAAGACCCTGCTCTGGCGCTCGAGTTCCGAGAAGGTGTTGCAGCGCGCCGTCACCGAGGCCCGTGCCGGGCGCTTCGCCTGCGACGTGTTCGAAACCAACGGCCCCGAAATGGAGGCCCTGTACCGCGAGAAGCTGCTGGCCGAGTTCTTCAGCCCGCACTTCAAGGACCTGCCCCCCGGCGCTTTCACCAAGCACCGGCACTACGTCGCCGACCGCTTCAACTTCTTCACCATCGGCTACAACACCAACCTGGTCAAGCCCGAAGAGGTGCCCAACAGCTACCAGGATCTGCTGCACCCGCGCTTCGTCGGCAAGATCGGCATCGAAGCCGGTGACACCGACTGGTTCGCGGCGATCGTCAAGTGGATGGGCGAGGACAAGGGCCTGGCCTTCTTTCGCAAGTTGGCCGAGTCCAGGCCGCAGATGCGCACCGGCCACACCTTGATGGCCGAACTGGTGTCGTCGGGCGAGATCCCGATCGCCGCGACGATCTACAACCACAACATGGAACGCCTGATGGTCAAGGGCGCGCCAGTGAAGTGGAAGGCGCTGACGCCGACTTTTGGCCGACCCAACGGCATAGGGGTTGCCGCGCGCGCCGCCAACCCGCATGCCGCGCTGTTGTTCACCGATTTCATGCTCTCGCCGCAGGGCCAGTTGCTGCTAAAGGAGCGTAACCGTGTGCCGTCCAGCGTGGCGGTCGACACCCAGCTCAACAAATTCCCGTTCGAGATGATCGACCCGGTGATCACCCTGGACGAATCCGAGAAGTGGGAGAAGCTTTGGTCCGACCTGTTCCTCAAGGGCCAGAAGGTGCAGAAGGAAACCGAATGACCATGAACAAACGCGAATTCACCCGCCTGTTGAGCGGCGCTGCCGCGGCGCTGGCGCTGCCGCGCATCGCCCTGGCGCAGGCCCCCGCACGCGGCAGCGTCGCCGAGTTGGCCAACTACACCGGCGCCGACCGCCAACAACGGCTGGTCGACGGCGCGAAGAAGGAAGGCAATCTGGCCATCTACACCTCGGCGCAGACCGACGACATCGGCGCCTTGGTGGCCGGCTACGAGAAGAAGTACGGCGTCAAGGTCAGCGTCTGGCGGGCCGGCTCCGAGAAGGTGCTGCAGCGCGCGGTGACCGAAGCGCGCGGCAACCGCCACACGGTGGACATCGTCGAGACCAATGGGCCCGAGCTGGAGTCGATGAGCCGCGAGAAGGTGTTCCAGGCTGTCAAGTCGCCGTACCTGTCGCAGTTGATCCCGCAGGCGATCCGCCCGCACGGCGAATGGGTCGGCACGCGCCTGAACATTTTCGTGCAGGCCTACAACACCAAGCTGGTGAAGAAGGAAGAGTTGCCCAAGACCTGGGACGACCTGCTGCACCCGCGCTGGAAGGGCCGCCTGGGCATCGAGGCCGAAGACCAGGACTGGTTGTCGGGCGTGATCGGCGATCTGGGCGAAGCGCGCGGCGTCAAGCTGTTCAAGGACATCGTGGCCGCCAACGGCATGTCGGTGCGCAAGGGCCACACCCTGCTGACGCAACTGGTGGTGTCGGGCGAGATCCCGTTCGCGCTGACGGTCTACAACTACAAGGCCGAGCAGTTGAAGGACAAGGGCGCACCCATCGACTGGCTGTCGATCGGCACACCGATCGCGCGGCCCAACGGCGTGGGCGTGGCGCGCAATGCGCCGAACCCGCATGCCGCGATCCTGTTCTACGACTACGAGATCAGCGAAGAAGGGCAGAAGATCCTGGCCGAGCGCGACTTCGTGCCCACCAGCACCAAGGTCGACACGCCATTCAACAAGGGCCCGCTGAAGTTCGTCGA
>JANMSR010000543.1:0-3839 GCA_031389565.1 Burkholderiales bacterium
CTTGCCGATTCCGCGGTAGACCTGTTCCGCGACGAATACAAGGTGCCGCTGCTGTCGCCCGAACTCGCCGCGCCGCTCGCGGCCACGGCCGAGCACCTGTTGCCGGTGCTGCTCTTGATCGGCCTGGCGACGCGCTTCTCCGCGCTCGGGCTGCTCGTCATGACGGCGGTGATCCAGACCTTCGTCTACCCCGACGCGTACCCCACCCATGGCGTGTGGGCGGCCGTACTGCTCTACCTGGTCGCCACCGGCCCGGGGGCCGTATCGATCGACCGTTGGCTGGCCTGCCGCTATGAAATCACCCCGGTGCAATGACACCGCCACCGCTATCCGCCTTGGTCGCTGGCGAGACGCGTGACGCCCATGCTCATCCAAGACCAGTAGCAGATTGGTCGTGTGTTTACGCGCAACTTACTGCCAGCTCGAACCGGCGATGTAGCGCCCGCTCACGAGAATGCGCGAACGTCAGCCATTGGCCAGCCTCGTCGAGTGACCGGAATTGGCCGACGGTGTGAATTCGAGCCCTGCCAGCGGCTGACCGCCCCCGCTGCATTGCGGTCGGTCGTGAGTGAGGCGTCGACCGGCAGTTTGGAATCGAGAACCGCCGTTGACTGTACGGTTCAGATTCATAGAACAGGTTCAAACGGTCGAACTCCCTTGCACGTTGGGTAGCCCGTGCAGCCCCAGAACTCACCGCCGGCATTCGCGCCTCGTTTGGCCACTCGCTTGACCATCGGCTTCGCGCATGCAGGACACGTGGGTGTCGGTGGAAGCGCAGACGCGGCCTGCTCACGCATCGACGGTGCACTTGCACCAGACGCTTGAGGCTGATCCTTCGCTGCCTGCGCCTGACGAATGAGTCCATGCAGTTTCGGCCCGTCGATGAGCTTGACGTTGCGCCCGCTCGCGAAGTTGGTGGCCTCCTCGGTGAACCGCCCCGAGGTGACGACGAAGCCACCTGCCGCGCCTCTTGCGGCCATCACGCCGTAGAGCTCGCGGACCACGTCGACGCCCACCTTGAAGGCGCGCCACTGCTTGCACTGGACGAGGAACTTCTCACCGCTCTTGCTGAGCACGAGGTCCACACCGCCATCGGCGCCACCGCCGCCGCTCTCTGCAACCGCATAGCCCTGCAGCCGAAACGCTTCACCCACCAGCTTCTCGAACTGTTGCCAGCTCATGCCGTCGAGCGCATCGGCGGCGTTACTCCCGGCGACATCGGTCACCAATGCCTTCCGTTCGCGGCGCCGCCATGCCGACATGCCGGCGCCGGCAAGGCAGATCAGCGGGAGGATGTATTGGCCAAAGGTGGCAAACGTCTTCCACAGGGTCTGCGTCACCATGTCGCCGAGTTGACCCGGCTGAACGGCCGCTGCCACCTGCTGCGAGGCCACGCGGTGAAGCACCACGTAGAAAACCAGGGCGAGCGCCACGCCGGCCCACCAAGGCAAGAGTGACACCAAGTCCATCAGGTCCTCGGCGGCGCCGGTCTTCTTCCTGCGGGCCATGGGTCAATCGGCCTTGATGTTGTTGTCCCTGACCACCTTCGCCCAGACGTCGATCTGGCCCTCGATGAACTGCTGCGCCGCCTGCGGCGTGCCGGTGCGCACCTCGATGCCCTGGCCGGCGAGCCTGGCGGCCACGTCGGGCTGCTTCAGCGCGGCGTTGATCTCTTCGTTCATGCGCTTGACGATCTCGGGTGGGGTCTTCGCCGGCGCCAGCACGGCCCACCAGGCCGGCGCGTCGAAGCCGGTGAATCCGCTCTCGGCCACTGTCGGCACGTCGGGCAGGTTGGCCGTGCGCTTGCTCGTGGTCACCGCCAGCGCGCGCAGCCGCTTGCTGTCCAGGTGCGGCTTGGTCACGAATACCGAGGCGATCGACAACGGCACATGGCCGGCGATGGCGTCGTTCATCAGTGGACCGCCGCCGCGGTAGGGCACGTGCACCAGGTTCAACTGCGCGTTCTTGGCCAGCAGGGTGATGGCCAGGTGGCCGAGGCTGCCCGAGCCGATGCTGCCGTAGCTCACGCCCTGAGCCGTCTTGCCGGCGGCCACCACGTCGGCGAAGCTCTTGTACGCGGTGTCGGCGTGCGTGGCCAGGACCATCGCCCCGGTGCCGAGCAGGGCCACCGCGGCGAGGTCCTTGCGCGTGTCGAACGGCAGGTTCGCAATCAGCGCGGGGTTGACGCCGTGGGTGTCGAACACCACCGCGAAGGTGTAGCCATCAGGCGCCGCCGCAGCCACCGCGCCGGTGCCGATCGAGCCCGACGCGCCGCCCTTGTTGTCGACCACCACGGCCTGCCCGAGCAACTGCTGCAGGGCCGGCGCCAGGATGCGAGCCACCTGGTCCACCGAGCCGCCGGGCGGGAACACCGCCACCAGCTTGATCGGTTGCTTGGTGGGCCAGGCCTGTCCTGAGCTTGTCGAAGTGGCCTGCGCAAACGCTGCCGGCGCAGTGACCAAGGTCGCGGCCAGCGCCGCGGTGGCGGCCCATCGTGGGAGCTGTTGCGTCATGGTTGGGTTCCTTTCGATGACCAGGCTCGGTGCCAGTGCAATTGTCAACCCGGGCCGATTCGAGGCCCTCCCTCAACGTCGCACTGCTCGACGCGGCGCTGCAAGCCGCGCAAGACACCGCCCGAGCCCTGCTGCCCGACGCCGAGTCGCCGGCGCTGAAGGACGCACTGGCCCTGGCCCAGCACCGATCGAACGCGCCACGCTGCTGCGGGCCGGCGAGCTGCCACAGCAAGACGCAGACCGGCTCGACATGCTCTGCGCAAGCCTGCGCGCAGCCGGCGGCGCCCGACAGGCTGCCGTCAGGGGCGTTCGACTGCTGAGCGCCCCAAACCTGCCGCTTCGCGTCAGGCCCCCCGAGGGGGTCAAGGAAACTCGGGAGCGGCCCTACGTTTCCTTGAGAGCCGAGTCGCTGCCGTCCTACACCCAAGCCAGGTTTCGTCCTCGCGCCGCAAGGCGATCTTCCGCGTACGCTGGACGCACTCACTTCTGGAGTGCGTCATGGGAAAGTATCTGCTCGGATGGGTGCTCGGCGTACCCGTCATCGTTTTGGTCATCGTCTACATGCTCTTCAACTGACGGCCCTCAGGTCATGGCCAGCGGCGTCTTGCGCCGCGGCGCGGGAAATGCCTGGTCGATCTGGCGCAAGTCCTCGGCACCGAGCGTGACGTTCGCCGCGGCCAAGTTGTCGCGCAGGTGCTGGGGCTCGACCGCCTTGGGGATCGCCACGACGCCAGGCTGCGACAGCACCCAGGCCAGCGCCACCTGCGCTGCGGTCAAGCCCAGTCGCGCGCCGATCGCGGCCAGTGCCTTGTGTTTGGCCAGCGTGCCCTGGTCGATCGGGCTGTAGGCCATCAGCGGCACGCCGCGCGCGCGCAGCCACGGCAGCAGGCTGAATTCGGGCCCGCGCGCGCCGAGCGAGAAGTACACCTGGTCGACTGCGCAATCGGGCGCGAGCGCGAACAGTTCTTCCATGTCGTGGACATCGAAGTTGCTCACACCCCAGTGCGCAATCCGGCCCGCATCGATCAGCGCATGCATCGCCGCCACCGTTTCTTCCAGCGGGTGCTCGCCGCGCCAGTGCAGCAGGTACAGGTCGATGCGGTCCAGGCCGAGCCGCCGTCGGCTGCGCTCGCACGCGGCGGCCGTGCCGCGCCGGCTGGCGTTGTGCGGGCTGACCTTGCTGACGATGAACAGCTCTTCGCGCCGCACCTCGCCCGCGCGCAGGGCTTCGGCCAGGGCCTGGCCGACGACTTCCTCGGCGCCGCCTTCGGCGTACATCTCGGCGCTGTCGATCAGCCGGTAGCCCATCTCGATGGCGCTGCGCAC
>JANMSR010000039.1:0-3742 GCA_031389565.1 Burkholderiales bacterium
TCAGGCAGCAACGCCAGCCTCCTTCTTCACACCCGCCAGTTCCTTCCACAGCGTGTAAGCGGTGAGCAGCGCGGCCAGCACGAGCAATGCGAGCGAGACCTTGTCGGTGAGGAAGATCATCGCATCGCCGCCCGAGATCACCAGGCTGCGCCGGTAGTTCGATTCGACCAGGTACCCGAGCACCAGGCCCAGCACCAGGGGCAGCACCGGCAGCTTCAGCGCGCGCATGCCGTAGCCGAAGACGCCGATGCCGACGACCAGGAAGATCTCGAACACGCTCTGGTGGATCGCGTACACGCCCGACATCACCAGGGCCAGGATGCAGGCGATCAGGTACGGCTTGGGCCGGTTGACCAGCCAGATGCAGGGCGACAGGATCACCAGTCCGATCAGCAGCATGGCGATGTTGGCGATGAACAGGCCGCCGTACAGGCCGTAGACGACCTCGGGCGCGCGCGTGAACAGCATCGGCCCCGGCTGCAGGCCGTGGATCAGGAAGCCGCCGAGCAGGATCGCCGCCGAGTTCGAGCCCGGGATGCCCAGGCTCAGCAGCGGCACCAGCGCGGTGGCCGTGACCACGTTGTTGGCGCACTCCGGCGCGGCAATGCCTTCGGGCGAACCGTGGCCGAATTCTTCAGGATGCTTGGACCAGCGCTTGGCTTCGGAGTAGGCCATGAACGCGGCGATGGTGCCGCCGGCGCCCGGCGTCACGCCTTCGACTGTGCCGATCACCGCGCCGATCGCCTGCGGCTTGAACAGGCGTCTGCTCATCGCCCAGTTGGGCAGTTTCAGCCGGGATTCGGACTGGTTGGCCTTGGCCCAGGCGGGCTCGGTGATCTGCACCAGCATCTCGGTCACCGCGAACAGGCCGACCATGACCAGGATCGGTTTCACGCCGCCGAGCAGGTCGGCCGAGCCGAAGGTGAAGCGCGGCACGCCGCTCACCGGGTCGCTGCCGATGAAGGCGATCATCAGGCCGATCGACGCGGCGATGCAGCCCTTGAGCAGCGAGCCGCCCGACAGCCCGGCGATCACCGACAGGCCGAGGATGCCGAGCGAGAAGTAGGCCGCCGGCGTGAAGGCCAGTGCCACCTCGGCCAGGCTTTCGGTGGCCAGCACCAGCACCGCCAGGCCAAAGAGCCCGCCCCACAGGCCCGACATCAGCGAGATGCCGAGCGCCTCGCCGGCACGGCCCTGCTGGGCCATCGCGTAGCCGTCGAGCACGGTCGCCGAGGCCGCGTTGGTGCCGGGCGTGCGGATCAGGATGGCGGGGATCGAGCCGCCGTACTCCGCACCGACATACACGCTGGCCAGCAGCACCAGCGCCGTCGTCGGCGCCATGCCGACGGTGAACGGCAGCAGCAGCGCCATCGCGATCGACGGCGAGATGCCGGGCAGGGCGCCGCCGAGGATGCCCCACATCACGCCGCCGAACGCGGCCACGATCACGCTGACCGAGGCCAGGTGGGACAGGGCGGCCAGTACGCTGTCCATCAATTCATTGCCAGAGCGTGCCGAGCGGCATGCGCACTTGCAGCAGTGCGTCGAACAGGGCCCACAGCAGCGGCCCGCTTGCCGCCGCGCACAGCCACAGCGGCGCCTTCAGCGGTGCCCCCGCCAGGCGGCCGGCCGCCAGCACCAGCAGGCTGACCGACAGCGGGTAGCCCGCCAGCGGCAACACCGCCGCGTAGCCGAGCAGGCTCAGCACCAGGGCCGCGGTGCGCAACACCGCGTCGCGCCAGGGCTTCGCATCGTCGGCCGCGGCCGGCGCCGCGGGGCCGACGAAGGACTTGGCGAACAGCGCCAGCGCCGCCAGCCCCATCGCGATGGCCACGCCCTGCGGCACGCCGCCGGCACCGACGGCATCGGCCAGCAGGCTGTCTTCGATCGCGCGTGCGCCGGCCACGCAGGTCGCGGCGAACAACAGCGCCAGCACCGCCAGCAGGCGGTCGCGCCGGCGCTCGGTCACTTGAGGATGCCCAGCTCTTTGAGTGACTCGGTGACTTCCAGTGCGAACTGCGCGGTGAAGCGCCGCGCCTGCTCGCGCCCCATCACCATCGGGATCAGGTTTTCCTTGGTGTACGCGGCCTTGTAGGCGGGCGAGTCGACGACCTTGCGCAGCGCGTCTTCCCACGCCTTGGCGATGTCGTCGGGCACGCCCTTGGGCGCCGCGATGCCGCGGAACTTGGTGACCACGACGTTGAAGCCCTGCTCCTTGGCCGTGGGCAGGTTGGGCAGGCTGTCGAGTCGGGACTCGTTGAGCACCGCCAGCAGGCGCACCTTGCCGGCGTCGAGCTGCGCGCGCAACTCCTGGATCTCGCCGATGCCGATGTCGTAGGTGCCGTTCAACACCCCGATCATCTGGTCGCCGCCGCCTTCGTGGCTGACGATCGGCGCCTTCACGCCGGTGCTGCGCGCCAGCCGCTCCAGCGCCACCCGCTCGAGCGAGGCCGGGTTCGACGCCCCCCAGCGCGACTTGCCGGGGTTGGCCTTGGCAAATGCGATCACGTCGGCCAGGGTCTTGAACGGCGACTCGCTGCGGGTGTAGATCACCTCGGGGTCGAGGAAGACGATGGCGATCGGGTCCAGGCCGTCGTAGCCGACCTTGGGCTTCGAGAGCAGGGTGGTCTGGATGTAGGTCGGCGTGGTGCCATAGAAGATCGAGCCGTCGGGTTTGCCGGCGGCCACATGCGCCACCGCGGTGGCGCCGCTGCCGCCGCGGATGTTCTCGACCGCGAAGCTGGTCTTCATCAGCGGCGTGAGGTAGGTGCTGAGTTCGCGCAGGAACAGATCGGTGCCGCCGCCGGGGCTGGAGTGCGTGACCAGGGTGACGCGGTTTTGCGGGTAGGGCGCCTGCGCGAAAGTTTGCGTCGCGAGCAGCAGGCCGAACGCGGCGGCGAAGAACTTGAACTTCATGAGCAGGTCTCCCTGGGGGTCAGGTGGTGGTGGCGGCAATGAAGTCGCCCAGGTGGGCGCACTGGGCGATGGACATCGCCAGCGTCCAGGCGCGCTGGCTATTGTCGGCGCCCAGGATCGGATTGCTCTGGCCGGCGAACTTGGCGCGCAGTTGGGCGTCGCTCATCGGGTTCTCGACACTGCCGATGGCGTGCTCGACGAACAGCGCGAGCTCGCGACCGTCGGTGGTGCGGATGGTGAGGTCGACCGAGGCTTCGTCGATGCTGTCGTCGACCAGGGCCTCGACGCGCGCACGCAGCGCCAGCACCTCGGGCCGGTTGACTACCTCGTCGGTGTACTCATGCTCGCCGGCCTGGCCATAGAGCAGGCCGACGGCGCAGGAGTGGTAGACGCTGAACTTGCTCTCCAGGCCGGTCGCCGGTGTCTTCTTGCCCGTCAGCTCGAGCACCAGCGAGTGGACCTTGATCGTCACGCGCTCGATGTCGGCGGCCGCTAGGTGGTGCAACTCGCGCAGTTGCACGCAGGCGTCGATGCTGGGGTGGATGACGATGCCGCAGGCAAAGGGCTTGTAGGTGTTGAGCGCGATCTCCCAGGTCTGGCCCAGGCCCTCGGTGATCTCGGACCAGTCGGTCTTGTCGGAGACCACCTGGAGCAGGCCGCGCGGCGCTTCGAGGGCGCGCTTGGAGGCGGTGTAGCCATGCTGCGCCATCAGCGCCGACATCAGGCCGACACGCGCGGCACCGCCCGGGTGGAAAGGCTTGGTCATGGTGCCGAACTGCTCGCGCACGCCGATCGGCTGCGAGGCGGCGATGCCCAGGGCCATCTG
>JANMSR010000066.1:0-2444 GCA_031389565.1 Burkholderiales bacterium
GGCGAGCGCGCCGCGCTGGTGCTGCACGGCGAGATCGACGAGGCGCTGAATCGCTTTTGGACCGATACACGCGAGCGCCATCGCTTTTTGCAGCACGACCCCGAGCGGCCGATCCTGGCGCCTGAAGTGATCTTCCTGAAGGTCGAGGAGTTCTTTGCGCGTACGCAGCCGCATGCGACCTTGGCTTTGCGTGGTGCCGCCGCGGCGCAGGGCTCGACAGAGCCTGACGACGCAGCGTCGTGGGCCCGCCCGCTGCCTGACGTGGCCATTGACCGCGGCACCACCGCGCCGTTGTCGCTGCTCGAGCGCCACCTCGACAGCACTGCCTCGCGCGTGCTGTTGATGGCCGAGAGCGACGGTCGACGCGAGAGCCTGCTCGAACTGCTGCGCGACCACCGCATCGATGTGCCGAGCGTCGACACGCTGGCCGAGTTCGAGGCCGGTGACGAGAAGGTGGCAATCGCCGCGGCACCGCTGGCGGCGGGCTTTGCCTGGCAGCGCGACGGCGGCGCCGCGGCCATCCAGTTCATCACCGAGACCGAACTCTTCGCCACCGCGCCCACGTCGCGGCGGCGCCGCAAGCAGGAGCAGGTCAGCAACGTCGAAGCGCTGATCAAGGACTTGTCGGAGCTGAAGGTCGGCGACCCGGTGGTGCACATCAACCACGGCATCGGGCGCTACGTCGGGCTGATCCACATCGACCTGGCGAATGGTCAGGATGGGGGCCCGTCGGAGTTCCTGCACCTCGAGTACGCCGAGAAGGCCACGCTGTATGTGCCGGTGGCGCAACTGCACCTGATTGGTCGCTACACCGGCGTCTCGGCCGACGAGGCGCCGCTGCACCGCCTGGGCTCGGGGCTGTGGGAGAAGGCCAAGCGCAAGGCCGCCGAGCAGGTGCGCGACACCGCCGCCGAGTTGCTCAACCTGTACGCCCGCCGCGCCGCACGCGAAGGCTACGCCCACCGCTATTCGGCGCACGACTACGAGGCCTTCGCCGCGAGCTTCGACTTCGAGGAAACGCCCGACCAGCGCGCCGCGATCCACGCCGTGATCCAGGATCTGGTCAGCCCCAAACCGATGGACCGGCTGATCTGCGGTGATGTCGGCTTCGGCAAGACCGAAGTGGCCCTGCGGGCCGCGTTCGTGTCCGTCATCGGCGGCAAGCAGGTGGCGCTGCTGGCGCCGACCACGCTGCTGACCGAACAGCATTTCCAGAATATCGTCGACCGCTTCGGCAAATGGCCGGTGAAGGTGGCCGAGCTGTCGCGCTTTCGCTCGACCAAGGAGATCAACGCCGCGCTGGAAGGCCTCGCGGCCGGCACAATCGACATCGTCGTCGGCACGCACAAGCTGCTGAGCAAAGACGTCAAGTTCAAACGCCTGGGCCTGCTGATCATCGACGAGGAGCACCGTTTCGGCGTGCGCCACAAGGAGGCGATCAAGGCCCTGCGCGCCGATGTCGATGTGCTCACGCTGACGGCCACGCCGATCCCGCGCACGCTGGGCATGGCGCTCGAAGGCCTGCGCGATCTCTCCGTGATCGCCACCGCGCCGCAGCGCCGGCTGTCGATCAAGACCTTCGTGCGCAACGAGAGCCAGGGCACGATCCGCGAAGCCGTGCTGCGCGAGTTGAAGCGCGGCGGCCAGGTCTACTTCCTGCACAACGAGGTCGACACCATCGGCCACCGCCGCGACAGGCTGGCCGAGCTGTTGCCCGAAGCGCGCATCGCCATCGCCCACGGCCAGATGCCCGAGCGTGAACTCGAGCGCGTGATGCGCGACTTCGTGGCCCAACGTCACAACCTGCTGCTGTGCTCGACGATCATCGAGACCGGCATCGATGTGCCCACGGCCAACACCATCGTCATCAGCCGCGCCGACAAGTTCGGCCTGGCGCAGTTGCACCAGTTGCGCGGCCGCGTCGGCCGCAGCCACCACCAGGCCTACGCCTACCTGCTGGTGCCCGACGTGGAAGGCCTGACCAAGCAGGCCGCGCAGCGCCTCGAAGCGATCCAGCAGATGGAGGAGCTCGGCAGCGGCTTCTACCTCGCGATGCACGACCTGGAAATCCGCGGCGCCGGCGAAGTGCTCGGTGAAAACCAGAGCGGCAACATGATGGAGATCGGCTTCCAGCTCTACAACGAGATGCTGGCCGAAGCCGTGCGTTCACTCAGGGCTGGCCATCACCCCGACTTGTCCGATCTGCTGTCGCCTTCGTCGGCCACCACCGAGGTCAACCTGCACGCGCCGGCCCTGCTGCCCGACGCCTACTGCGGCGACGTGCACACCCGCCTGAACCTGTACAAGCGGCTGGCCACGGCGGACACCCCCGAGCACATCGACAAGTTGCTCGAAGAGGTCACCGACCGCTTCGGCAAGTTGCCGCCGCAAGGCCAGACCCTGTTCGACACCCACCGCCTGCGCGTGCTGGCCAAGCCCTACGG
>JANMSR010000077.1:0-2865 GCA_031389565.1 Burkholderiales bacterium
GGACGACATCGCGCGCGGCGTGATGCCGATCCGCGGCGACCGCGATTTTCATATCGCGCTGGCCGAGGCCAGCGACAACGCGGCCCTGGTGCGGGTGGTGACCGAGCTGTTCGACGAGCGCAACAACCCGCTGTTCGAGCAGTTGGGGCGGCACTTCGAGAACGCGCGCAGTTGGCGCCAGGCCGTCGCCGAACACCGCGCCGTGGTGCGCGCCGTGACGGCGGGTGACGTGGCCGCGGCGCGGGCCGCGATGCGCAGCCACCTCGGCAACTCGCACGACCGATTCGCCGCGGCGTGGGTCGACGCGGCCCCGGCAAGGCAGGCCGCATGACGATGAGTGCCGACTGGCCGCGCCCGCGGCGCTCGCTCCTCAAGGGCCGCCCCGGGGCCCGTACCGGCCCCTGGGGGACCAGCGCAAGGCGCTGTAGGAGCTACGCATGAGCCTGCCCGGCCGCCCGAAAGGCGAATACCGAAGCGCGCAGCGCGTAGGTTGCCTGATGAACGCGCCGGGCCGCCCCAAGCGCGAAACCGCAGCGCGCAGCGCGAAGGTACCCTGATGACCGTCCTGGCCTGCACCCTGCATGGCGCGCTCGACCTGCGGCTCGAACGGCGTGTACCGCGCCCGCTCGGCCCGCACGACGTGCGCCTGCGCCTGGGCGCGGGCGGCATCTGCGGCTCCGACCTGCACTACTACCAGCACGGCCGCGCGGGGGCCTTCGTCATCCGCGAACCGCTCGTGCCGGGCCACGAAGCGTCGGGCGTGGTCGAAGCCGTCGGAGCCGAGGTCGCGCGCGTCAAGGTCGGCGACAAGGTGGCGATCGATCCGTCGCACCCTTGCGGCCGTTGTGACTACTGTCGCGCCGGCCGCATGAACCTGTGCCGCGAGATGGTCTTCGTCGGCAGCGCCAGCGTGGTCCCGCATGCGCAGGGCATGTTCGCCGAGGCCTTCGTGATGGCCGAACGGCAGCTCACGCCCGTCGACGAGGCGGGCATCTCGCTGGGCGAGATTGCCTGCGCCGAGCCGCTGTCGGTGGGCTTGCACGCGGCGCAGCGAGCTGGTGTGCTGCTCGGCAAGCGCGTGCTGGTCACCGGCGGCGGCACGATCGGCTGCCTGTGCGCGATCGCCGCGCGCCTGGCCGGTGCCGCCGAGGTGGTCGTCGCCGACGTGGCCGAGCGGCCCCTGGCGATGGCGCGCGCGGTCGGTGCCGACAGCGCCGTGCGCAGCGACATCGACGGCGCCACACTGACCGACCGCTTCGACGTGGCCATCGAGGCGGCCGGCGCTGCCGCTGCCTTGGCGACCTGCCTGGCCGCGGTGCAGCGTGGTGGCCGCATCGTGCAGGTCGGCACCCTGCCGGCCGAGCTGCCGTTCCCGGCCAACAGCGTGATGGCGCGCGAGCTGGACTATGTCGGTGCCTTGCGCGCCAACGGCGAATTCGATCTCGCGGTGCAGGCGATCCGCACGCGCCGCGTCGATGTGCGCCCGCTGATCAGCGCGCAACTGCCGCTGTCGCGGGCGCAAGAAGCCTTCGAGCTGGCGCTCGATCGCACCCGCAGTACCAAGGTTCAACTGGTGGCCGACTAGGGCCTTTTTTTCACCGATGAGGAGACACGCGATGAAACGCACCCTGCTGAAGACCCTGCTGGCCGCCGCTGTTGTGGCCATCGCTCTACCCGCCGCGGCACAGACCAAGCTGAAGTGGGCCCATGTCTACGAGACCAGCGAGCCGTACCACACGCAATCGGTGTGGGCCGCTGAAGAGATCAAGAAGCGCACCGCTGGCAAGTTCGAGATCCAGGTCTTCCCGGCTTCATCGCTGGGCAAAGAGACCGACATCAACCAGGGCATGTTGCTCGGCACGGTGGACATGATCATCAGCGGCCCGAGCTTCGCCGCACGCAGCTACCCGCGCCTGGGTATCGCTTACTACCCGTTCATCTTCCGCGACGGCGAGCACCTGCTGGCGTACAGCAAGAGCGCGGTGTTCAAGGAAATGATCGACGGCTTCCGCGAGAAAACGGGCATTCAGATCCTCGCCTACACCTACTACGGCGCGCGCATGACCACCAGCACCAAGCCGTTCACCGACTGCGCCGGCATGAAGGGCCTGAAGATCCGCGTGCCCGACGTGCCGAGCTACCGCGCCACGCCCGAGGCCTGCGGCGCGAATCCGACGCCGATCGCCTTTGCCGAGGTCTATCTGGCGCTGCAGAACGGCACGGTGGATGCGCAGGAGAACCCGCTGACCACCATCGAGGCGAAGAAGTTCTACGAGGTGCAAAAGCACATCATGCTCACCGGCCACATCGTCGACGGCCTGACCACCCAGGTCGCGCCGCACATCTGGACCAAGCTCAGCGATGCCGAGAAGAAGATCTTCTCCGACGTGGCGCTGGAAGCCGCGGCGCGCGCTTCGGCGCAGATCAAACAGCGCGAGTCCGAGCTGGTCGAGGAGTTCAAGAAGAAGGGCATCACGGTCCACAACGTCAACCGGCAGAGCTTTGTCGACGCGGTGTTGAAGGCCAAGACGGTCGAATCGATGGGCTTCGACAAGAAGGATTACGACCGCATCGTCGCGATCAAGTGAACCACCCCCGTAGCGCCTTCGGCGCTCCCCCTCGAGGGGGCACCGCCAGCGGACCGGCAAAGCCGGATCCGCGGCGGTTGCTTGGAAAGGCGCTGCTTCTCCCCATAGGGTTCCGTTCAAGTAAGAGAGATCGCTGACATGGACATCGACGCCGGCCCCAAGGTGATGGGCGATGACGGCGAGTTCCACGCCACCGACGAGGCGGTGGACCTGTCGGGTACGCCGTTCGAAGCCTGGGCCGCGGTGCTGCTGTTCTGGGCCCTGGCCGGCGTCGTGT
>JANMSR010000098.1:0-1711 GCA_031389565.1 Burkholderiales bacterium
CCCCAAGTGCGACCACCACCACCGCATCGGCGCGCGCGCCCGGCTCGATGCCTTCCTGGATGCCGAGGGCCGCTACGAAATCGGCCAGGAAGTGGTGCCTGTCGACGCGTTGAAATTCAAGGACAGCAAGAAATATCCCGAGCGCCTGCGTGATGCGCTCGAGGCCACCGGCGAGACCGACGCGCTGATCGTCGTCGGCGGCGCGGTGCACACCATCCCCGTGGTCACGGCGTGCTTCGAGTTCGAATTCATGGGCGGCTCGATGGGTTCGGTGGTTGGCGAGCGCTTCGTGCGCGGCGTGCACACCGCCATCGAGCAGAAGGTGCCGTTCATCTGTTTCACCGCCACCGGCGGCGCACGCATGCAGGAGGGTCTGCTCAGCCTGATGCAGATGGCCAAGACCAATGCCTCGCTGACCCGGCTGGCCAAGGCCGGTCTGCCCTATGTCAGTGTGCTGACCGACCCGACGATGGGCGGCGTGTCGGCGGGTTTCGCGTTCATGGGCGACATGGTGATCGGCGAGCCGAAGGCGCTGATCGGTTTCGCCGGCCCGCGCGTGATCGAGAACACCGTGCGCGAGAAGCTCCCCGAGGGCTTTCAGCGCAGCGAGTTCCTGATCCAAAAGGGCGCGCTCGACATGATCGTCGACCGCCGCCAATTGCGTGGCGTGATCGCGCGCTCGCTGGCGATGCTGCAGCGCCAGAGCGCCGACGCGGTGGCATAGAAATGACCGCCCCCGCGCTTGCCGCTGCGTGGCGGCGCTGCCCCTCGCGGGGGCGGTCAGCCGCCTTGGGGCAGCCCGGCGGCTGACGTGCGCTCGCTGGCGGACTGGCTCGCGCACTGCGAGCGCATGCACCCGGTTTCGATGGACCTTTCGTTGGAGCGCACGGTCGTCGTCAAACAGCGGTTGGGGTTCACGTTCAAGGGGCCGGTGATCACGGTGGCCGGCACCAATGGCAAGGGCTCGACCTGCGCGATGCTGGAGTCGATTGCGTTGGCAGCGGGCTGGCGCGTCGGCACCTACCAGAAGCCCGAGTTGGTGCACTTCGAGGAACGCTGCCGCGTCGGCGGCCGGCCAGTGGCGGCCGACGATCTGCTGCCGCACTTCGCCGCGGTCGATGCCGCTCGCGGCGACATCACGCTGACCAAGTTCGAGTTCACGACGCTGGGCATTGCCCACCTGCTCGCGAACGCGCCGCTGGACCTGGTGATCCTCGAAGTCGGTCTCGGCGGACGCTACGACGCCGTCAATGCCATCGATACCGACTGCGCCATCATCACCAGCATCGACCTCGACCACACCGAGTACCTCGGCCCCGACCGCGAAAGCATCGGCCTGGAGAAGGCGCAGGTCATGCGGCCCGGCAAGCCGGCGATCGTCAGTGACCCGATGCCGCCGCGGTCGGTGATCGCGCATGCCGACGCGATCGGCGCCGACCTGTGGCTCGTCGGCCGCGACTTTCGCCACGCCGGCGACCGCCAGCAGTGGGGATGGTCAGGCCGCGGCCGGCGCTACAACGGCCTGGCCTACCCCGCGCTGCGCGGCGCCAACCAACTCGTCAACGCGTCCGGCGTGCTGGCGGCCTTCGAGGCTTTGCGCGAGCGGCTGCCGGTACCCGCGCAGGCGGTGCGCCAGGGCTTTGCGACGGTCGAGCTGGCGGGGCGCTTCCAGATCGTGCCCGGCCAGCCGACCCTGGTGCTCGATGTCGCC
>JANMSR010000122.1:0-1783 GCA_031389565.1 Burkholderiales bacterium
GTGGTGTCGCTGGTGGCCTACAAGATCGTCGACCTGGTGATCGGCCTGCGGGTTCCGGAAGACGAGGAACGCGAAGGGCTGGACATCTCGTCGCACGGCGAGACGGCGTACCACAATTAAGCGGGCGCTTCAGTCAACTGACGCTTCGCTGAAGACAGCGGGCCACCTTCGGGTGGCCCTTTTCTTTTTGGTGGTTCTTCTCTTGGCGGGCGGGGCTTGCTTGATTCAGACCGTCGCAACAGCTTGTCCCTAGAATCCGACGCTCTTCCTCGACCTTCCGGGCTGCTCCCATGGTTCCTCACCTTCTCACTGCGCTGACCGGCCCCATCAACGAGTTGGAGCAGCGCATCCTGGAATCGCTGCCCGCCATCGAGCGCTGGTTCCGGCTGGAGTGGATGGAACACACGCCGCCGTTCTACACCTCGGTCGATGTGCGCAATGCGGGCTTCAAGCTGGCGCCGGTGGACACCAACCTGTTCCCCGGCGGCTTCAACAACCTGACGCCCGAAATGCTGCCGCTGGCGGTGCAGGCGGCGATGGCGGCGATCGAGAAAATCTGCCCCGAAGCGAAGAACCTGCTGCTGATTCCCGAGCGGCACACGCGCAACACGTTCTACTTGTCGAGCGTCGCGCGGCTGATGCAGATCTTCCACATGGCCGGGTTGAACGTGCGCCTGGGCACGCTCGACGACAGCATCAAGAAGCCGACGCCGGTCGAGTTGCCCGACGGCACCGCGCTGACGCTGGAGCCGCTGATCCGCACGCGCGGCCGGCTTGGGCTGAAGAACTTCGACCCCTGCACCATCCTGCTCAACAACGACCTGTCGGCGGGCATGCCCAAGGTGCTGCAGAACCTGCACGAGCAGTACCTGCTGCCGCCGCTGCACGCCGGCTGGGCGGTGCGCCGCAAGACGCACCACTTCCATGCCTACGAAGAAGTCGCCAAGAAGTTCGCCAAGCTGCTCGGCATGGACCCCTGGCTGATCAACCCGATGTACGCCCGGTGCGGCGAGGTGAACTTCGAGGACGGCACCGGCGACGAATGCCTGATGACCAATGCCGATGCGCTGCTCGGCAAGGTCCGCCGGAAGTACAAGGAGTACGGCATCCAGGAAAAGCCGTTCATCATCGTGAAGGCCGATGCAGGCACCTACGGCATGGGGATCATGACCGTGCGCGACCCGAAAGACCTGCAGGACATCAGCCGCCGCACCCGCAACAAGATGAGCGTCATCAAGGACGGCCAGGAGGTGCACGAGGTCATCCTGCAGGAAGGCGTACCGACCTACGAGCGCGTCAACGATGCGGTCGCCGAGCCGGTGGTCTACATGATCGACCGCTATGTCGTGGGCGGCTTCTACCGCGTCAACGCCGAGCGCGGCATCGACGAGAACCTGAACGCGCCGGGCGCGAGCTTCGTGCCGCTCGCGTTCGCCGAGCACAACCAGCTGCCCAAGCCCGGCGCCAAACCGGGGGCGAACGCACCCAACCGCTTCTACATGTACGGCGTGATCGCCCGGCTGGCGATGGTGGCCGCGAGCTACGAGCTCGAGGCGACCGACCCGAATGCCGAGGTCTACGAATAAGCCCGGGACGAGGTGTGTTCGTCTGCCGTTCGGTTGCCCCGCGTCTGGCGTTGACGCACCGACCACGTCCGGGCGCATGAGCGCACAATCTGCCCCGGTCGAAACTTGCAGACAGCCGGCTTGAGCACCTCTTCTTCGTCCGCCCGGTCAGGGCTCGCCGGGCTCATGCTCGGAGCCATCGGCGTCGTCTACGGCGA
>JANMSR010000386.1:0-8995 GCA_031389565.1 Burkholderiales bacterium
AGCGTCGATTCGTCGGCGCCGGCGCTCGAACGGGCGCGCGCGCATGTGGCCTTGAATGGCTTCGACGCGGCGCGGGCCAGCTTTGCAGATGCCGACGTGAACGCCTTCCTGCGCGAGCAGCTGGACGCCGGCGCGAGCTTCGACGCGATCGTGCTCGACCCGCCGAAGTTCGCCCCCACTGCGGCCCACGCTGACCGCGCCGCGCGCGCTTACAAGGACATCAACCGCCTGGCATTGAAGCTGCTCGCGCCGGGCGGCCTGCTGTTCACGTTCTCCTGCTCGGGTGTCATCGGCGCCGAGCTGTTCCACAAGATCGTCGCCGGCGCCGGGCTCGATGCCGAGGTCGACGGCGTGCTGCTCGACCGCCTGGCCGGTGCCTGCGACCACCCGACCACGATCAACTTCCCCGAGGGCGAGTACCTCAAGGGGCTGGTGATCCTGAAACAGGCTTGATGGCCAGTGCCCGCACGTCGATGCGCGGCTCGAACTTGGCGCGTCGGGTGGCAAAGAAGGTCTTTACGTTGCGCACATTGGCCTGCTGCGTGAACAGGCGCTGCACCAGTGCGTTGTAGGCCGCCATGTCGGCCACCCAAAGCACGAGCAGGAAATCGGGGCCGGGGCTGACGCGCCAGCATTGCTGAACCGCGGCGTCGGCCACGGCCAGGGCCTCGAAAGCATCGAGATGCTCGGCGCCCTGGCGGTCGAGCTGCAGCTCGACCAGCGCCTGCAGGCCTGCGCCCAGCACTTCGGTCGACAACAGCGCGACGCGCCGCTCGATCAGGCCGGCTTCGACCAGCCTGCGCACGCGCCGCAGCGCGGTGGCCGGCGACACCTGCACGGCCGCGGCGAGGTCCTGGTTGGGCTGGGCCGCGTCGGTCTGCAAACGGTCAAGCAGACGCAGGTCGGTCTCGTCGAGGTTGATCATGTGGAAATCATCGCCCGAAAATGTATCAAATGTGAAATCAAAGGCGTTGCGGATAGAGAAGTATCCGACAAGAGAGAGATTTATGCTAATTTTGCAATCCGATTTCATGCCTGCACGCATAGCATGCGCCCATCGTCCACTCACTGGGGTCCTTACATGTGCGGCATCGTCGGCGCTGTCAGCGCACGCAACATCGTTCCGATCCTCGTCGAGGGCCTCAAGCGGCTCGAATACCGAGGCTACGACTCCTGCGGCGTGGCGGTGCACCAGGGCGGCGGCCTGAAGCGTGCTCGCAGCACCGCGCGGGTGGCCGAGCTCGACGCGCAGGTCGCCGCCGAACACATCCAGGCCGGCACCGGCATCGCCCACACGCGCTGGGCCACGCACGGCGCGCCGGCGCTGAACAATGCGCATCCGCATTTTTCGCCCGGGCCGAACGCTGCGGCCGATGCGCCAGGAAGGATCGCCCTGGTGCACAACGGCATCATCGAAAACTACGAAGAGCTGCGCACCGAACTCAAGGCCAGGGGATTCGAGTTCGACAGCCAGACCGACACCGAGGTCATCGCCCACCTGGTGGCGCACCTGTACCAGGGCGACCTGTTCGAGGCCGTGCAGCAGGCCGTGACGCGCCTGCGCGGCGCCTACGCCATCGCGGTGTTCTGTCGTGACGAGCCGCACCGCGTGGTCGGTGCGCGCGCGGGCTCGCCGCTGGTGCTGGGTGTCGGGACCGGTGAGCATGGGGGCGAAACCTTTCTCGCCTCCGACGCCATGGCGCTGGCCGGCGTGACCGACCAGATCGTCTACCTCGAAGAGGGCGACGTGGTCGACGTGCAGTTGGGCAAGCACTGGATCGTCGGCAAGCAGCCCGACGGCAGCCTGCGCCCGGTGCAGCGCGCAGTGCGCACCGTGCAGGCGCACAGCGGCGCGGCCGAGCTCGGGCCCTACCGCCACTACATGCAAAAGGAAATCTTCGAGCAGCCGAAGGCGATCGCCGACACGCTCGATGCGGTGCAGAACATCAGCCCCGAGCTCTTTGGCGACGGCGCATTCGGTGCGTTCAAGCAAGTCGACCAGGTGCTGATCTTGGCCTGCGGCACCAGCTACTACGCGGGTTCGGTGGCCAAGTACTGGCTGGAAAGCATCGCCGGCATCCCCACCAACGTGGAAATCGCCAGCGAATACCGCTACCGCGACAGCGTGCCGAATCCGCGCACGCTGGTCGTGACCATCAGCCAGAGCGGTGAAACCGCCGACACGCTGGCGGCGCTGAAGCACGCGCGCGCCCTCGGCATGGCCACCACGCTGACCATTTGCAATGTGGCCACCAGCGCGATGGTGCGCGAGTGCCGGTTCGCCTACATCACGCGCGCCGGCGCCGAAGTGGGCGTGGCCTCGACCAAAGCCTTCACCACGCAATTGGTCGGCCTGTTCCTGCTGACCCTTGCCCTCGCGCAAGTGCGCGGCCGCTTGACCGACGCCCAGGAGAACGAACACCTCAAAGCATTGCGCCACCTGCCCGTGGCCGTGCAGGCCGTGCTCGCGCTCGAGCCGCAGATCGTGGCTTGGTCACAGGCCTTCACCGCCAAGGAGAATGCGCTCTTCCTCGGCCGCGGCCTGCACTACCCGATCGCGCTCGAAGGCGCGCTGAAGTTAAAGGAGATCAGCTACATCCACGCCGAGGCCTACCCGGCCGGTGAGCTCAAGCATGGCCCGCTCGCACTCGTCACCGCGGCGATGCCGGTGGTGACCGTGGCACCGAACGACCAGTTGCTCGAAAAGTTGAAGAGCAACATGCAGGAAGTGCGCGCCCGCGGCGGCGAGCTGTACGTCTTTGCCGACGCCGACACGCGGATCGAAAGCGGCCCGGGCGTGCACGTGATCCGCATGCCCGAGCACTACGGCGCGCTGAGCCCGATCCTGCACGTGGTGCCGCTGCAATTGCTGGCGTACCACACGGCATGCGCGCGGGGCACCGACGTGGACAAACCCAGAAACCTGGCCAAGTCGGTCACGGTCGAGTGAGCAGGCGGCTGTAGGTCAGGTCTTACCCGCGCGCCTCCGACCGCCCGACAGACGCGGTGGGCTCATCGGCGAAGACTGGGGCCTCACCGTCATCAGCAGATCGGAACCAGCATGCCTACCCAGCCAGCGTCTCACATCGAACCGTCCGAGCACTCGACCGACGAGGTCGATGACTTCCTCGACATGGTCGAGGACAACATTGACAGCACCCCCGGTGCGGGGTCGCCTGCCATCAAGCCGAACAAGGAGCTGGGCGACGATGGCAAGCCCGTCACCGAGACGCAGGACAACACCAGCATCTGAGGCCCCGGCTCGGCATGCGTGAGCGCGCGCGCCGAAGCCGCACGGCGTTGGCATGGGGCATTCCCCGCGCCCTACCGCTGAGGCCACGATGCCGGTCGCTGAAGGCGCGGCCCGCCTCAATCGCGAGGGCAAGGGTGACGTCAGGTGGGCGGCCGTTGAAGTGCCGTGTGAAGACGCTTGCGCGCCGCGGGAGGACCAGCGTCAATCGTCGCGTTTGCCACGGCCCCGGCCGCGGCCTTTGTCGTCGTCGTCGCGATCGGAGTGCTTGAAGCGCTTGCGACCATTGCGGTCATTGCGGTCATTGCGGTTGTCGTGTTCACGACGGTACTCCTCGCGAACCCAGTTCTCCTGCACGAAGTACACCGGCTGTCCGCAAGCGTGGTAGCCGCTGCAATAGCGGCCCCAGTTGACCTGCTGCGCCTGCGGCACATAGAGGTAGATCGGCCGCTGGTAGACCGCGACCGGAGAAGGTGCGTAGATGATCGGCTGCTGGCTGATCAGCACCGGCTGGGGATAGTTGCTGATGTCGATGCGGCCGTATTGGCCCGGGGCGTTGATACCGATGGACACGCCGATGTTGGTGGCGGCATGGGCCGGCAGCACGGCGGCAGCCAGGATCAGGAGGGTCACGATCTTCATTGATGTCTCCCACTCGGGTGGTGTTCCGGACATGCCGCGCGACGGTGCCGCACGGGCTGCCCTGGCAACGGAGTGTGGCGGCGGGCGGATGCCTGTGTCGTCGGACGCAGGCGCGGCAGCAAGTAGGACATGGGCCCGCGCCATCGGGTCAATCGGTGGAGATCACGTTGCCGCTAGCAGCTTCGATTCCTTGGCGGCAGGGTTGCCCACCAGGTGACCCGAATACCGCGTGTTGAATCGACCGTCATGGCAGCCGGAGATCGTCACGTCGATGGAGGCACTCGCGGGGGACATGAACTGCGTATGCAATCCGCTCAGCTTGCACCCGGCCTCGTCGATCACGCCGCGCACGCGGCCGTCGGGCTGCAACTCAATCACCAAGCGCCCGATGGCGTGGGCGTCGGCAGAGCGCACACCGCTCATGCTGAACTGAAACTGCGCCGGCCCCCGCCACGCGCCCTTGGCGGATCGGAATTCGGGGTCGTCACCGGCGGGCAACGACTTGGTGATGGTGCGCTGCGGCGAGGCCGTAGTGGGCCGTGTGTCGACCGCGTTCGAGGTGTCGACCTTCGTCGCACAGGGCAATGCGACGATGCAGAGTAGCGCCGCAAGCAGCAGACCATTACGCATTGGGATTGACCCCCATCGCGGTCATTCTAGGGACACGAAACGCTGCCCCGAAGCCGATGCCAGGACCCGGCCAGGAGTTGGACAGCGGACTCTCTCGACTCAGGACGCTGCAGCTACGCTCAAGCGCAACATGATTTCTGCCTCTGGACCGGCGGGCACTTGATCGAACCGAAAGAGCAAAACACGCAGCAGTCGCCTGGCTTCGGACGCAGCAAGGCCCGGCAGTTTTCGCACTCGTAGAAGAACTGGCAGGCGTCGGTCGGCATGATCTCCTGCTTGGCGTGGCCGCATTTCGGACACGTCAGGACGGAGTTGAACTCCACGGTGTCCACCATCACTTCCGCACCGCCGACGCATGGCTGGCGTCGCCGGCAGCCTCTCTTCGGGCTAGATCTCGGTTCGGCGGGCCAATCTGCGGCGCCTCGCAGTCGTCGTGGCTGCAGCGCCGCGTCGCCGGGGACATCAGATCCCACAACGAGACGCCGACCATGGACGCCAACCCGACGTACAGCAGTCGGGCCGTCCACCACTGGCCGAAGAACAGCAGCATCGCTGCCAACACGATCGCCGGGCCGATCATGCCAAGGAGGCTGCGGTGCCATTGGTGATGACTGAACCAGCCAGCGGCATTGGCGAGTAGCGCGACAGCGGCAAACAGCGGCAACAGAATCGTCAGGAACAGGCCCTCGAACTCGCTGAGGAACCCCAGGCCCGCGGCCGCGCCCAGGCTGGCGATGGCCGGAAAGCAAGCCGGGCAGGAGGCCGCCGAGACAATGCTGCCAAGTGCGCCCGCCTTGTCGGCCATGCGTGTCATCCATTCCATCGATTCACTCCTTGCGCGGGCCTTCGCCGCCGCTACCAGCGCAATACACGCGGGCCGAGCGCGGCCCCGAGAACCGCGCACAACGCGATACCGAGCGTGTACCAGATCGCGATGAACGTCGTCGATGGTTCGACACAGGCCAGTGCATAGCCGGCGGCGCCTGCAGCGCCGGCCAGCAAGCCGGCAGCCAGCCCCGTCGCTCGCGGACGCGTCGGAGCCAGGCCGCGCACCGCCCACAGCGTGGCAGCCAGCGCCGGCAGCGACAGACCGAACACCGCCCAGGGGCAGACGGCCCACGAGTGGCCGAGCGCATAGCTCACACGTTCGCCAGGCTCGGTGGCGAGCAGGGAGAACAATCCCACCAAGGCCATGGCGATCACCACGCCCGCGACGGCCAGTGCGGCGCCGATCGAGCGAGCCGCGGGCCGCGAGAGCCGCCCGGTCAGCCAGGCAGCACCGGCGCCCAACGCCGCTGCATACACCAGCTTGATCCACAACGCCGCGCCCGGCAATGCCAGGTCGTCCACGGGCCCGAGGATCAGCAGCGCCAGCGCCACACTCGCCAGGACACCAAACGCCATCGCGGGGGCCAGGCGCCGCGCCACCACTGCGCGCGGTGCCGGGCCGGCGTGGGTGGCCAGCACGGCGATCAATTCATCCGTCTTCATGACTCGCTCCTCACCAGATCGGCCAAGCGTTTGAGCCCGCGATGCACCTGCACCTTCAGCGCCGAGACCGAGACCCCGCCGCGCTGCGCGGCCTCGGCCACCGACAGCCCCTCGATCTTGGTCAGCACGATGGCTAGGCGCTGCGCGGCAGGCAAGTTGGCCAGCAGCAGCGCAAGATCGCGCCGCGTCGGCTGCTCATCGGGCGCGGCTGCGGGATGTTGATCTTCGGCCAGGTCATCGAGCGGCTCGTTCAGCGCCTCGCGGCGGCCGCGCCGGCGCAACAGGTCCACCAGTTTGTGCCGTGCAATGGCATGCACCCAGGCGCTTACCGGCAGCCCGGGGTCGTAAGTGCCGCGCTGCTGGTGCAGCGCGAGAAGCGTTTCCTGCACGAGATCCTCCACGTCGTCCGGCAGCGCGAACAGTCGCCGCGCGAAATACCTTCGCAGCCGGGCGGCGATACGCGACAGCGCCTCGCGGTATGCGGCCTCGTCGCCAGCTTGCGCGCGCATCCACAGCGGCTTCAAGCCGGACTCGAAGTCGTCGTGCGGTACGGCATCAGTCATTTCGTCGCGTCGCGCCATTCGGTTACAGGGACGCCAGCCAAGTTATTCACGACGTCAAGCGAACAATTTTTGCCGACGCTGTAACCACCGTGCGGCACTCGGCGAACTAATCCTTGCAAGCGCACTGGCGCTGCAGGGCCCAAGGCTCTTTCCATTCACCCTGTTGTTCCCTTCGACTCTGGAGACCCATCATGCTCAATGTTCAAACCACTCAGACCACGGCCGCCGGTCTTGCGATGGCCCTCGCGCTCGGCACCGCCTTGACCCTGGCATCCACCCCGGTCGCCGCGCAGGACGACAAGGCAATGGCGAAGATGAATGAGAAATGCTTCGGCGTCGCCCTGAAGGGCAAGAACAACTGCGCCGCTGGGCCGGGCACCTCCTGCGCCGGCACCTCCAAGGTGGACTACCAGGGCAACGCCTGGTCCCTGGTGCCCAAGGGTACCTGCGAGAAGATCGAGTCGCCGATGTCGTCCACGGGCAAGGGCCAGCTCAAGGAGTTCAAGGAGAAGAAGGCCTGAGTTGCGGTGCGTGCGAGGGTTCCGGACATGAAACCCGTCGCTGCGGTACAGGGCGCGCAACTGCCTGTGCGCGCCGGCATCGGGCTCAAGGCCCGGCATGTGCGGGAGATCCTCGACACCGGCACGGACCTCGGCTTCTTCGAGGTCCATGCCGAGAACTACATGGTGGCCGGTGGTCCGTTCCTCGCCCACCTGGGCCGCATTCGTGCTCGCTACCCGCTGTCGATCCACGGCGTCGGACTGTCGATCGGTGCCGAGGGGCCGCTCGACGCGGCCCATCTCGACCGGCTCTCGGCGCTGTTGTCGCGATTCGAGCCGCAGTCGTTTTCCGAGCACCTCGCATGGTCGAGCCATGGCGGCAACTTCTACAACGACTTGCTGCCGGTGCCCTACGACCGCGCGACGCTGCGGCGCGTGTGCGATCACATCGACCAAGCGCAGCAACGGCTGAATCGACGGCTGCTGCTGGAGAACCCGTCGACCTATGTCGAGTACGAATGCTCGACGATGGACGAGGCCCAGTTTCTTTCGGAGGTGGTGCGGCGTTGCGGCTGCGGCCTGCTGCTCGACGTGAACAACGCCTATGTCAGCGCGATCAATCACGGGCGCGATGCGCAGGCTTTCATCTCGTCGCTGCCCTTGTCTGCGGTGGGCGAGATCCACCTGGCCGGGTTCGGCGAAGACCGCGACGCGGCGGGCTCGCGCCTGCTCATCGACAGCCACGGGGCGGCCATTGACGCCGCGGTGTGGGCGCTTTACGAAGCGACACTGCGCATGGCCGGACCCTTGCCCACGCTGATCGAGCGCGACAACAACATTCCTGAACTCGAGGTGCTGTGCGCCGAGGCACAACGCGCCGAGTGTGCGCTGGCCGCATGTCGCGCCTCGGTGAGAGAGGCGGCATGAGTGCGGCGGCCACCCCCTCTATGTTGCAGCGCGATTTCGCGCAGGCGCTGCTCGACGCGCAGCAGCCGTATCCCGCTGGCCTGCGCAGCTGGAACGGCTCCGATCCGGCGGCCCGCTTCGCCGTCCACCGCAACAACGTCGTGAGCTCGCTGGCTGAGGCACTCGCCGACACCTTCCCGGTCACGCGGCAGCTCGTCGGCGAGGCGTTCTTCGCCGCGATGGCACGTCTGTTCGTGACACGCACCCCCCCGCGTTCGCCGATGTTGACGCTGTATGGAGACGACCTCCCGGCCTTCGTCGAGAGTTTCGAGCCGGCCCAGCGCCTGCCGTACCTCGCCGATGTCGCGCGGCTCGAAGTCCTGAGGGTGCGTGCCTTCCATGCAGCCGACGCCCCCGTGCTTTCGGGGGACGACATCGCCCGCCATTTGCTCGACCCGCAGGCCCTGCCGGGTGCGCGCGTCGAGTTCCATCCGTCTGCCGCCATGCTGGCGTCACGCTTCGCAATCGTGGCGCTGTGGGCTGCGCACCAGGGCGTGGGCGAGATCGCCAAGGTCGATCCGACGCAGCCGCAAAGCGCACTCGTGCTGCGCCAGCAGGACGACGTGACCATCCTTTCCATCGGGCGAGGCAGCGCGATGTTCTTCGGGCGCCTGCTGACCGGCGCGGCGCTGGGTGAGGCCAGCGTCGCGGCCGCGGAATCAGATGATGGTTTCGACCTTGCGGCGAGCCTCGGCGTGCTCATTCGCCACGGCGCGTTGAGCGCCTGGCATTCATCTCGGAGCCGTTCCCCATGAACACCCTCGTCCGGTGGATCCACACCGCCAACTCGCTGTGTGCGCGGATTCCGCACTCGCTGATCGCTCTCGTTGCGCGCTTTTCGATTGCTGCCGTGTTCTGGAAGTCGGGGCAAACGAAGATCGAGGGCCTGGCAATCGACATCGTCGATGGCAGGTTCAGCCTCGGATGGCCCCGTCTTGCCGATTCCGCGGTAG
>JANMSR010000165.1:0-11170 GCA_031389565.1 Burkholderiales bacterium
GGCCAAGGCAGTGCGCGCACTCGGTGGCGCGCACATCGCCGTGGTCACCTCGGCCGCCCGCGCAGCGTTCGACCTGGCCTTCAAATGCCTGCGCCCCGCCGGCACGCTGGCCGTCGTGGGCCTGCCGCCCGAGCCGCTGCAATTCTCGGCGCTGGCCATCGTCAGCGGCGAGTTGCGCATCGTCGGCAGCGCGGTGGGCACGCGCGACGACCTGCGCGCCACGCTGGCGCTGGCTGCCAGCGGCAAGCTGCGCTGCCATTGCCACACCCGCCCGCTGACTGACGTCAACGCCGCGCTCGACGACTTGCGCGCCGGCCGCGTGCAGGGCCGCACCGTGCTCGTCAACGCATGATCACCGTTCGCAATGTCACGCTGCGCCGCGGCGCCAAGCTGGTGCTGCAGGGCGCCAGCTTCACCCTCAATCCGGGCGAGAAGGCCGGCCTGGTCGGCCGCAATGGCGCGGGCAAGTCGAGCCTGTTCTCTCTGCTCGCCAGTCGCCTGCATGCCGATGCCGGTGACGTGGAAATGCCACCGCGCTGGCGCCTGGGCGAGGTGGCGCAGCAGATGCCCGAGACCGCCCAGGGCGCGACCGACTATGTGCTCGACGGCGACACGCCCTTGGCCGCGGCGATGGTCGCGCTGGCCGCCGCGGAAGCCGCGCACGATGGCCATGCAATGGCCGACGCCCACATGGCCATCGACGAAGCCGGCGGCTTCGACGCCCGCTCGCGCGCGCAGGCCATGCTGCTCGGCCTGGGCTTTCGCAGTGAACAGCTCGACGCGCCGGTGAACAGCTTTTCCGGCGGCTGGCGCATGCGGCTGCAATTGGCGCGCGCGCTGATGTGCCCGGCCGACCTGATGCTGCTCGACGAGCCGACCAACCACCTCGACCTCGATGCGCTGGTCTGGCTCGAAGCCTGGCTGCAGCGCTTTGCGGGCACCCTGGTGATCATCAGCCACGACCGCGAATTTCTCGACGCGGTGACGCGCGTGACCCTGCATGTCGACGACGCCCAAGTCACCCGCTACGGCGCCAACTACTCGGGCTTCGAGGAGATGCGCGCCGAACGCATGAACCAGCAGCAGGCATCGTTTGCCAAGCAGCAGGAACGCATCGCCCACCTGCAACTGTTCATCGACCGCTTCAAGGCCAAGGCCAGCAAGGCCAAGCAGGCGCAAAGCCGCGTCAAGGCGTTGGCGCGCATGGAGCGCATCGCGCCGGTGCTGACAGCGAGCGATTTCGCGTTCGAGTTCCGCGAGCCGCAGAACCTGCCGAACCCGATGTTGGCGATGCGCGACCTGGAGTGCGGGTACATGGTGCCCCCGGGCGCCGGATACGGCGACGCACCCCCCGAGGGGGTCGAGCCCGGCTTGGGACGGCCCGGCGCCAGGCTCGGCAGCACGGTCATCGTGCGCGACGTCAATCGCACGGTGCTGGCCGGCCAGCGCATCGGCATCCTCGGCGCCAACGGCCAGGGCAAGTCGACCCTGGTGAAGACCATCGCGCGCGCGCTGACGCCGCTGGCCGGCACGATGACCGAGGGCAAGGGTCTGGCCATCGGCTACTTCGCGCAGCAGGAGATGGACCTGCTGCACGAAGACGACACGCCGCTGCAACGCATGACGCGGCTGGCGCGCGAGCTCAATGTGCCGGGCCAGGATGGGCGCGAACAGGGCCTGCGCAACTTCCTCGGCCAGTTCAATTTCGCCGGCGACATGGTGCACCAGACGGTGGGCACGCTGTCGGGCGGCGAGCGCGCGCGGCTGGTGCTGGCCGGTATCGTCTGGCAGCGACCCAACCTGTTGTTGCTCGACGAGCCGACCAACCACCTCGACCTGACCACGCGCGAAGCGCTGTCGATGGCCTTGAACGAGTTCGAGGGCACGGTGATGCTGGTCAGCCATGACCGCGCGATGCTGCGCGAGGTCTGCGACGAGTTCTGGCTCATCACGCGCGGCGGCGTGCTGCCGTTCGACGGCGACCTCGATGACTACCAGCGCTGGCTGCTCGACGTCTCGCGCGCCACCGCGCGCGGCCAGCCGGCGCCGCCCGTGCCGGGTGCCGAGCTGGTGGCCCCGACCGCGCTCGCGACCACCTTGGCAATGGCGGCACCGGCGCGTGCGCCGGCCGTCCTGCCAGCGCCTTCCAGCGGTTCGCGCGACGACCGCAAGGCCAAGGGCCAGGCGCGCGCGAAGCTGGCCGACCGGACGCGGCCGCTGCGCAACGAGCTGGCGCAGATCGACCAGCGGCTGGCCAAGCTCGCCGCCGAACGGGCCTCGCACGAGGCCGCGCTGTCGGCCGCTGCCGTGGCGCCAGCCGACATCGCCGACGCCGGCCGCCAACTCGCTCACATCGGCGCCGAAGTGGCGATGCTGGAGGAACGCTGGCTCGACGTGCAGCACCAACTCGAGACGCTGCAGGCGGCGTCGGCGTGACCGGGCTCAGCCCGTCGGCAGTGTGTCGGCGTCGGGATACAGGTGCGCAAGCAAGCGCGCGCACAGCTCGCCGAGCAGCGCCTGCAGCGGTGCCAGCAGAACGGCGGCGTCGATCGCGTCCGCCGCGCCGGCCTGCGTGAGGCTCGCATCGCGGCGCTGCCAGAGCGCCGCCACGTCCGTCTCGCACTCGACCTGTACTTGCGCCACCGCAGCGGTCCACGCGGCCGGCGGGTCTTGCGCCACCCAGGCGCCACGGCCACGGCCGTGGTGCGCGACGGCCAGGTAGCCCAGCAACGCCGCCGACAGCAGGGCATCGAGCACGCTGCGGTCCCAGGCCACGACAGGCTGGTCCAGCCCACGCACCCGGTTCACGCCGTGCGCGGCGCCCGCGGCGGTCAGCGCACCGATCACGCCACCGGCCAGTAGCCCGCCGCCCAGGGTCAGGCCGCCGGTGGCGATGTCGGCCTTCAGTCCGGCCAGCGCGCCGGTGACCACCCCGCCCCACAGCGCGGCGCGGCCTTCGTTGAGCGGTTGCCGCAGCGCGTAGTGGCGCGCCAGCCGGGCCAGAACTTCGCCGCCGGCGCGGCCGTCGAGCCCGTGCAGGCGGATCAGCACATCGGTGGAGCCGCGCACGTCGGCGTCGAGCCGTTCGGCGAGCGCGGCCATGGCACGCTCGCCGGCCGTGCCGGCGTCGCCGCTGCGCAGCCCCAGTATCGTGCCCAGCGCACGCAGCGGCCCGCGCCAGCCCTGCGATACCACCAGCTCGCGATCGAGCGCCGCACGCGCCAGGCGCCGCGCCAGCTCGGCCATCGCCGCCTGCCAGGTCGCGAGCTGGCGCGTTCGCCATGCCTGGCGCAGGCGCTCGAACGCCGGCTGCTTCGCGGCCGGCAGCACGCTGTCCACGGCGCGCCACAGCGCGCCCTCCTGCACCCAGCAGCGGGTGAACGCGTCCAGCGGCAGCACCGCGTGCACGCCCTGCGCCGCGCGCAGTCGTGCCCCCCAGCGCTCGACCTGCTGCGCCTGGCTGTCGGCCGCGGCACCGACCGGGCCGAGCTGGTTCAGCAGCGCGATCACCGGCTTGGCCGTCAGCGCGAGCACCCGCAGTTCGGCGTCGAGGTAGCCCGCGTCCTCCGGCGCCTCCGACGCATTGACCAGGTACAGCACCACGTCGGCCTCGTCGAGCACATTGCGCAGCGCACGCTGGCTGGACCAGAACGGGCGGTCGCGCCAGCGGTCCCAGACCTCGCTGAGGAACCAGCCGATCGGGTTGCCGGCCTGTGCCAGGCGCCTGGCCAGTCGCAGGCTGTCGCCGAAACCCGGTGTGTCCCACAACATCAGCCGGTCGTCGGCGGGCGATTCGACCAGGACCTGCGCTTCGGCCGCTTCGGTCACGTGCGCCTCGTCGCGCACCTCACCGATGTCGCGGCCCAGCAGCGTGCGCGCCAGCGTCGTCTTGCCGACGTTGGTGTGCGATACCAGGCTCAGCGCGATCGTGGCCGGCGAAGTCATGCGACTGCGTCCGCGGGAGCCGCCAGATCCGCAAAGCGCGGCGCCGGCAGCGACATCTCGCGCAGCAGGCGCTGCCAGGCCTCGCGCCGCTGGAGCAGGCGCGCCGGCCCGCCGACCGTCGCAGCGAAGCGCAGTCGAAAGCCCGACTCATCGACCACCACGTGCAAGCTGCAGCGCGCGGGCAGCAGCCGCGCGAGCGCGCGCAGGAATGCGCCATGCGCTTCGCGTTCCGGCGTCGCCGTCAGCGCGAACAGCGCGACCACGGTGTCGGCCAGGTCCGTCGGCAGCCCCTGCGGGAGCGCGTCCTCGGCGCCCAGTGGCAGCGTTTCTGCCAGACGCAGTTGCACGCCCGGGCCGAGGGCATCGGCCAGCGCCGCGGCCAACCCGGCCTGCTGCGGCGCGCCGAGCCGGTAGCTGTACGGCAGGACCGTCACCGGCCGCGGCATCGCCAGCGCGGCGTGTTGCAGCCGCACGAAGTACGGGTCGTCGAGCGCCAGCACGAGCCGCTGCGCCGCCTGCCGCGCGCGCAACGCGGCCCACGCCGTCAGCAGCAGTCGAGGGACGGCGACGGCGCCGATCAGCGTCAGCGCGTACAGATGGATCCAGCGCGCAGCACCTTCGCCGCCGCTCTCGGCCCAACGCAGACGCGCGAGCGAGGGCACATCCGGCAGGCCGATGCCGCTCAGCTCCGATGCCGGCCCCAGCACCGCAGCGAGCAGCGCGTGCACCTGGGCTGCGTCCAGGAACGTGCTGTCCCACCCCGCGCGGTAGTCGAACACCAGGCCGCGCAGGTACATCGACGACACCACGCCGAGGGTCAGCAGCGCGGCAGCGGCGTGCAGTAACGCGCGCGCGCGACGCTGTTGCAGCGTGCGCGTCGCCACAGTCCACTGAACGAGGAAGTGGGCGTGGACCGCGGCCACCCCTGCGCGATCGTGCCCGCCACGCGGCCGCATGACCAGCGCCGCCAGGCGTTCGGCGACGGCCATGAACCAGTGCGCCGTCCGATGGGGCGAGCCTCGGGCGGCGCCAGACTCGGTGCGCTGCAGCGCCGCGATGCACAGCGCCGCATAGACGGCCAGATTCCACGCCAGCAGCAGCACCGTCAACAAGGTCTGCGGCAGCAGGTCGACGCGATGCAATGCCGTGAACGCGTCGCCGGCCATGCCCACGGCGTAGGCCAGCGCGAGCAGCAGCACAGCCCATGCGCCACCGGGGCCCGTGGGCCGATCGACGACATGACGCCAAGGCGGCTCGCGCTCGGCCAACCGGCGCAGGCCCAACTGCGCGCGCCGAACGAGGAAGGCTTGCGCACCGGCTTGCTCGCCCACTTCGCGCCGCGCGGCGCCGCTGGCCCAGGCCGCGTCGGTTGGCGTCCACGCCGACGCAGCCTGCCCGACTTCGGCGGTCTCGATGGCTCGCAGCAGCAGGACTTGGGCAACCTCGGCTTCGTTCATGGGGCGAGTTGGGGCGGCGGGTTGCGGCAAAAGGTTCGACGGGCGATCGACCTTGGCGCATTACGGCAGCGATTGTGCGGCTGCTCCGGGCTGGCCGAACTGACCACCCGCCTGAGCGCATTGCGCGACACGCTCACCACCGCACCGCCGCAAGCCGCAGTCTGACGGCCGCCGGCACCGTTTCGCCCTCACCCACCCACGAAGAAAACCGACTCAGCGCGCCAACAGTTGCAGCAGCAATTCGACGCGCGCCTGAACCGCGCTCAATGCACCGGCGCCCGGCAGCCTGTCGGCGTCGCTGCCGAGCACCGGGCCGCCGGCACAGCGTGTCGCACGCGTCACGCGCACGCCCGCCTGGGCTGCGCGGAGCAGCGACGCTTGCAGCGCCGTGCCGAGCGTGCCGTTGCCGGTGCCGGCCACCACGACGCCATCCACCCGTTGCGCTGCCAGGGCGTCAACCAGCGCACCGCTGGCGCCCACGTGGTTGAGCACGATCTCGACACGCGGCCAGGCGGCGCTGTCGCGCGCGATCAGGTCCAGCCCGATCGGGTCTGCGCTGGCGGGTATGGACCGCAGCAGGCGAAGGCGGCCCGCCTCGATCACTGCCAGCGGCCCCATGTCACCCGCGTCGAAGGCATCCAGGCGATAGGTGTGTTGCTTGCGCAGTTCGCTGCCCGCCCAGGCGCGCCCGGCGATTGCAACGCTCACGCCATTGACGCGGCCATCGCGCGCCAGCGTCACCGCATCGAGCAGGTTCTGTGGCCCGTCGGCTTGCAGCGACGTTGCCGGCCGCATCGCCGCGGTCAACACCAGCGGTTTGGTCGGCGCCAGCACGCGGTGCAGAAAGTAGGCGGTTTCCTCGAGCGTGTCGGTGCCGTGCGTGACCACGACGGCGGCGACGTCGGCGAGCCCGAGGTGAAACGCGCAGCGTTGCGCCAGCCGCTGCCAAGTGGCGAAGTCCATGTCCTTGCTGTCGAGCTGCGCCACCTGCTCGCACTCGATCGGCACTTGCGCCAGGGCCGGCACGGCAGCCACCAGTTGCGCCACGCCGAGCTGCGCGGCGGCGTAGCCGACCGCGTCGGTGGCGGTCACGGCGGTGCCGGCAATCGTGCCGCCGGTGCCCAGGATCACGATTTTGGATTGCATCGTTGCGCTATCTGGATGAAAATACAGTGACTGGACAAACCACCAGGGCCCCTGGATACCGGCCATGATCGAAGAACGCCCCAAGCTTACCGACCGCCAGCAGCAGATCCTCGACCTGGTGCAAAGCGCGATCGAACGCACCGGCGCGCCACCCACCCGCGCCGAGATCGCCGCCGAGCTGGGGTTTCGCTCGCCCAACGCCGCGGAAGAGCATTTGCAGGCGCTGGCACGCAAAGGCGTGATCGAGCTGGTGGGCGGCACCTCGCGCGGCATCCGGCTGCGTGCCGACACGCTGCGGGCCTTGAACGAAGCGCGCGGCCGGCAGTTCAACCTGCCGCTGCCCAGCCTGGCGCAACTGACGCTGCCGCTGGTCGGCCGCGTCGCGGCGGGCAGCCCGATCCTGGCGCAGGAACACATCGACCAGAGCTATGTCGTCGAAGCGAGCATGTTCCCGCGCCGACCCGACTACCTGCTCAAGGTGCGCGGCATGAGCATGCAGGGCGTCGGTATCATGGACGGCGACCTGCTCGCCGTGCAAAAGGCCAAAGAAGCCAAGAACGGCCAGATCGTCGTTGCGCGGCTGGGTGACGAGGTCACGGTCAAGCGCTTCAAGCGCAGCCGCCGTGGCATCGAGCTGATCCCCGAGAACCCGGATTTCGAAACCATCGTCGTGTCGCCCGGCGAAACGCAGTTCGAGCTCGAGGGCTTGGCCGTCGGGCTGATCCGCAACAACATGATGCTTTGAAATGTCAGTGCCCAAGGTCGGGTCGCAGCGCATCGAGGCACACCCGCGCGTGGCGCCGGTCTTGGCCCGCGTTTGGCCGCCCAAGGAAGTTCAGTGACCGTCGCCACCCGCATCAAGCAACCCAAAGCCGCGCACGCCGGCGACTGCACACTGCTCGAGCAATTGCCCAACGTCGGCCCCGCGCTGGCCGCCGACCTGCGCCTGATCGGCATTCGCAGTCCGCGCGAACTGCGCGGGCGCGACCCGTTCGTGCTCTACCAGCAGTTGTGCGCCGCCACCGGCGAGCGCCAGGACCCTTGCGTGCTCGACACCTTCATGGCCGCGACAGACTACATGCGCGGCGCGGAGGCTGCGCCGTGGTGGGCCTACACGGCGCAGAGGAAGGCCTTGTACGGCCTGGTCTGAGGGGTCTGGCCGCCCAACTCGAGATCTGAGGCCGCCGGTGCCACGCGCGTGGTCCCGGCAGCGTCAAGCCCGGCGCATGCCAGCGCAGAACAGCGCTACGTCAATAGCCTTATTTCACGTTTTGTGACTATCGCGATGCGGCGATACTGGCACATGGCCGCGCCGCCCATCCCGCATGACTTGCCGACCCTGCCGGCCGAGCCCGGCATGGCGCTGGCGCCGCTGGGCCCGCGGCGCCGCGGCGATTCGTGGCGACAGTTGGCTTTCGCGCTCGGCTGGCGGCGCACACCCGCCGCCGGTTCGGACGACCCGCGCGCCGCCAGCGAGGCCTTTGTCGCCTGCCTGGCCGACGTGCCGGCCGTCGACACCCGCGCCCTGTGCCACCTGCTGATGCATGCACGCTCGCTGGCCGAGGTCTGGCACCTGCGACCCGAGGTCTACCGCGTGCTGGCGCTGCACCACTCGCAGGCCGAGGCCGAGTTGCGGCTTGCGGCGCTCGGCCGGCAGTTCGACCGTCGCGCTGGCACGCCACGCAGCGCTCGCTCGATGCCCGTCTGAGAGCTCGAAGGCGATGGCGCGCGGCTGGGCGGGGCCCAGCCTCAGCGCCCGCCGAGAAAGTCGCTCTTGCCGATCTCGACCCCGCCGTGGCGCAGCAGAGCGTACGCGGTGGTGGTGTGGAAGTAGAAGTTCGGCATCGCGTAGTGCTTCAGGTAGTTTTCGCCGCTGAACACCAAGGGCTCACCGCTGCGCGTCGGGATCTTGATCTCGCGGCCTTCGCTGCCGTCGATCTGCGCCGCGCTGAACGAGTTGACGTGGTCGAGGGTCTTTTGCGCCCGCGCGCGCAGGTCGGCCAGCGTGGCCTCGTTGTCGTCCCACTTCGGCACCTCGACGCCGGCCAGCCGCGACATGCAGCCCTTGGCCGCGTCGCTGGCGATCTGGATCTGGCGGTTGAGCGGCAGCATGTCGGGGGCCAGGCGCAAACCGAGAAAGTTGTTGGGCTCGAACTTGCGCGCTTCGGCGTGCGCCTGGGCCTTGTCGAGCCAGACCTGCAGGTTGGAAAACATGCGGATGAAAACCGGCGCGCTGGCCGAGTGCATGCTGATCGCCATGGGTGTCTCCTTGTGAAAACGGCAGATCGTAGCGCGCAAGGCAGAATCGCGTGCAAACGCGGCCCGCCATGAACATCATCATCCTCGACGACTACCAAGATGCCGTGCGCAAGCTGCAGTGCGCGGCCAAGCTCGAACACCTCAACGCCAAGGTTTTCACCAACACCGTCAAGGGCATCGGCCAGTTGTCGATCCGGCTGCGTGACGCCGACGTGCTGGTGCTGATCCGCGAACGCACTTCGTTCCCGCGCCAGTTGCTGGAAAAACTGCCCAAGTTGAAACTGATTGCGCAGACCGGCCGCGTCGGGCCGCACGTCGACATCCAGGCTTGCACCCGGCTGGGCATTGCGGTGGCCGAGGGCGTCGGCTCGCCGGTGGCACCTTCCGAACTCACCTGGGCCCTGATCATGGCCTCGATGCGCCGGCTGCCGCAGTACATCAGCAACTTGAAGCATGGCGCTTGGCAGCAGTCGGGCCTGAAGACCGCGTCGATGCCGCCCAACTTCGGCATCGGCATGAAGCTCGAAGGCAAGACGCTCGGCATATGGGGCTACGGCAAGATCGGCCAGCGCGTGGCCGGTTACGGCCGCGCCTTCGGCATGAACGTCACCGTCTGGGGCAGCCCGGCCTCGCGCGACCAGGCCCGCGCCGACGGCTTCCTGCCGGCCCCCACGCGCGAGGCGTTCTTCGAGGTCTGCGACGTGCTGTCGCTGCACCTGCGCCTGGCCGACGCGACACGCGGGCTGGTGACGCTGGACGACTTGTCGCGCATGAAGCCGACGGCCCTGTTCGTCAACACCTCGCGCGCCGAGTTGCTGACCGAAGGTGCCTTGGTCTCGGCACTCAACCGGGGCCGCCCCGGCATGGCCGCGGTCGACGCCTTCGAGAGCGAGCCGATCCTGCAGGGCCACCCGCTGCTGCGGCTGGAGAACGCCATCTGCACGCCGCATATCGGCTATGTCGAGCAGGACAGCTACGAGCTGTATTTCGGCGCCGCGTTCGACAACGTCGTCGCCTTCGTCAACCTGACGCCGACCAACATCGTCAACCCGGATGCGCTGAAGGTGATTCGTTGACCTTGGCTGCGCCGCGCTCGCCGAGCGAGTTGCTGCGCGCGTTCAGCGCGCTGGCGCTGCAAGGCTTCGGCGGCGTGCTGCCGGTGGCGCAGCGTGAACTGGTCGAGCGCCGGCAGTGGCTGACGCGCGAACAGTTCGTCGAAGCGGTCTCGGTCGGCCAGGTGCTGCCGGGGCCCAACATCGTCAACCTCGCACTGATGATCGGCGACCGCTTCTTCGGCTGGCGCGGCGCCTTCGCTGCCCTGGCCGGCCTGCTGGCGCTGCCGCTGGTGATCGTGCTGACCCTGGCTGCGCTGTATGCACGGCTGGCCAGCGAGCCGCTGGTGGCGGGCGCGCTGCGCGGCATGGGCGCCGTGGCGGCCGGCTTGATCATCGCCACGGCGTGCAAGCTGTTGCCCACGCTGGCCAGGAACCCGCTCGGCCGCGGCCTGTGCGCGTTGGCGCTGCTGGCCACGCTGGCCACGGTCGGCGGGCTGCGCTGGCCCATGGCCTACGCCGTGCTCGGCATCGGCGGCGTGGCGGTACTCGCTGCATGGTGGCGATTGAGGCCCACGGCATGAACTTCGGTGGCGCCGACTGGTGGGCGCTGTTCGCGCACTTCCTGGCCATGTCGATGCTGGCCATCGGCGGCGCGATAGCGGTGGCGCCCGAGATCCATCGCTACATCGTCGATCAGCGCGGCTGGATCGACGACACCCAGTTCAGCGCCGCGATCGCGCTGGCGCAGGCCTCGCCGGGGCCCAACCTGCTGTTCGTGCCGGTGATCGGCTACGCGGTCGCCGGTCTGGGCGGCGCCGCGGTGGCCCTGCTCGGCATCCTGATCCCGAGCACGACCTTGGCGCTGGCCGCCACGCGCTGGGGCAGCAAGCGGCGCGAGCATCGCGGCGTGCGGGCGTTCGTGGCCGGCATGGCGCCCATCACCATCGGCCTGTTGCTGACCACCGGCGGCCTGCTGGCGCAACCGCTGGTGCGCGTGCCGGCGGCCTGGCTGCTGATTGCGGCCACCGTGGCCGTGTCGGTAAAGACCCGCCTGAGTCCGGTATGGCTGATTGCGGCCGGCGCCGCGGTCGGTGCCGCCGGCTGGGTCTGACGCCCGCGCGATTTCAGGTGCCCCCGCGCCGCCGCTGGCGCAGCGCTTCGTACAGGCAAACGCCGGCAGCCACCGACACATTCAGGCTCTCGACGGCGCCGGCCATCGGAATGCGCACGAGTTCGTCGCAGGTCTTGCGCGTCAACTGGCGCAGGCCGCTGCCTTCGGCACCGAGCACCAGCGCCACCGGGCCGGAC
>JANMSR010000202.1:0-3935 GCA_031389565.1 Burkholderiales bacterium
GGCGAGTTTTCGGGCCACGGCCGCGCCTTCGGGGTGGTGCAGATCGACCGCGATGCTCTTCTTGTTGCGGTTGAACATCGGGAAGAAGCCGGTGCCGGCGCCGAGCAGGGCCCGCGTGCGGTCGCCGTCGATCGGCTCGACCTTGATGACCTCGGCGCCCAGGTCGGCCAGCACCATGCCGCAGGTCGGACCCATCACCATGTGGGTGAACTCGACCACCCGCAGCCCAGCCAGCGGCTGGGGCGCGGCCACCGGAGACGGCAGGCCAGCCAGCGGTTGAGGTGTCTTGTCGTTCATGCGACCGCGATTGTCTTCGGCTAGCGCGTGGGTGATCTGCGCCGTGATCAGTCGGTCGCAGGCGCGGCATCGAGCGGCCACACCCGCTCGAAGTACTCGAGGATCAGCACCACCCGCTCGCCGACCTGGAAGCCTTCGCGCTCGGCGCGTTCGGCGAACGCCTGGCGGTGCGCAGTCAGCCACCAGCGCAGCGTCAGGTCGCCTTCGCCGGCCTCGAAGGCGAAGGCGTCGTCGATCTCGTCGAAGTGGCGGCGCTCGACATGGCTGTTGCGCACGATGGCGCGCGGCCGGCCGCGGCCGTCGAGCACCACCAGGTGATCGCCGGGCTGGGGCAGGCTGTCGCCCTCGACCGTGAAGTCGTGTTCGAGCGTGGCGTGCGCGCGCTTGACGCCGGCGACGATCAACTCGGCCAGGTTGTCGGCCAGCGCGCGCGTGTGGCCGAGCGCCGTGGCCGCGAAGCCCGGCACCTCGACCTTGCAGGTGCGCTGGTAGTCGAGCCAGAAGGCCTGGATCAGATCCTTTTGGCCGGGGGCGGGCTCGCTCATCTCAATGCTCCGTTACGCCAAGTCGGAACCCTCGACGCGGATTCCCGGCAGTGCCAAGCACACGCCGCGGATCGGGCTTTGCCCGGCCGCTGGCGTGGCCCCCTTGAGGGGGAGGCGGCGCAGCCGCATCGGGGGTGGGTCATTCCGCACGCAGTGCCGCGCGCAGCTCGGCGCCGATCTCGGGCTTGGCCGCGAACGGGTCGGTCGGGTTGCGCGACTGCATCACGTCTTCCAGCCGCGTTTGCACGGCGGCCAGGGCCTTGGGGTGGCTGTAGATGTAGAAGCGTTTGGCGCGCAGCGCATCGAACACGAAGCCGGCGACATCGGCGGCGCTGACCTTGCCCGCCTCGACGGCCTTGCCCGTCATCGCCTGCGCAATGCGCTGGCTGCGCGTGGGTTGGCCGCTGTCGCCCATCTCGGCCGGGCGGTTGCGGTCGCTCTGGTGGATGCCGGTGGGCACGAAGTACGGGCACAGCACCGAGGCGGTGATCTGGTCGGTGACCAGCGACAGGTCCTGGTACAGCGTTTCCGACAGGCTCACCACGGCGTGCTTGCTGACGTTGTAGGCGCCCATGTTCGGCGGGTTGACCAGGCCGGCCATCGACGCGGTGTTGACGATGTGGCCTTCGTAGGCCGGATCGGCCTTGGCCGCGGCCAGCATCAGCGGCGTGAACACGCGCACGCCGTGGGCCACGCCCATCACGTTGACACCGAGCGCCCAGGCCCAGTCGTTGGCGGTGTGCTCCCAGATCAGACCGCCGACGCCGACGCCGGCGTTGTTGAACAGGAGATGCGGCGCACCGAAGCGCTGCATCACGGCCGCGCCGAGGGCCTCGACCTCGTGCGCCTGCGACACATCCAGCCGAAACGGCAGCACCTCGGCGCCCAGGCCGCGGACTTCGGCTGCAGCCCGTTCGAGCGCGTCGGCCTGCACGTCGGCCATCACCACCTGCATGCCCTCACGGGCAGCGATGCGCGAGGTCTCCAGGCCAAAGCCCGAAGCCGCGCCGGTGATCACGGCCGTGCGGCCTTTGAGAGTCTTCATCGTGGCTCCACCATCATGAACTCAGGGCGCGCCGGGCCGCTCCCAAGCGGCCTGAGCTCCCCTCGGGGGGCGCGAGCGGAGCGAGCTTGGGGCTGTCATTTCGGCAGCGCGCGTTCGAGCAGCGACTCGAACGGCGTGCCGGCAGGCAGCAGGCCGAAGACGTCGGCGGCGCGGTCCAGGCGCGAATGGCAGAACGCCGCGAACACCGCGTCGGTCGAATGCCGCCGCAGCAGCGCGGCCTGCACCAGCAAGGCAATGTCGCGCGCCAGTCCACGCGCCTGGGCCTCGTCGGTCGCGCCGTCGATGCGCCCGGGCAGCGCCTGGTCCAGGCGGTCGAAGGCGGCGTGTTCACCACGCGCCGGGGCCAGTTCTTGGGCCAACGCGCCGGCCACATCGGCGCCGCGCAGCGCGCGCAACAGGTCCAGCGCCATGATGTTGCCCGCGCCTTCCCAGATCGAATTCAGTGGCATCTCACGGTAGATGCGCGCCATCACGCCCTGCCCGCCCTCTTCGACGTAGCCGTTGCCGCCGAGGCACTCCATGGCTTCCTGGGCGAACGCGGCGCCGCGCTTGCAGATCCAGAACTTGGCGATCGGCGTGAGCACGCGGCGCATGTCCTGTTCGACAGGGTCGGCGCTGTGCTCGCTGGTGTCGATGGCATGCGCCAGGCGCAAGGCCAGCGCGGTGGCGGCTTCGCTCTCCAAAGCCAGGTCGGCCAGGACGTTTTTCATCAGCGGCTGCTCGGCGAGCGGCTTGCCGAAAGCCTCGCGCTGGCGGGTGTGGTGCAGTGCCAGCGTGAGCGCCTGGCGCATCAGGCCGGCGCTGCCGAGCGCGCAGTCGAGTCGGGTCAGCGCGCCCATCGCCAGGATCTGCGGCACGCCGCGGCCTTCTTCGCCGACCAGCCAGGCGACCGTGTCACCGCCGAACTCGACCTCGCAGCTCGCATTGGCGTGGTTGCCGAGCTTGTCTTTCAGGCGCTGGATGAGGACCGGGTTGACGCTGCCGTCGGGCCGCCAGCGCGGCACGAAAAAGCACGACAGGCCCCCAGCGGTCTGCGCCAGCAACAGGAAGGCATCGCACATCGGCGCCGACATGAACCACTTGTGGCCCGTGAGGCGGTAGGCGCGACCCCACGGCGTGTCGCTGTCGAACACGGCGCGCGTGGTGTTGGAGCGCACGTCGGAGCCGCCCTGTTTTTCGGTCATGCCCATGCCCATCGTCAGCGCGGACTTCTGGCTCATCGGCGCCCAGCGCGGGTCGTAGCGGGTGCCGCCGAGCTTGGGCCCACACGCGGCATGCAGCGCAGGGTTGGCGCGCAAGGCCGGCGTCACGGCGTAGGTCATCGACACCGGGCACAGCACCGACGGCTCGACTTCGGTGAAGAGCATGAACGCCGCCGCGCGCTGCACATGCGCGCCCGGGCCTTGCAGCCAGGGCGTGCCATGCAGGCCGTGGCTGAGCGCGGCACCGAGCAGCGCGTGGTAGCTGGGGTGGAACTCGACCTGGTCGATGCGGCAGCCGTTGCGGTCATGGGTTTTCAGCAGCGGCTTGTGCTGGTTGGCCAGCCGCGCATGCAACTGCATCTCCGCGCTGCCGGCCTGTTCGCCGAGTGCTCTCAACGGCCGCTCATCGAAGCCCGGCAGGTGGCAACGCAGCGCGTCTTGCAAGGGCCGGCTGGTGTCGTACAGGTTCACGCCCGACCACGGCGTGCTCTGGTTGAAAACCTCGTGCGTGGCGTTGCTCATGCGGGCCTCCACAACATTTCGAGATGGGCAATGTCGTCTTCCAGATACTCGCCGGAAGCGGCCGAAAAACCAAGCTCGGTATAGAAGCGTTGCAGCCGTGCCTGGGCGCCGATGCGGATGGCACGGCCGGGCCAGCGCTGCATACAACCGACGAGACCTTCACGCATCAACGCGCGGCCCAGCCCGGTGCCACGCACTTCGGGCGCGGTGACCACGCGGCCGATCGATGGTTCGTAAAACTTCACACCCGGGTCCACCAACCGAAGGTAGGCGAGCAGCGTGCCCGCTTCATCGCGCCCGAGC
>JANMSR010000204.1:0-3376 GCA_031389565.1 Burkholderiales bacterium
AAAAGCGCAGGGTGTCGGCCGTGACGCGCCCGCCCGGTGCGGCCAGGCCGAGGATCGCGCGGCCGGTCTGGCTCTTGCCCGATCCCGATTCACCGACGATGCCCAGCCGTTCGCGGCCGAGCGTGAACGACACGCCGCGCACGACTTGGGTGAAGCCGCCTTCGCGCGCCGGATACGCGACGCGCAGGTTGTCGACTTCGAGCAAAGGGCTCGTCATCGCGATGCTTTCGGATCGAGCGCATCGCGCAACCCGTCACCCAGCAGGTTGAAGGCCAGGCTGACGACGCAGATCGCCGCGCCCGGTGCCGCGGCCACCCACCACTGGTCGAGCACGAACTGGCGGCCGTTGGCGATCATCGCGCCCCACTCGGGCGCGGGAGGCTGCGCACCGAGGCCGAGGAAGCCGAGGCCCGCCGCAGTCAGGATGATGCCGGCCATGTCGAGCGTCACACGCACGATCACGCTGGCCACGCACAGCGGCATCACGTGCCGCAGCACGATGCGCCAGGGGCCGGCGCCCATGAGGCGCACCGCGCTGATGTAGTCGGCGTGGCGGATGGTCAGCGTTTCGGCGCGGGCGATGCGCGCGTACGGCGGCCACGAGGTGATGGCGATGGCGATGACCGCGTTCTCGATGCCGGGGCCGAGTGCGGCCACGAAGGCCAGCGCGAGGATCAGGCGCGGGAAGGCCAGGAAGATGTCGGTGATGCGCATCAGCACCGCGTCGACCCAACCGCCGGCGTAGCCCGACACGGTGCCGACCAAGAGGCCGATCGGCGCGGCCAGCACGGCCACCAGCGCAACGACGTACAGCGTGATGCGCGAGCCGTGGATCAGGCGCGAGAGGATGTCGCGGCCCTGGTCGTCGGTGCCCAACCAGTGCGCGACGGAAGGCGGCAGCAGGCGCTCGGTGCGCAGATCGCCGATCGTCGGTGGGTACGGCGCGAGCTGATTCGCAAACGCCGCCACCAGCACCAGCGCCAGCACGGTCAACAGACCGGCGACGGCGAGCCGGTTGCTCGCGAACGTGCGCCACCCTGCGTAGGCGCGGCCGAGCGCGGCCTGGCGGCGCGATTGCGGCCGGTCGCTCATCAACCAGACGTGAAGTGCGGTCATCGCTCGCGCGTCCTCGGGTCGAGCCAGCGGTACAGCGCGTCGCTGAACAGGTTCAGCCCGATGAAGACCGTGCCGACGACGAGGGTGCCGCCGAGCACCGCGTTCATGTCGGCGTTCTGCAGCGAGTTGGTGATGTACAGGCCCAGCCCCGGCCACGAGAACACCGTCTCGGTCAGCACCGAGCCTTCGAGCAGCCCGGCGTATGACAGGGCCACGACGGTGACCAGCGGCACCATCGCGTTGCGCAGCGCGTGGCGCCAGATGATGCGCGTCTCGCTCAAGCCCCTGGCGCGCGCGGCGACGATGTACTCCTGCGCCAGCTCGTTCAACATGAACGAGCGCGTCATGCGGCTGATGTAGGCCAGCGAGAAGTAGCCGAGCAGCGAGCCCGGCAGCACCAGGTGCGAGACGGCATTGCCGAACGCCTCCCACTCGCCGGCAATTGCCGCATCGACGAGCAGCAGGCCCGTGACCCGCTCGACCGAATATTCGAAGGCCACGTCGATGCGCCCCGGCCCGCCGACCCAGCCGAGCTTGGCGTAGAACAGCACCAGGGCCATCAGCCCGAGCCAGAACACCGGCACCGAGTAGCCGACCAGGCCCATCACGCGCACGGCATGGTCGACGAAGCCGCCCTTGCGCACGGCAGCCCACACGCCGAGCGGTATGCCCAGGCCGGCACCGATCAGGATGCCGACGGTGGCCAGTTCGAGCGTGGCTGGAAACGTCTTCTTGATGTCGGTCCATACCGGGTTGGCGGTCAGCACCGAAGTGCCGAACTCACCTTGCAGAGCCTTCGAGACATACAGGCCGAACTGCTGCCACAGCGGTTTGTTCAGCCCCAGTTCCTCGCGCACGCGCTCGATCACATGCTCGGGCGCGCGGTCGCCGACGATGGCCAGCACCGGATCGACCGGGATCACCCGCCCGATGAAGAACGTGACCGCGAGCAGGCCGAGGTAGGTCAGCGCGAGGACGGCGAGAAAGCGGCTGAGCGCCGCTGCATGCCGCACCCCGGCATGGCCCCCTCTCCCTTTGGCAGAGGGTTGGGGTGAGGGCAGCGCGGTTGTCATTGGCTACGAGCGGCGGCGATCACCGCGCCCCCACCCTAACCCTCTCCGAGTCATGCGTCGCTCGCTCCATTGGTTAGGTCGGCCGCAATCAACCTGAACTGCTCCAGCGCCGCTTCCAGGTCATCCACGATCTCCTGCGCGATCACGTCGGGTGGCGGCAGGTTGTCGCTGTCGGCCAGCGTCTCGTCGCGCAGCCAGAAGATGTCCAGGCTCGCCTTGTCGCGCGCCATCAGCTCGTGCACCTCGTAGCCGCGCCAGCGGCCATCGGGGTTCTCGGCGCTCCAGGTCGGCGCGCGGTCGAAGCGGTTCGCCGGGTTGTACAGGCGCACAAACTCATCCAGGTCTTCGCGCGTGAGCGGGTTGGTCTTCAGCGTGAAGTGCTTGTTGGTGCGCAGGTCGTAGATCCAGAGCTTCTTCGTCCACGGTGTTTCGCTCGCGGCCTTCTTGTCGAAGAACAGCACGTTGGCCTTCACGCCCTGGGCGTAGAACAGGCCGGTGGGCAGGCGCAGCAGGGTGTGCAGCTCGCACTCGTGCAGCAGCTTGCGGCGGATAGTCTCGCCGGCGCCGCCTTCGAACAGCACGTTGTCGGGCAGCACCACCGCGGCGCGGCCGTTCACTTTCAGCAGCGTCTTGATGTGCTGGACGAAGTTGAGCTGCTTGTTGCTGGTGGTGGCCCAGAAGTCATCGCGCTCGATCACGTCCTTCTCGGTCGTGCGCTTGCCGTCGGCGCCTTCGATCTGCGTGCTGCTCTTCTTGCCGAAGGGCGGGTTGGCCAACACGATGTGGAAGCGCTCGCCGGGGTCGGCCGCCAGCGCATCCATCACCTTCACCGGCACGCTCTTCTCGCTTCCGATGCCGTGCAGCAGCAGGTTCATCGCGCACACCCGCGCGGTGGCCTGCACCAGCTCGACGCCGGTGAAGGCCTCTTCCTTGAGGTGGCGCTTCTGGTCGCGCGTGAGGTTGGCGTTGTGCTGGGCGATGTGGTTGTAGGCGGTGAACAAGAACCCGCCGGTGCCACAGGCCGGGTCGCACACCGATTCGCCCGGCTTGGGCGCGATGCAATCCACCATCGCCTGGATCAGCGCGCGCGGCGTGAAGTACTGGCCCGCGCCGCTCTTGGTGTCTTGCGCGTTCTTCTCCAGCAGGCCTTCGTAGGCGTCGCCCTTCACGTCCACGCCCAGCGCCGA
>JANMSR010000207.1:0-2313 GCA_031389565.1 Burkholderiales bacterium
AGATGGCACCCACCCTGCTCAAAGTCAGCGGCCTGAAGGTCGCCTACGGCGGCATCCAGGCCGTCAAGGGCGTCAGCTTCGACGTCCAGCAAGGTGAACTGGTCAGCCTGATCGGCGCCAACGGCGCGGGCAAGACCACCACGCTCAAGGCCATCACCGGCATCCAGCCGGTAGCGGCCGGCGAGATCGAGTTCATGGGCAAGAGCATCCGCGGCCAGGGCGCGTGGGACCTGGTCAAACAGGGTCTGGTGATGGTGCCCGAGGGTCGAGGTGTGTTCTCGCGCATGACGATCACCGAGAACCTACAGATGGGCGCCTTCGTGCGCAACGACAAGGAAATCGACGCTGACATCGACAAGGTGTTCGCGATCTTCCCGCGCCTGAAGGAGCGCCGCGCCCAGCTCGCCGGCACCATGAGCGGCGGCGAGCAGCAGATGCTGGCGATGGGCCGCGCATTGATGGCCCGGCCCAAGGTGCTCTTGATGGACGAGCCGTCGATGGGCCTGTCGCCGATCATGGTCGACAAGATCTTCGAGGTTGTCGCCGACATCCACAAGCAGGGCACCACGATCCTGCTCGTCGAGCAGAACGCCAGCCGCGCGTTGGCCCTGGCCGACCGTGGCTATGTGATGGAGTCGGGCGAAGTCACGATGAGTGGTGAGGCCAAGGGCTTGCTGGCCGACCCGCGCGTTCGCGCGGCCTACCTCGGCGAGTAGCCATAGCGGCGGGCCGAGCGCCGGGTCGCTCCCAAGCCGGACCGCGTCCCCGCGGGGGACCGTCTGCCGCACGCGGCAGGCGAGGGGCTCACGCTTTCTCGGCCAGCGCCTTCAGGTTCGCCAACCCGGCCTCGAAGTCGGGCCCGGTCATCATGTCGCCGAACAGGGCCAACCAGCGAAACAACGGGTTGCTCCCCATATCGCCGTTGATGGTCCACTTGACCTTGGTCCCTGCGCCGTCAGCGGCGAGTTCGAGCGCGCCCGTCGAGGTGGTGCCGAAGTCGGGGAAGAACAGTTCGTACTCGACGCGGCGGTTCTGCTCGGCTGCGGTGAAGGTCATCTTGCCGTCGCCCTCGCTCTTGCTTTTCCAGGCCCAGCCGGCACCCGCGCCCGCGGGCGGGCCGCTGTAGGTGATCTGCATTGCCGGGTCGCGCTGGTTCCACACTGTCCAGCGTTTCCATTCGCGCGGGTCGGCAATCAGCGCGTAGACCTTGGCGGCGGGCGCCGCGATGCTGGTGCTGCGCGCGGCGCTGAACTTCGGCGACAGCGCGTAACCGCCAGCCCACAGCAACGCGACCAGCCCGATCAGGGCGACCGCCGTCCATTTCAGAGTTTTCACCATCGGGCGTACTTTCTTGGCGGGCGAGTGAGGCAATGTCATGACGACAGCACAAGTCTGGCGCGGGAGCGACTCCCGCGCAAGGGTGGCATCATCGCGGCCTTGTGCCCGGGCGCGCGCGATCCGCCGCCCCGCCTGGACATTGCCAACGAGACCCACGAGGACTTCATGACGCCCCCGCACAAGCCGATCCTGACCGCTGCCAGCCTGTTGCTGGCCTTTGCCGCAACGTTCGCTGCGGCCCAGACTGCGCCGGCCAAGGCGGGCGCCAAGCCCGCCGGCAAGACCCTCAGCGGCAAGACCGCGGGCGGCGGCAAGCTGATGACCCGCGAAGAACTGCGCAGTTGCCTGAAGCGGCTGGACGACGTCAACCAGGCCAGCAAGGAGGTCGAGGCGCTGCGCCCGGGGCTCGACCGCGATCGCGACGAACTCAAGGCCTCGGGCGAATCGCTCAAGTCCGAGCGCGTCGAGGTCGACCGCCAGCTCGCGACTGTGCGCGAATGGGAAGCCAAGATGCGCGCGCACGCGGTCGATATCGAGACCTTCAACAAGCGCAGCGCCGCAGTGCAGGAGGCGCCGCGCAACCAGCAGGACAAGCTGGCCGAGGAGCTGAAGGGTGACCGCGAGCAGTTGCAAAAGGCACGCGACGCGCTGTCGGCCGACGAGGCCCGGCTGGTGCCGGTGTACCAGGCCAGCGCCAAGACCTACAACGAGCGCGCCATCGCCCGCGACGCCAAGGTCACCGACTGGAACGCGCGCAACACGGCCGCCGTCGACGCGGCCGTCAAGCACCAGGAGGGGCGCGCGCTGTGGCTCAACGAATGCGCCAACCGGCCGTATCTCGAAGACGACGAAAAAGCCATCAAGGCCGGCAAGTAGGCCGCCGCACGAAGGGACATGACCATGAAACGCACCGACGACTTCGCTTCCGCGGCCACCACTGCCGCCGCAACCACCGCCGCCAACCCGCTGTTGCAG
>JANMSR010000211.1:0-2464 GCA_031389565.1 Burkholderiales bacterium
GCCTGGAGGACTTTGACCCTGCGTCCCTGCTGACCCGTTCGCGGCGGGGCAAGCCATGAGGGCCCTGGATACGAACGTCCTGGCACGGTTCTTCGTCGATGACGCCGACGATGCGCAGGCCGCCAAACAGCGGCCCGCGGCAATCGCAGCGCTCGCCGGACGATCGTTCGTCTCGGTGACCGTGCTGCTGGAACTGGAATGGGTCCTGCGCGGGTTCTATGAACTGTCAACGAGGGACATTTCCCGCGTGTTGCGGGCGCTGGCGAGCATCGAGCACATCAGGCTCGAAGATCGCGACGCGGTCCTGGTGGCGGTCGATGCGTTCGACAAAGGTCTCGATTTCGCTGATGCGCTGCACCTGGCGCGCAGTTCGCGTGCTTCCGGATTCGCGACATTCGACCGACGACTGGCGAAGCGGGCAAAGGGTCTCGCGCTGGCGCCGCCGGTGGAGTTGCTGGTCTGAAGGCCAATCCCGGCAGCGCTCAGGATTGGTTCACCGCGAAGGCATCGTCGACCTTACGACTGCTCGCGGGCTGCACGCCCGCGGTGCCATGCAGGTCGGCGACTCGATGGTCCACGAATCGATCATCGGCTCGCGCTTCACCGGCAGCATCGTCGGCACGACCACGGTGGCCGGCAGGCCTGCCATCCTGCCGACCATCGAGGGCCGAGCGTGGATCACCGGGCTGGCCAGCGAGATGCTCGATCCGACCGACCCCTACCCGACGGGTTATGTGCTGGCCGACACGTGGGGCGTCAGCGGCACGACGGTGCAGTGGCGAAGCTGTGGGCTGACATCATTGCCTTTGGCGACAAAGCGAACGCCGAGCGGCAGTTCGCGAAGGACCGCTCCACTCGCATCGCGCTCATTCAAGCGAGCGCGCTGAAGGCGTGCAATCGACCTCGAAAGCGGCTGTTCGAGGCGCTATTGAACAGCCCACCTTTGGTTCGCAAGGGTTGTGAGACCTTGCGCGCGAGACTGCCGGGAGAGGGGCTTGACAAATGTCTGCGATATAGCAAACATATCAGACATGACATCTCATCCCAACTTCCCCGCCATTCTGCGCTCGGTACGTGCAGCCCTGAACCTGACCCAGGAGCAACTCGCCGAGCGCCTGGGCGTCTCCTTCGCTACGGTAAACCGTTGGGAGGGTGGCGGCAACCGGCCGCAGCGCGCAGCGCAGGAGGCCATCCTCGCACTGGCGGCTGAAGTCGGCGTTGACGGCACAGACGCCGCCGCTCCGGAGGCCGCTGACGCTGCCGCGCAGGTGACTCGCCGGCGCGCCACCCGGGGTGCAGCCCCGGCGCCCTCCACCAAGCCCATGGAGCAGATGCTGTGGGACGCGGCCTGTTCGATCCGCGGCGAGAAGGATGCCGCCAAGTTCAAGGACTTTCTGCTGCCGCTGCTGTTCCTCAAGCGCTTGTCCGACGTCTTCGACGACGAGACCGCGCGGCTAGCCGAAGACTACGGTGACCACGCCACCGCGCTGGAGATCGCCGAGTCCGACCACTCGCTGATGCGCTTCTACCTGCCACGCGAGGCGCGCTGGGCCGTGATCAGCGGGCGCGAGCGCACCAACTGGCCACTGGACGACAAGGGGCGCAGCACTGCGCCGAAGGATCTGGGCGAGCACCTGACGAAGGCGGTCCGTGCCGTCGTGAAGCAGAACCCGTCGCTGGCCGGCGTCATCGACATCGAAGACTTCGCCGCCGAGCGCAACGGCGAGCGCGACATCAACCCGGCCAAGCTGCGCGGCGTGGTCGAGACCTTCTCTGACCCGCGCTACCGCCTGGGCCTGGCCGATGTGCAGCCCGACTTTCTCGGCCGCGCCTACGAGTACCTGCTGCGCAAGTTCGCCGAGGGCTCGGGCCAAAGTGCGGGCGAGTTCTTTACCCCAACCGAGGTCGGGTTCCTGATCGCTCACCTGATGCGGCCGCGGCCGGGCGAGACCTGCCACGACTACGCCTGCGGCTCGGCGGGCCTGCTGGTCAAGCTGCAGCTCGTCGCCCGTGAGCTCGACCCCACGACCAAGGTGCCGCTCAAGCTGTCGGGCCAGGAGTTGCAGGCTGAAAGCTATGCGGTGGGGCAGATGAACGCGATCATCCACGACATGGACGTGGAACTGGCACGCGGCGACACGATGATCAACCCCAAGTTCCGCACCGCCGAGGGCACGATCCGGCGCCACGACATCGTCGTCGCCAACCCGATGTGGAACCAGCCGTTCGCGCCGGACATCTTCGCCAACGACCCCTTCGAGCGCTTCACCACCGCCGGCGGCAGCACCAGCGGCAAGGGCGACTGGGCCTGGTTGCAGCACACCCTCGCCTGCCTGGCCGAGCAGGGCCGCGCCGCCGTGGTGCTCGACACCGGCACCGTGACGCGCGGCTCGGGCTCGAAGAACGAGGACAAGGAGCGCAACGTCCGCAAGTGGTTCGTCGACCGGGATCTGATCGACGGCGT
>JANMSR010000234.1:0-5817 GCA_031389565.1 Burkholderiales bacterium
CCCCAAGCCGCGGCAACACGGTGAACATGACCGTGAACGCGGTGCCGTACAGGAAGGTCAGCGCGCCCAGGCCGACCCAGCCGACCGCAGCGTTTGGCAGGTGCAGCCCGCCCTGCAGGCCGGCGCCGGCAAGCGCCAACACCGCCACCAGCGTCATCGTGGTGGCGGTGCGCAAGCGGCCGTCGACACTGCCAGCTTCGTGCTGGGTCAATACCAGCGCCAGGCCGAAGGTCGCCGCGGCGGCGAGCGCGAAGGCCACGCCGGCGCCGATCTGCCGCCACTGCCCGGCGGCACCCAGGCCCGAGGCCGCGCCGAACACGTCGAGCGCGAGCGCCAGACCGAGCAGCATCGTCGGCATCGCCATCAGCACACGCCGCTCGGCGCGGTGCTTGTAGATCACGCCTGCCCACAGCGCCGTCCACAGCGGGTAGGTGTTGAACGCGAGCAGGGCCAGCGCCACCGGCAGCCGCGCCACCGCGGAATACAGGCACACGCTCTGCACCGCGATCAACACGCCGATGCCGGGCAGCGCCCAGCGGTGTCGGCGCTCGAACTTCAGCGGCACGCGGTCGTGCAGCAGCAGCAAGCCGACCACGCCCGCGGTGATGGTGCTGCGAAAGGCGACTGCGGTGACGACATCGACACCATGTTCAAAGGCCACGCGCGCTGCCACGTGGTTCGCACCCATCATGAAGGCGATCAGCAGCAGCGTGGCAAAAGCGGTGGTCGAGAGGTTGTCGGCAGCGGCTGGGGGGGTGGTCATGGCGGTGGCGGGTGGGTCTGCGCAATACTAACGAGCTGCCTCCTGGGGAGCCGATCATCACCGACCTTCTGGAGCCCCCGCATGTGTCGACCTGCCATCCGCCCCGCGACCCTTCCTGCACTCGCCATCACGCTGGCTTTCAGTGCCGGCGCATCGTTCGCCGCGCCCGACACGAAGCTGCTCGCCGCCGCCACGCGGGCCCAGCCCGCGGTGATCGAGAGCCTGAGAGAGCTGGTCGGCATCGAGACCGGCAGCGCCGACGCGGAAGGCCTGGCGAAGATGGCCACGCTGCTCGACAACCGGCTCAAGGCGCTCGGCTTCAAGACCGAGCGCCGCGCGTCGGCTGTCGGCGCCAAGGCCGACATCGTGGTCGGCACGCTCGCCGGCAGCGGCAGGAAAAAAATCATGCTGCAGGCCCACATGGACACGGTCTACGAGCGTGGCATTCTGCAGAGCCAGCCCTACAAGATCGACGGCAACAAACTCTACGGCCCGGGCATCGCCGACGACAAGGGTGGCATCGCGGTGATCCTGCACGGCCTGAAGATCCTGGCCGACGCCGGCTGGAAAGACTTTGCCCAGATCACGGTGCTGTTCAATGCCGACGAAGAGGTGGGCTCGGGCGGCTCGGGCGAGATCATCGCGGCGCTGGGCGAGCAGCACGACGTGGTGCTGTCGTTCGAACCGACCGGCGCCAAGACGGTGACCAAGACCGAATCCTTGCTGCTCGGCGCTGCCGGCATCGCCTCGGTCACGCTCGAAGTGAAAGGCCGCGCGGCGCACGCCGGCGCCGCGCCCTACCAAGGCCGCAACGCCATCATCGAAATTTCGCACCAGATGATCCAGACCAAAGACCTGGCCAAGGACATTCCCGGCGTGACGCTGAACTGGACCAACGTGGTCTCGAACAAGGCCACGAACCAGATTCCCGAACTGGCGGTGGCGCGCGGCGATGTGCGCATCACCATGCCCGGCGCCGAAGTGAAGCTCAATGCCGCGCTGCAGGCGAAGATCGCCAGCAGCAAGCTCGTGCCCGACACCGTGACGACGGCGAAGCTGGAGGTCGGCCGCCCGTCGTTCCTGGCCGGACCGCGTGGCAAGGGCCTGGCCGAGCAGGCGCAGGCGATCTACAAAGAGATCGACCGCGATCTCGCGCTCGTGCCGATGACCGGCGGCGGCACCGACGCGGCCTACGCCGCGCGCTCGGGCAAGGCGGTGGTCGTTGAGAGTTTTGGTCTGGCCGGTTGGGGCTTCCATGCACGCGACGAGTACATCGAGATCGACTCGATCGTGCCGCGGCTGTACCTGGTTACGCGGCTGTTGACGGAGATCGGCAAGCAACCGTGAGCATGGGCAGGCGGTGAACCCGACTGATTCGGCGGACTTGGGCCGGTTAACGTTATGGGAGGGCGCGTGCCCTTTCATAACGTTAACGGACCCTAGTCGGCCAGCCCGGCCTTGTGCAAGCCCTGGTAAAAACGTTCGCGCTGGCGCAGGAACTCAGGCTTGTCGGAGTAGCGTTCGGCCTTGAAGCTGGCGAGGCTGTAGTCGGGCTGCAGACGCCGGAACTCCGCAATTTCCGCGCGCGCGGTGGCCAGGTCGCCCAGATTGGCTGCTGCTGCCGCGGCCCAGGCATGCGGGATGCTGTACTCGGGCCGGGCGTTGATCGCGCGTTGGGCCCAGGCCAGCGCTTCGGCGTCGCGGCCGGCGTACAGGTGCGCCGCGGCGATGACGACCAGAAAGCCGTGCAGGCGGCCGTCGCGCGGGCTGAGCCGGATCGCTTCGAGACCGGCCGCGATCGATTCCTCCGGCATGCCCAAGGTGGCGTAGGCGTAACTGAGTCCACCCCAGGCAGGCCCGGCATTGCGATTGATCGCGACCGCGCGTTGACGCAGCACCAGACTCTCCTCGGGCTTGCCCTGTATGCCCAGCACCTCGGCACGCAGTTGCACCGCGTACAGGTTGTTCGGGTCGATCGCGTAGGCCTTGGCGTCGGCTTCGGCGGCTCGGCGGACCCATTCATCGCGCGTGGCGCCGCGCAGGTTCACCCAGCGGGCCATGACGTCGGCGGAGTAGCTCAGGCCGAGCACGCTCCAGCCCAGTGTCGACGTCGGGTCCAGCGCCACCGCGCGCTGCGCCAGTTCGCGCGCCGCCGCAGTCTTGTCGGGGGTCCTGCGCTCGAAGGCCGAGAAAGCCTGCCATGCCAGGTCCTGCGCGTCGGGGTTGACGGGGCGCAAGCGCTGGCTGCGCTGCGACTCGGCGTCGATCATGCGCTTGTGCAAGGCGTTGGCGACGATTCCCGTCACTTGCGACTGCAGCGCAGCGAGCTCGCTTCGGCTGCCGTCCAGCCTGTCCGACCAAAGCTCCTGCCCTTGTTCGGCGTCGATCAGGCGCAAGTTCAACCGCACCTGGTTGCCCATTCGCTGCACGCTGCCCTCCAGCACGTAACGCACCCCGAGCTCGCGGCCGATCTGGCGCACGTCGACCGCCTTGCCCTTGTAGGTGTCGGCGGAACTGCGGGCGATGACGAAGCTGTCGGGGATGCGCGTGAGGTCGGTCGTCAGGTCTTCGGTCAGCCCATCGGCAAACCAGGCCTGGTCCGGGTCGTCGCCGCGGTTGACGAGCGGCAGCACGGCGATGGACAAGGGCGGCGCTGCGGCTGTCGCGCGCTCCGGCCCGCTCGGCCGCAGCGCGATCAGCGTCGCTCCAAGCAGCACCGACGCGAGTGCCGCGCCGATCCCGATGAAGCGCTGATTCCGCTGCGTGCGCAGCGCGGTTTCCGGTGGCGCAGGCGGCACTGGCAGCGCAGCGGCGGCGAGCGGCGTGCCGCTGACGTGGGTGTCGAACCGGTAGCCGCGCCGCGGCACGGTCTTGATCAGGTGTTGGTCGCGGTCGGCCAGCGCCGCGCGCAACTCGTTCACGCATTGCGAAAGTGAATCGTCAGTCACGACAACGCCGGGCCAGACCGCGGCCAGCAACTCTTCCTTCGCCAGGACCCGGCCGGGATGGGCCGCGAAGAAACACAGCAGCGCAAAGGACTTCGGGCGCAAGGCCACCGGGACGCCGGCGCGCGCCAGCATCGCGCGGCGTGGTTCGAGTGTGAACTGCCCGAAGTACAGACTCGAACTCGCTTCGGCCAACAGATCGCTTGCGTCCATGAGTCTTCACCAATGACTTCGACGAAGCCTCGGCAAAGTTTCGGTCGGGCTTCGGTGCTTGTCGCGGCGCGCTGCCTAAAGTATCCACCAACCGAGGAGGAACGCTCATGAAACAGAGATCAAATTTCGCGTGGGGTGCCGGCTCGCTTGCGGGTATCGGCGGCTTGTTTTGTGGCGCCGCGCTCGCGCAGCCTGCACCGGAGCTGAAGGCATTCGCGCAGCGCGACCCGGTCGTCGCGCGAATCGAGCGGCTGTCCGAACGCCAACTCAAGGGTGTGGTTCTGCGCTGCTCGCGCGAGTCCAGCGAGCGCCTGATGGGCTTCGGCGACGCCGTGCCCTGCATCGTGGCCTGGGAGGCTTTGAAGGCGCGCAGCTTCGGCGGTGACTTCAATGCGCTGCTGGCCTGGTGGCGAACCCACCGCGACGATCCCGACACCGCTTCTTCGAGCGAGTGACGACGGAGCCGGGCGTGGCAAACTCGGCCCATGTTCATGATCCCGGTACTGGCCCGCGGCGTGCGGATCGTCGCTGAGATCCACCATTCACATGGTGTGAAGGCAGCAGCCTCAGTCGCCGGTTTGAGGCGCCGGTTTCCCGACTGGAGCGACGCGTTCTGGCACAGCGCGCTGCAGCGCGCAAAGTGGTTCGATGAGCCGACCGTCGCGTCTGGCGTGATCGTGCCGGCCTTGACCATGACAGCGCGCCGCGCCCAGGTTCTGTTGGCACGTGGTGTGATCCCGGCCAGCCACGTTGCGTTGCGTGACTGGGCCCGGTCTTGCGGAACCGAAGCCGTGATCGCCCAGTACCTCGACCAGGCCTGCGCCGATCCGGAGCATCTTGGCCATCGCTTGTCGGTGTTGCTGGCGTTTCAAGAGGCCTGGCCGCTGTACCGCGACGGGCCGGACACCACGCTGTTTTTTGACCGACTCACCGAGTTTCTGGTGGCATGCCACTTCGCCGAGACGGCCGACCCACGCCCCATGCCGGCCACGACCTGGCACGACGCGCTGGCGGCCGCGTTGCGGCGGCCGGGCTTCTTCGGGCACCACCTGATCTGCCTGAGCTGGGTCGCACGAAGCCGGCACCTGCTCACAGCGCCGCAGCTGGCCCATGCGCTGGCCTGGGTGGTCGAAGCCAGCCGAAGCGTTTACGCCGACGCTGAAGACAACGTATTGATCACGCCGGCCGAGCCGGTTTTGCTCACGCCGGCGGCGCTCGAACACGCACTGCGCGCGCTGCTGACACGCGGCGTGCCCAACATCCACCTGCTGACGCTGGCCGGCGCGATTGCGGGGCTGTGGGACGACCCGGCGGACGAAGCGCGCGCCTATCTGCTGGCGACTGCGCAACGCTTCACCGAAGCCGATGCGGCGCAAGGCGCGGGCACGTAGCCCGCCCGGTCAAGCGCTCGCCACGGGAATCACGCCCAGGCCCGACTTGATGCGCGCTTCCCAGTCCTTCGGCCCGGTCTCGTGCACCGACACCCCTTCGGAATCGACCGCCACCGTCACCGGCATGTCCTTGACTTCGAATTCGTAGATCGCTTCCATGCCGAGGTCGGCAAAGCCGACCACCTCGGCGTGCTGGATCGCTTTCGAGACGAGGTAGGCCGCACCGCCCACCGCCATCAGGTAGGCGCTCTTGTGCTTCTTGATCGCCTCGATGCCGGCGGGCCCACGCTCGGCCTTGCCGATCATGCCGATCAGGCCGGTTTGCGCCAGCATCATCTCGGTGAACTTGTCCATGCGGGTGGCGGTGGTCGGGCCGGCCGGGCCCATCACTTCGTCGCGCACCGGGTCGACCGGGCCGACGTAGTAGATGACACGGTTGGTGAAGTCCACCGGCAGCTTCTCTCCTTTGGCCAGCATGTCCTGGATGCGCTTGTGCGCGGCGTCG
>JANMSR010000254.1:0-52777 GCA_031389565.1 Burkholderiales bacterium
CGGCGGACTGCGCCTGCTTGCGCAGCAGCGGCGAGTCGGCCTTGAACTTGACGATCACCCGGGCCTGCGGGGTGCCGGTGGGGGTGGCGGGCGCGGTGGCCGCGTGCACAGGCGGCGCCTGCCAGCTCAGCGGGGCCAGCAAGGCCAGGGCGGCAACAAGGGTGAGCAAGGGATGGCGCATGGGACAACTCCGGTCGGGCGGGTGCGGTGCGACCGCACGGGCAGGGTCACAACCGCGCAGTTTAGGGGCGGGGGGCGCGTGCCAGCGTGCGCGGGTACGCGGCTGCGGCGGTAAAGCTTTGTTGCCGGAACCCATTTCGCGACAAGCGGATCAGAAACGAAAGAAGCCCCGCAGGGGCTTCTGTGGACAGCGCGCAGCGGCGTCGCCGCGCGCCTTCAGCGCAGCGTCACTTCGCGATCACGCGGGCCATTTCCAGCACCTTGCTCGAATAGCCCCATTCGTTGTCGTACCAGGCCACGACCTTGACGAAGGTGCCGTCCAGCGCCATGCCGGCGTCGGCGTCGAACACCGAGGTGCAGCTTTCGCCGCGGAAGTCGGTCGACACCACCTTGGCATCGGTGTAGGCCAGCACGCCCTTCATCGGCCCTTCCGACGCCGCCTTCATCGCCGCACAGATCTCGGCGTAGGTCGTTGCCTTGTTCAGCTCCACCGTCAGGTCGACGACCGACACGTCCGAGGTCGGCACGCGAAACGCCATGCCGGTCAGCTTCTTGTTCAGCTCGGGAATCACCACGCCGACCGCCTTGGCCGCGCCGGTGCTCGACGGGATGATGTTTTCCAGAATGCCGCGGCCGCCGCGCCAGTCTTTGTTGGACGGGCTGTCCACCGTTTTCTGCGTGGCCGTGGCCGCGTGGACCGTGGTCATCAGGCCGCGCTTGATGCCGAAACTGTCGTTCAGCACCTTGGCCACCGGGGCCAGGCAGTTGGTGGTGCACGAGGCGTTCGAGATGATGGCCTCGCCTTTGTAGCTTTTGTCGTTGACGCCGAACACGAACATCGGCGTGTCGTCTTTCGACGGCGCCGACAAAATGACTTTCTTCGCGCCCGCGTCGATGTGCTTCTGCGCGGTTTCCTGGGTCAGGAACAGGCCCGTCGCCTCGATCACGATGTCGGCGCCGACTGCGTTCCACTTCAGGTTGGCCGGGTCGCGCTCTTGCGTCAGGCGAATCTTTTTGCCGTTCACGACCAGCGTGTTGCCTTCCACCGCCACGCTGCCCTTGAAGCGGCCGTGCACCGAGTCGTACTGAAGCATGTAGGCCAGGTAGTCGGGCTCGAGCAGGTCGTTGATGGCCACGACCTCGATGTCGTTCGCAAAATTCTGCACCGCGGCGCGAAACACCATGCGCCCGATGCGGCCGAAGCCGTTGATGCCTACTTTGATCGTCATGTTGGAAAGACTCCGTGGCTGCGATGAAGGGGATCAGCGTTCAGGGCCGGCAGCCGAGCTGGCCCCTGGACTTGTTTTCGAAGTAACCGAGCGGCGCGGCGCAATCGAGCCTGGCCGTGGGCAGCGCAGTGCCGGCCTTGGCCGTGCAGGTGAAGCTGCCGCTCTTCTTGTTCACGCCCTTGGCGTCGAGCTTCCAACCCGCGGGGCACTTCGGCGCGGCGGCTGCCGCCTTGCGCGCGGGCGCCGCTGCAGCCACCGGCGTCGCAGCGCCCACCGTGAGCATCGCCGTCTGGTTCTTGCCCACGCACTTCAAGGTCGGGAATGCCGACTTCGGCTCGATCATCAGCTTGTACTGGCCCGGCTTGGAGTAGCTGCGCGACGCGAAGAGCGGCACGTCCTTCAACTGGTTGATCTTGAAATCCTGCGTCTGCCCGTCACCGAAGTGCAAACGCACGTTGCAGTTCGGGTTGTCGGCATTGTCGAACGTGCCGGTGATCCTGACCGGCTCGCCGACCTTCACGCTCGCCGGTTCGAGCTTGATGCCCGACAGGGTTTGGGCAGCGGCCGTGCCGCAGAACACCGTCGCCGCAGCGATCGCCAGCAGTCTTTTCATGGTCGGTCTGTCCTGGAGTGGATGGGATCGGGCGCTCAGCGCGCCAGTACCTTGCGCACCGTGTCGGCGACGTTCTGCGCGGTAAAACCAAAGTGCTTGAACAGCGCCGGTGCCGGCGCGCTTTCGCCGTAGGTGTCGATGCCGACCACCGCGGCACAGCCGTACTTCCACCAGCCATCGGTGACGCCCGCTTCGACCGCGATGCGCGGCAGTTTCGACGGCAGCACCTGCGACTTGTAGGCCACGCTCTGGCGGTCGAACACCGTCGTGCTCGGCATCGAGACCACGCGCACCGCGATGCCTTGTTGCGCCAGCAGCAGTTGCGCATGCAGCGCGAGCTGGACCTCGCTGCCGGTGGCGACGATCACCGCCTGCGCGGCCTTCGCGAGGCCCACCTCGCCCGGCTCGGCCAGCACGTAGGCGCCTTGGCTGATGCTGTCGAGCGCGGCCTTGGGCAGGTAGGGCAGGTTCTGCCGCGACAGCAGCAGCGCACTCGGCCGCGCGCGGTTGCCCAGCGCCACGGCCCAGGCCACCAGCGTTTCCACCGTGTCGGCCGGGCGCCAGACATCCAGTCCCGGGATCAGGCGCAGGCTGGCCGCGTGTTCCACGCTTTGGTGCGTGGGGCCGTCTTCGCCCAGCCCGATGCTGTCGTGGCTGAAAACATGGATCACGCGCAGCTTCATCAGCGCGGCCATGCGGATCGCGTTGCGGCTGTAGTCGCTGAAGGTGAGGAAGGTGCCGCCGTAGGGAATCAAGCCGCCGTGCAGGGCCACGCCGTTCATCACCGCGGCCATGCCGAACTCGCGCACGCCGTAGTTGATGTGGCGGCCGCCGTTCGGCGTGCCCAGGCTGTCGAAGCGCAAGGCGGTCGCGCTCGAGGTGTTGGTCAGGTTCGAGCCGGTCAGATCGGCCGAGCCGCCGAGCATCTCGGGCAGCGCTCTGGTGAAGGCTTCGAGCGCGAGCTGACCGGCCTTGCGCGAGGCCACTGTTTCGGCCTTGCTGTGCGCGGCCACGATCGCATCGACGACGGTCTGCGCAAAGCCCTTGGGCAAGTCCCCCTTCGTGCGCCGCACGAACTCCGCCGCCAACTCGGGGAACGCTGCTTTGTAGGCCGCCATCGTCGCTTCCCAAGCGGCTTCTCCCTCGGCACCGCGGGCCTTGGCGTCCCAGGCCGTGTAAGCCGGCTCGGGGATCACGAAAGGCTCGTGCGCCCAGCCGAGCGCAGCGCGTGTGAGCTTGATCTCGTCGGCACCCAAGGCCTCGCCATGCGCCTTGCCCGTGCCGGCACGATTGGGCGAGCCCTTGCCGATGCTGGTGCGGGCGACGATCAGGGTCGGCTTGTCAGCGTTGCCCTTGGCCTTGGCGATGGCGGCGTCGACGGCCGCCACGTCGTGGCCATCGACATCGCGGATCACGTTCCAGCCGTAGGCCTCGAAGCGCTTGGCGCTGTCGTCGACGAACCAGGGCTCGACGCGGCCGTCGATGCTGATGCCGTTGTGGTCGTAGATCGCGATAAGCTTGTTCAGCTTCCAGGCCGCGGCCAGCGCCGAGGCCTCGTGGCTCACGCCTTCCATCAGGCAGCCGTCGCCGAGGAAGACATAGGTGCGGTGGTCGACCAGGGCGTGGCCCGGGCGGTTGAACTCGTGCGCCAGCAGCTTCTCGGCCAGCGCCATGCCGACCGCGTTGGCGATGCCCTGGCCGAGCGGGCCGGTGGTGGTTTCCACGCCCGGCGTGACGCCGACCTCGGGGTGGCCGGGCGTCAAGCTGCCCAACTGACGGAAGTTGCGCAACTCGCTCATTGGCAGGTCGTAGCCGGTGAGGTGCAACAGCGCGTACAGCAACATCGAGCCGTGGCCGTTGGAGAGCACGAAGCGGTCGCGCCCCGGCCACTGCGGGTGCGCCGGGTTGTGGCGCAGGTGGCGGCCCCACAGCGCCACGGCGATCTCGGCCATGCCCATCGGCGCCCCCGGGTGGCCCGAGTTGGCTTGCTGCACCGCGTCCATCGCCAGCGCGCGGATGGCGTTGGCCATCAGCGCTTCGCGGCTGGCGCTGGTCAGGGGCGCCGGGGCGCTGGTGTCGGGGACGCGTTGGGAGTCGAGGCTGGACATGCAGGCGGCGCACGGGCGCAAAAGTGGGAACGACGGGCAACCAAGTCAAGCCGGCGATTTTAAGCGGCGTCCCGACACCGACTTGCGTGCGGCCCACCGGACATGCCGAACCGAGCCGAGCCGGGCCACGCCGCGGCGCGGCATACACTGCGCGCCGATGCAAGCCCAGCCCCCTTTTCAGCCGTCTGCGCTGATCCTGGCCGCCGGCCGCGGCGAGCGCATGCGCCCGCTCACCGACCACTGCCCCAAGCCGCTGCTGCCGGTACGCGGCAAGCCCTTGATCGAATGGCACCTCGAAGCGCTGGCCCGTGCGGGCGTGCGCCGGGTGGTGATCAATACGGCCTGGCTCGAAGAGCAGTTCCCCGCCGTGCTCGGCGACGGTGCGCGCTGGGGCTTGTCGATCCGCTACTCGACCGAAGGCCGCGACCATGGTGGCGCGCTCGATATCTCCGGCGGAATTGCCAACGCCATGCGCTGGCTAGCGACGCGCGACGAAGACACGTTCTGGGTCGTCTCCGGCGACGTGTTCCTGCCCGGTTTCGGCTTCGACGCCGCAGCCGCCGCCCGCTTTGCGCTCAGCCGCCGGCTCGCGCACCTGTGGCTGGTGGCCAATGCCCCGCACCACCCGAAGGGCGACTTCGGCATCGATGAAGCCAGCGGCTTGGCCACCGTGGTCGACCCGCGCCGCACCTGGGCCAGCGTGGGCCTGTTCCGCGCCGAGCTGTTCGCCGGCATCACCCCTGGCACACGCCTCGCATTGCTGCCTCGGTTGGACGCCGCGCTGGCTGCCGGGCGGCTCGGTGCCGAGGCCTGGGACGGGCCCTGGACCGATGTGGGCACGGTCGAACGGCTGCAGGCCCTCAACCAAATCGCACCATCGAAGTAGCCAGGCAAGTCAGCCTGTTCGGAGCCACTGGCGAGACCGGCACCCTGGTGCTGAACCAAGCGCCGCCTCGCGCTGGGCGCGTGCGAGCGCGGGTGCGCGACGCGTCCAAGCTCGGGCCGCCCCGCGCGCAGGGTCAACGTGTGGGCATCATCAGCCTGCGCCGAGTCGCGCGGAAGTGTCGCGCGGAAGTGGCCGCGCCCGCGCGGGCGCGGCACAATCGCGGCGCCAACCGGAGGTCCGCATGGCCACTGTTCGCTCCCTGGTGGACGGCGTCGATGCCGCACTGCCGTTTGAGGCCAAGCTGTCCTGATCCCGATGCGCGTGATCGAGACACTGCGCCTGCGCTTGGAGCCGCAACTCGCGAACCATGCCGCGGCGATGTTCGCGGTGCTCAGCGACCCGGCGATCTACACCTACGAACGCGAGCCGCCCGCGTCGGTCGAGTGGCTGCACCAGCGCTACGTGAAACTCGAGACGCGGCGCTCGGCCGATGGCAGCGAGCAGTGGCTGAACTGGGTGCTGCGCCAAGCCGACGCCGACTTGTTGGGCTGTGTGCAGGCCACGGTGCAGGCCGATGGGCACGCCTTCGTCGCCTACGAGCTGGCCAGCGCGTTTTGGGGTCGCGGCCTGGCCCGTGAAGCGGTCACAGCGATGATCGATGAGCTGGTCGCGCAGTACCGCGTCCACACCCTGGTGGCGGTATTCAAGCGCGCCAATATACGCTCGCGGCGCCTGCTCGAACGGCTGGACTTCGCCGCCGCCACGGCCGAGGACGTGCAGCGCTTCAAAGTCGAGGCCGATGAAGACTTGATGCTGCGCCGTATGGCTGCTACTGTGTCCGCAAGATGAAACCGATCACCTTCTGGTTAGACCCGATCTCGCCGTTTGCCTACCTGGCGTTCGAGCACCTGCCGCAGGCGCTCGAAGGCTGTAGCTATGCGGTGACCTACCGGCCGGTGCTTTTTGCCGGGCTGCTGGCGCATTGGGGCCAGAAGGGCCCGGCCGAAATCGAACCCAAGCGCGCCTGGACCTTCCGCCATGTGGCCTGGTGGGCGCAGGAGCATGGCATTGCCCTGGACATGCCCGCGACGCACCCGTTCAATCCCTTGCCGCTGCTGCGCCTGGCGATCGCGTGCGGGCCGAACCGGCGCGTCGTTGAGGCGCTGATGCGGCATGCGTGGATCGGCGGCAGCGATGCGGCCGATGCCAACCGCATCGCCGTGCTGACGCAAGCGCTCGCGCCGGCGCGCGACCCGGCCTCGGCCGAGGTGAAGAACGAGTTGCGCGCAGCCACTGTCGAAGCCATCGCCCGCGGCGTGTTCGGCGTGCCGACCTTCGAGCTCGACGGTCGCCTGTTCTGGGGTGTCGACGCGCTGCCGATGCTTCGCGCGGCGCTGCAAGGCCAGGCCTGGTTCGCGGGGCCGGCGTGGGATGAGGCGGCGCGGCCGCGGCCCGGCGTCAAGCGCTGACGCGGCTCAGCCTTTGGCGCGGCGGGCGAGGATCTCGAACGCCGGCAGCGTCTTGCCTTCGAGCACTTCGAGGAAGGCGCCACCGCCGGTGGAGATGTAGCCGATGTCACCCGCGATGCCGTACTTGGCGATCGCCGCCAGGGTGTCGCCGCCGCCGGCAATGCTGAAGGCGGCGCTGTCGGCGATCGCGCGGGCCACGGTTTCGGTGCCGTGCGCAAACGCGTCCCACTCGAACACGCCGAGCGGGCCGTTCCAGACGATCGTGCCGGCGGCCTTCAGTTGCTCGGCGAGCCGCGCCGCGGTCTGCGGACCGATGTCGAGGATCAGGTCGTCGGCGGCAACATCGGCGGTGGCCTTGACGCTGGCCTGCGCGTGGGCAGCGAAGGATTTCGCCACCACCACATCGGTCGGAATCGGCACCGCGGCGCCGCGTGCCCTCATGGCCTCGATCACGGCCTTGGCCTGGTCGACCAGGTCGGCCTCGGCCAGGCTCTTGCCGATCGGCAGCCCCGCGGCGAGCAGGAAGGTGTTGGCGATGCCGCCGCCGACGATCAGCCCGTCGACCTTGGCGGCCAGACTTTGCAGGATCGTCAGTTTGGTGCTGACCTTGGAGCCGGCGACGATCGCCAGCAGCGGGCGTTTCGGATGCGCCAGCGCCTTGGTGATCGCGTCGATCTCGGCAGCCAGCAGCGGGCCGGCGCAGGCCACCTTGGCAAACTGGGCGATGCCGTAGGTGCTGGCCTCGGCACGGTGCGCGGTACCGAAGGCGTCGTGCACGAAGATGTCGCAGAGCGCCGCCATCTTGCGGGCCAGCGCCTCGTCGTTCTTCTTCTCGCCCGGGTTGACACGGCAGTTCTCCAGCAGCACCACCTGGCCGGGATCCACGTCCACGCCGTCGACCCAGTTCGCGCGCAGCGGCACTTCGCGGCCGAGCAGTTCGCCCAAGCGCGCCGCCACCGGGGCCAGCGAATCCTCGGCATTGAACGCGCCTTCGGTCGGCCGGCCCAGGTGCGAAGTGACCATCACCGCCGCGCCGGCGTCGAGCGCCATGCGGATGCACGGTAGCGAGGCGCGGATGCGGGTGTCTTCGCTGATCTGCCCGCTGTCGTCCAGCGGCACGTTGAGATCGGCGCGGATGAAAACGCGCTGCCCGGCAACGCGGCCATGGGCGATGAGGTCGGTGAATCTGAGGACGTTCATGGCGCGATTCTAGGAGTCACCAGCCAAGCCAGGCCGCTCCCAAGCCTGTCCTGAGACGCGTCGAAGGGCGGCCTGAGCGCCCGAGGACCCGAGGGCCACCCAGGGGCCGTCAATCGGCGAGTACGAACGTGACCTTCAGGATCACCTTGTAGCCCGTGATCTTGCCCTTGTCGACCATCACTTCCTGGTCCTGGACCCACGCGCCTTTGACGTTCTTCAGTGTCTTGTTGGCGCGCGCCACACCTTGCGTCACGGCGTCGTCAAAGCTCTTCTTGCTGATGCTCGAAATCTCGGTAATGCGGGCAACGCTCATGGTCAACTGCTCCAGTGGTCGCGGCGGCGCCGCGGGGCTGTGGAGTGTGCCGGCGCCGCGCCGCAAGTCAAGGTTGACGCTGGCGCACATCGCCGCTGCCGACGATCGGCACCTCGAGCCTGGCGGCGCGGCCACTGGTCTGCACGCCATCATCGATCAAGCTGCCACGATGCCGCACCGAGCTCAGCGTGTCGTGCGCCACGCCACAGGCTGCGGCCACGCCCGACAGAACGCTTCAGGTGTCGTGCTTCTTGTTCTTGCTCGGCTTCTTGGCCGCGCTGGCGCCGGGCGCGGGCTCTTCGGCCTTCTTGGCCTTCTCGGCGGTCTCGGCCATCTCCGGTTTCTCCGGCTTCTCCGGCTTCTCCGCCAATTCGGCAGTCACGCCGCCCTGCGGCGCCACGGCCTCGATCTTGTTCTCGCGCATGTAGTCGTTCATCTCGCGCCAGCCGGCGAACTGCGCGGCTTTGTCGCCGCGCTTGTTCAGTGCGAAGCAGTCTTCGATGGCGCGACCGGCATGGCGGCAGGCGCCACCGATGGCCTTGCCTTCGGCTTCCTTGCGCGCGGCCAGCGCCTCGGGCGGCTCGCAGCCCATCAGTTGGCAGCCGGCGAGCCAGCGCCAGCGGCGCGAGCAGGACAGTCAGGTGAAAGGATCGGGGCATGGCGTCACGCACGTGGGGCTGTACTGCCGTTATCGGCGGCGCCGCGGCCCAACTTGAGTGGCGCCCCCGGTGCCTCAGCGCGAGGCCAGGAACGCGGCGACGGCCAGCCGCCGGCCGCCGGGGCGCTGCAATTCGAGCAGGGCCAATGCCTGGCCGTCGCCGCAGGCCACCTGCAGCCCGTGGGCATCGGCCTCGACCGTGCCCGGCCGAGCGCCGAAGCCGGCATTCACCTTGGCGCGCCAGAGCTTGACCGTGTGGCCCTCGAGATCGAAGCTGCAGCCGGGCTGCGGGTCGAAGGCGCGCAGCCGGCGTTCGATCTCGGCGGCCGGGAGCAGCCAGTTGATCGCGCCTTCGGCCTTGGCCAGTTTGTGCGCATAGGTCACGCCGTCGGCGGGCTGCCGCGTGGGCAACAGCGCGGCGCACGCCGCGTCGGTGAGCGCCTGGACCACCAGCGTCGCGCCGAGATCAGCCAGGCGAACTTGCAGGCTGGCCGCGGTGTCGTCGGCACGGATCGGTTCGCGACCGACCCGCAGCATGTCGCCCGTGTCGAGGCCGACGTCCATCTGCATGATGGTGATGCCGGTTTCGGCGTCTCCGGCTTCGATCGCGCGCTGGATCGGCGCCGCGCCGCGCCAGCGCGGGAGCAGCGAAGCGTGGATGTTCAGGCAACCCAGCCGCGGCAGCGCGAGCAGCCACGGCGGCAGGATCAGGCCGTAGGCCGCGACCACGATCACGTCGGGGCGCGCGGCCCGCAGCGCCGCCTGCGCGGCCTGGGCATCGGCGGCAAAGCGGCCGTCGAGTTTCAGGCCCTGCGGCTGTGCCACGAGCACGCCGTGTTGCTGCGCGAACTGCTTGACCGCCGAGGCCTGCAGTTGGAGGCCGCGCCCCGCCGGGCGGTCGGGCTGGGTCAACACCAGTGGCACCGTGATGCCTGCGCTATGGAGGGCGGCCAGCGCAGTGGCGGCAAAGGCCGGTGTGCCGGCAAAGGCCACGCGCAAAGCGCGCGCATCACTCATCCTGCGCGCTGCGCTTCGTCGCGCATCTTCTTCAGCATCTTGGTCTTGATGCGGCCGCGCTTCAACGGGCTCAGGTACTCGACGAACACCTTGCCCAGCAGGTGATCCATCTCATGCTGCACGCACGCCGCCTCCAGCCCCTCGGCCTCGAATTCGCTCGGCTGGCCATCGCGGCCGAGGGCGCGCACCGTGACGCGGGCGTGGCGCGGCACCTTGTCATAGATCGTCGGCACGGACAGGCAACCTTCGTCGCCGAAGACCATCTCTGCGCTGCGTGCCAGCAGCAGCGGATTGATCAGTACGCGCGGTCGGTCGCGGCTGTCGGAGGTGTCGATCACGATCACGCACTCGTGCACATCGACCTGGGTCGCGGCCAGGCCCACGCCGTCGGCGTCGTACATCGTGGCCAACATATCGTCGACCAAGGTGCGGACGCGCGCGTCGACGGCGAGCACCGGCTTGGCCACCGTGTGCAGGCGCGGGTCAGGGTAGCGGAGGATGGGCAACAGACTCATGGTTCGTGAAAAACCGCACACGCCAGCGGGCTCGGGCCAAGCGTGCGCAATGTGGACCTGCGGGGTTCGTGAAAGGCGCCACGCCGAGCGATTGCACGAGGCACTTTCATTGCGATATCAAGGGTTTAGAGGCAGAATCTGCCAAACCGTATGAGCATTTTCGCCGGCTTGCCGCAGGGCTGCCGACGGGGTGCTTAAAGACCTCGAAGACCTGACAACGGCACCATTTTCTCATCGCTGCCAGCGCCAGCAGCGGCCCGGGGAGACTCTGTTCATGATTCGAAGCCACGCCAGCCGCCTCGCCACGACCGCCTTTGCCAGCAGCCTGCTGCTGGCCGTCGGCAGCGTGTGCGCGGCCACCTACCCGGTTTCGCCGCAACAGCGCGGTACCGCGCAACAGGTGGCGCAAACCGGCGTGCCGCTCTCGGAGCTGGCGCCCAACGCGCCTGACTCGCACACCGTCAAGCGTGGTGACACGCTTTGGGACATCGCCAAGATTTTCCTCAAGAGCCCCTGGCGCTGGCCCGAGTTGTGGGGCATGAACCTCGACCAGATCCGCAACCCGCACCTGATTTACCCTGGCCAGGTGCTGGTGCTCGACAAGTCCGGCGGCCGCGCCCGCCTGCGCCTGGCGCAGGGCGGACCCGACGGCACGGTCAAGTTGAGCCCGCGCGTGCGCAGCGAGGCGCTCGGCGACGGCGGTGTGCCGGCGGTGCAGTTGCATCTGATCGCACCCTTCCTCAACGAGGCGGTGGTGTTCAGCGCCAACGAGCTCGAGCGCGCGCCGCGCGTGGTCGCGGCCCCCGACGGCCGCGTGATGATCGGCCGTGGCGACAAGGCCTACGTGCTCGGCGATCTCGGTGGCCTGCGCGACTGGCGTGTGTTCCGTCAGGCCGTGCCGCTGCGCGACCCGACCACCAAGGAAATCCTCGGCTACGAAGCGCGCTTCCTCGGCACCGCCGAATACACCCGCGAGGGCGGCAGCACGGCCACCGCCGACGGCAAGTCCTCGTTGGCGGTGCCGGCCACGTTCGAGTTGGTCAGCGTGAAGGAAGAAGTCGGTGTGGGCGACCGGTTGGCCCCCGTGCCGCCGCGCGACTTCAGCAACTTCATGCCGCACGCGCCGGGCAAACCGATTGCCGGCCAGATCATTTCCGTCTACGGCGAAGCCCTGATCGCGGGCCAAAACCAGGTGGTCGCTATCAACCGTGGCGCGCTCGACGGCGTCGAACGCGGCCACGTCCTGGCGGTGTTGCGCGACGGCGTGCAAGTGACCGACCGCACCGGTGATCGGCCGACACAGATCAAGCTGCCCGATGAGCGGCACGGCATGCTGTTTGTGTTTCGCGTCTTCGAGCGCGTGTCCTACGGCCTGATCCTGCAGGCGCAGCAACCGGTCACCGCAGGCGACCGCTTCACCCAGCCCTGAGCCGAACCGCGCGCCATCGACCCGAGCGCGCCAGGGTGGCCCGTCCAGACGATCTTGCGGCTTGGCTGCGCCTGCTGCGAACGCCGGGCATTGGCCGCGAGTCCGCCCGCCGGCTGCTCGGTAGCTGCGGTTCGCCCGAAGCGGTGTTCGCGGCCCGACCGGTCACGCTGCGAGAACTGCTCGGCCCAGCGTTGGCCGCCGCACTGGCGACCGAGCCCGAGCGCCATGCCGAACAGCTCGCCAGCACAGAGGCCTGGCTCGACGCTGACGCGACGCACCATGTACTGACGCTCGGGGTTGCCGATTTCCCCGCACTGTTGCTCGAAACCGCCGACCCGCCGCTGCTGTTGTACGCCCAGGGCCGGCTCGACCTGCTCGGCGCGCCGGCCCTGGCGATCGTGGGCAGCCGCAACCCGAGCGCGCAGGGTGTCGACAACGCTCGCGCGTTCGCCGAGCACTTGAGCCATGCCGGCGTGAGCATCGTTTCGGGCCTGGCGCTGGGAATCGACGGCGCGGCTCACGAGGGCGGTCTGGCCGGCCGCGGCAGCACGATCGCGGTGCTGGGCACGGGGCTGGACCGCATCTACCCGGCGCGCCACCGTGCCCTCGCGCACCGCATCGCCACGGACGGTTTGCTGTTGTCGGAGTTCGAACTCGGGATGCCGCCGTTGCAGCAAAACTTTCCGCAGCGCAACCGCTTGATCGCCGGGTTGTCGCGCGGCACGCTGGTGGTCGAGGCCGCTTTGCCCTCGGGGTCATTGATCACCGCGCGCCAGGCCCTCGAAGCCGGGCGCGAGGTGTTTGCGATTCCCGGCTCGATCCATTCGCCGCAGTCGCGGGGCTGCCACGCGCTGATCAAGCAGGGCGCCAAGCTGGTCGACTCGGCCGCCGACATCCTCGGCGAGTTGAACTGGGCAGCGCCCGCCGCCGCCGCGACCGCCACCGAACCGGCGCAGGGCGACGCCCTGCTCGCCGCCCTCGGCCACGACCCGGCCACACTGGATGCGCTGCTCGCCCGCACGGGCGAAAGCGCAGCGACTGTCAACGCCCGCCTGCTCGAACTCGAACTCGACGGCCGCGTCGCACGCCTGCCGGGGGGCCTGTACCAGCGCCGGGGCAACGGGTAACGCCCCAGGGCCAGTACACGCTACGGTATAGTCTTTTCATGTTCGACGTGCTGGTGTATTTGTACGAAAACTACTGGCGTCCCGACGCCTGCCCTGACCATGCCCAACTGACGCGCAAGTTGTCGGCAGTGGGGTTCGAGAGCGACGAAATCCAGGAGGCCCTGTCCTGGCTCGACGGCCTGGCCAGCACGGCCGAGGGCTACAGTGGCCAGCAGAGTGCCGACGCGATGCGCGTCTACTCCCCGGCGGAGCAGGAACTGCTCGGCGAAGACTCGATCGGCTTTGTCAGTTTCCTCGAATCGGCCGGCGTGCTGCCGCCGCCGATGCGCGAAATGGTGATCGACCGCGCGACCGCGATCGGCGCCACCCCGATCGACCTCGACGACTTGAAGGTCATCGTACTGATGGTCTTCTGGAGCCTGGGCGAAGAACCCGACGCGTTGATCCTCGACGAGTTGTTCGTCGCGCCCGAAGAGCGGCTGATTCACTGAGCCGGCGGCTCAGTTCAACAAGCGCGACGGATCCACGTCCAACTTGGCCAACGCCGTGCGCGTGGCCCGCACCGTCAGCGCTTCGTCCTGCGCCGGCAACAACAAGCCGGCCTGCAGGTAAGACGCCAGCCGGTGCTGCTCGAACAACAGGCAGCGCCCGCTGGCCGTGACGAACAGCGACAGATGCCGGCGCATGCCTTGCCAGGCCAGTTGCACCGCTTGATTGCGGTCGTTGTACTCGAGCATGTACCAACTGCCGACCTGCAGCTCGCGGGCCCACGACAGCATCGCCGGCGTGGGCATCGAACCGCCCTCGCCAACCACTTCGAGGTCGCCGCTGTCATCGCCGGAGATGTCGAGCATCAGGGTCTGGTCGAGCTGCACATCGCTGGCGTCGGGCAACAGTTCTTCCAGCGCTTCGAGCCGCTCGCGCAGCTCTTCGAATCGCTCGGCCGGAATCGCGGCAGCCTTGGCGCTGAAGGCCGCCGCAAGCGATTCATTGAGCGAGCGCACATGCTCGTCACGCTTGGCCGCCGGCACGCCCGCCGACTCCATGCCATCGCGCAGTTGCTTCAACAGCGGCGGCAGGCGGCGGATGACATCGGCGCGCTCCTCGCGCGAGACCTTCGCGCCTGCCGACCAGATCAGGTCGGTGGCCGCCTTGCGCATGGCCTTGGTGGCTTCGGCTTGCGCACCGTGGCGCACGGCCGCCATCGCCAGCACGTCGGCCCAGACCTGGAACAGGAACTGGCGCACGCCCTCCTGCACCGGCACCTCGTTCAACATCTTGCGCAGCTCGATGGTGTACTGGATGGCCAGCGTCTCGCGCTGCTCGACCTGCTGGGCCAGCGACACGCCGCGCTTGGTGGCCTCGTTCTCGCTCTTGAAGTAATGCTCGAGGAAGCGCTCGAACTCCGTCAGCACGGTCTGGAACACCCGCCGCCCGGTGTCGGGGTAGGCCTCGACGACCTGCACCACGCGCTTGATTTCGCCTTCCAGCGCGTCGCCGACGGCGCGGGCCGAGGCATCGAAACCCATCACGCAGGCGCCCATGCGGTCGATCAACCGCCGCGCCGGGTGGTCGACGGTGGCGAAGAAATCCGGTTCGCCGACCGCAACCCGCAGCACCGGCATCTGCAGCCGCGCAAACCACACCCGCACTGTCGACGGGATGCGCTCCTCGGTCAGGATGCTCTGGAACAGCAACGCGACGATCTCGATGGTGGCACGTTCCACCGGCGTTTCGGCGGCACGCTTCAAGGCCTGCTTGCGCAGGCTCAATTCTTCGAGCAGTTGCGCCGAGACGGTCGCCGTGGCTGACCCGGCATCGTTGCGATCGATGCGCCGTTGTATGCCCTGCTGGGCCTGGCCGATCGCCGCGGCCAGCGCCGGCGACACCGTGCGTTGCTGTCCCACGCGCGCGGTCTCGGCGAAAGCCGGCACGTGGCGCTCGATCATGCGGTTCAGGCGCGACAGCACGGCCATCCCGTTGTCGCTGCCGTGGCCGTGAGCTTCACTGCCGCTCGAGCCGGAGCGCGTCATCAAGCGCGTCTCGTCATGCACCAGGCCGTGATAGCCGGTGGTGGCACCACTGCGCGAGCGCCGAATCAGGGGCCGCAGGTCGATGTCGGGCAGCACGCGCTGCGACACCAGCCAACTGTTGGCCTCGTGGTAGGCCTCCTGCACCAGCACGCCGAACTCTTCATGCAACACCGGCTGCAGCTCGCGCACCGCAGAGTCTTCCAGGCCCGCATCGGCCCAGGCCTGCGTCACGATGCGGGCCAGCACATGCGTGCGCAACAGGTCATGCGGATCGAGCTCTTCCCGGCGCTCGAGCAGCGCCACGCGCGTGCGCAGGTCGTTGAATTCCCAGTTGGCGCGGTCCATGATGGCCAGCGCCAGACGCGAGGTGACGATCTCGCGCTCGATGGTTTGGTCATCGACCAGCGACAGCTTCTGGGTCGGGCCGCCCATGTCGGTGGTGCGCGAAGCCGACACGCCGTGGCGCAAGGCTTCCTGCAACGCGGCAACGATGGCCTGGTGCCAGGCCATGCCGTGCAGCTTGAGCGCAATCGCGGTGTCGCGCAGCCGGCCGACGATGCCCGGCTCGGCTGCGGCCGCCGCGGCGGTCATGCGCTCAGGTGCCACGGCCCAGGTGGCCACGGCGCTGACCAGCGCCGGCAGGCCTTTGACCAACTCTTCCGTGTAGAGGCGGCGCGCCTGGTAGGCCAGGCTGGCTTGGTCGCCGACGGTCGCCATAGGGGATCGGTTGAACCTTCGTTCGGGGGTCTGGCGACTCTACACCAGCGTCTGCGAAATCAGACCACGGCGCCTGCGTTCGGGTCGTTCGGGTCGCCGTCCTTTGCGGACAGTTTCACGAGGTCCTCGCGCTTGACGCCGAGCCACATCACGATCGCCGCGGCCACGAACACCGACGAGTAGACGCCGAACAGGATGCCGATGGTCAGCGCCAGTGCAAAGTAGTGCAGCGTCGGACCACCGAAGATCAACATCGACACCACCATCATCAGCGTGCTGCCGTGGGTGATGATGGTGCGGCTGATGGTGCTGGTGATGGCGTGGTCGATAACCTCGCGCGTGTTCAGCTTGCGGAACTTGCGGAACGCTTCGCGCACCCGGTCGAAGATGACCACCGATTCGTTGACCGAGTAGCCGAGCACGGCCAGCACCGCGGCCAGCACCGCCAGCGAGAACTCCCACTGGAAGAAAGCGAAGAAGCCCAGGATGATGATCACGTCGTGCAGGTTGGCCACGATGCCCGCGACCGAGAACTTCCACTCGAAGCGGAAGGCCAGATACAGCATGATGCCGGCCACAGTCACGGCCAGCGCCTTGACGCCGTCCCACTTCAGCTCTTCGCCGACCGAGGGCCCGACGAACTCGGTGCGTGACAGCTTCAGCGGCTCGGCGCCGGTGGTCGTGCTGCACGAAGGCCGGCTGACCTGCTCGCCCTGCGGCGTGGTGTATTGCTTGGTCGTGACCGTGCCCGATTCGGCCTTGCACAGCGCGTTGAGCACGCGGCTGGCCAATTCGCTCTGCTTGGCGTCACCCCGTAGCGGCAGGCGGATCAACACATCGTGCGAGGTACCGAAATTCTGCACCTGGACTTCGCCCAGACCGAGGCTGTCGACCGCGGTGCGCGTCTTGCCCAGGTCGGCGGCGGCCACGTACTCGACCTCCATCACCGTGCCGCCGGTGAATTCGACCGACAGGTGCAGGCCGCGTGTGGCCAGGAAGAACACGGCGGCAGCGAAGGTGAGGAACGAGATCGCGTTCAGCACCAGCGCATGGCGCATGAACGGGATATCGCGGCGGATTCTGAAAAACTCCATCTGAACTCCTTGTCAATTCAATGGAGTTTTGAGGAAGGCTCATTTGCGCGAAGCGCAAGTGACGACTTCACCAAAAATTCCATGCGGCTCGCTCCTCAGGCTTCCGCTGCCGGTTTGACGCCGTCGGGGCGCCAGACCTGGCCGATCGACACGCCCTTCAACTTCTTCTGCCGGCCGTACCAGAGGTTGACCAGGCCGCGCGAGAAGACCACCGCCGAGAACATCGAGGTCAGGATGCCCAGGCAGTGCACCACCGCGAAGCCGCGCACCGGGCCCGAGCCGAAGGCCAGCAGGGCCACGCCGGCGATCAGGGTGGTGACGTTGGAATCGAGGATCGTGCCCCAGGCGCGTTCGTAGCCGGTGGCGATCGCCGTCTGCGGGCTGGCGCCGCCCCGCAGCTCCTCGCGCACGCGTTCGTTGATCAGCACGTTGGAGTCGATGGCCATGCCCAGCGCCAGTGCGATTGCGGCGATGCCCGGCAGCGTCAACGTGGCCTGTAGCATCGACAGCACCGCGATCAACAGCAGCAGATTGAAGGCCAGCGCGATGGTCGAGAACACCCCGAACAGCAGGTAGTACAGGCACATGAACACGGCGATGGCCGAGAAGCCGTAGATCACGCTGGCAAAGCCGAGCTTGATGTTTTCGGCGCCCAGGCTGGGGCCGATGGTGCGCTCCTCGATGATCTCCATCGGCGCGGCCAGCGAGCCGGCGCGCAGCAGCAGCGCCGTGTCGGCGGCCTCGACGCTGGTCATGCGACCGGAGATCTGGAACCGCGAACCCAGCTCACCGCGGATCACCGGCGCGGTCACGACCTCGCCCTTGCCCTTTTCGAACAACAGGATCGCCATCCGCTTGCCGACGTTGTCGCGCGAGACGTCGCGCATGATGCGCGCGCCCTTGGCGTCCACCGTCAGGTGCACCGCCGGCTCGTTGGCATTCTGGCCGTCGAAACCCGGCTGCGCGTCGGTCAGGCTGTCGCCGGTCAGGATCACCTGGCGTTTGACGATCAAGGGCGCGCCGCCGCGCTCGACATAGCGCTCGGTGCCCAAGGGCACCGGCCCGGAGCCGACCGCCGCCGCCGCGGCCTCGGCGCTGTCGTCGACCATGCGCAACTCGAGCGTTGCCGTGCGGCCGATGATGTCCTTGGCCTTGGCCGTGTCCTGCACGCCGGGCAGTTGCACCACCACCCGGTCGGCACCCTGCTGCTGAATCACCGGTTCGGCCACGCCGAGTTCGTTGACGCGGTTGTGCAACGTGGTGATGTTCTGCTTGAGCGCCTGGTCCTGCGTCGCGCGCGCGGCCTGCGGCTTCAACGCGCCGGCCAGCTTGAAGCCGTCGCCGTCGGCCGTCTCGGTCCACACCAGATCGGCCAGTTGCTCATTGAGCAGGTTCTTCGCTGCGTCGAGCGCGGTTTTGTCGCGAAAGCGCACCTCGACCGTGTTGCCATCGCGCGCGATGCCGGCGTGGCGGATGTTCTTGTCGCGCAGCAAGGTGCGCAGGTCACCGGTCAGCGCTTCGGCCTTCTTGGTCAGCGCCGCCTTCATGTCGACCTGCATCAGGAAATGCACGCCGCCGCGCAGATCCAGGCCCAGGTACATCGGCAGTGCGCGCAGCCTGGCCAGCCACAAGGGCGAGCGCGACACCAGGTTCAGCGCGACGATGTACTGGGCGTCGCTTGCGTCCGGATTCAGCGCCTTGGCGATCGTGTCCTTGGCCTTGATCTGCGTGTCGGTGTCGATGAATCGCGCTCGCACCGAGGTGCCTTCGAGGGCCACAAAGTCGGCGTTCACGCCTGCGGCCTGGAGCGCGTCGCGCACGCGGCCGACCAGTGCCGGCTCGACCTTCACGGTGGCCTTGCCCGACGACACCTGCACCGCAGGCGCCTCGCCGAAGAAGTTGGGCGCCGTGTACAGCAGGCCGATCAACAACGCGACGACGAGCATCGCGTACTTCCACCACGGGTAGCGGTTCATGGAGCGGCAACTTTCGCGGCGCGCAAGGTGCAGCGCCGCAGCGGATTACTTGAAGGTGCCCTTGGGCAGCACCTGGATGATGGCCGAGCGCTGCACCTGCACCTCGACATTGGCGGCGATTTCGATCGAGACATAGGTCTCGCCGAGCTTGGCCACCCGCCCGAGCATGCCGCCGCCGATCACGACCTCGTCGCCCTTGGCGATGGCCTCGACCATCGCCTTGTGTTCCTTCTGCCGCTTCATCTGCGGCCGAATCATGATGAAGTACAGCTCCACGAACATCAGCACCAGGGGCAGCAGGCTGAACAAGGTGGATTCGGTACTGGTGCCGCCGGCGGCGGCCGGCGCGGTCTGGGCAAAGGCTTGGGAGATGAACACGTCGACGGTCCTGTGGGTGATGAGCCGCTGCAGAGGCGGCCCGGGCCTCGCAATCCAAGTCTCCAGGGATTCGAGGCAGGGAAACCTGCATCGCCGCGGGGTGGGCGGGCATGCGCAAGGCGGCGGATTCTAGTCGATCGGCCCCAGTTCGCCCCGCCCGCTAGGATCGCAGCCTGCCCATGAAGCCCCGCGCGTCCCTTCACATCGCCGTCATCGGCGCCGGCCCGGTCGGCCTGGCCCTGGCCCTGCTGGCCGCGCGCACGCTGCCCACGGTGCAGATCAGCCTGTTCGACACCCGGCCGGCCGACCACGACGTGTCGGCCGACGCACGCACGCTGGCGCTCTCGCTGGGCAGCATCCAGTTGCTCGAGCGCGTCGGCGCCTGGGACGCTGCGCGGGCCGAGCCAATTCGCGAAGTCTCGGTCTCGCAGCAGGGGCCGGCGCTGGCCGTGCCCGCCTGGCTCGGCACGCCCGCAGTGCGCCTGTCCGCGGCCGAGCTGGGCGTGTCGATGCTCGGGGCCGTGCTCGGCTATGGCGCGCTGGTGGTGCCGATGCAGCGCACCTGGGACGCCGTCGCCGCCGCCGAGCCGGCCCGCCTGCACAGCCGCTTCGGCGCGCCGGTGGCTGCCCTGAAAGACCTGCCCGACGGCGTCGAAGTCGATGCCGGCGTGGCCGAACGCTTCGACCTCGCCGTGGTGGCCGAAGGCGGCGTGTTTGGCGGTGACAAGCTCACCGACATCACACACGACTACCAGCAGAACGGCTGGGTCGGCACAGTCACGCTCGAAGACGGTACGCCCGGCCTGGCCGTCGAACGCTTCACCCGCGATGGCCCTGCCGCGCTGCTGCCGTTACCGCGCAGCGCCGATGGCGCGCGGCGTGCAGCGCTGGTCTGGTGCGTTCCGCGCGACGACGACCCGGTGCGCGAACTCGACGACGCGCAGCGCCTGGCCGTGCTGGGCACTATCTTCGATCCCGGCGTCGGCCGCATCACCGCGGTCTCGGCACTGAAGTGTTTTCCGCTCGGCCTGGCCGCGCAGCGCAGCCTCGTGCGCGGCCGCCAGGTGCGCATCGGCAACGCCGCGCAAACGCTGCACCCGGTGGCCGGCCAGGGCCTCAACCTCGGCCTGCGCGACGCGTTCGCACTGGCCACCGCACTGCGCGACGCGGTCGATACCAGCCGTGCCGCGCCGGATCTCGACCGGGCGCTGTCGCGCGTGGCCTGGCAGCGCTCCCCCGACCGCTGGATGATGATCGCGGCCACCGATTTCCTGGCCCGCAGCTTCACCTGGCAAACGCCCGGCCTGGCCACGCTGCGCGGCGCCGGCATGGCGATTCTGGAGCGTCTGCCGCTGCTGAAGAACGCCCTGGCGCGACGGATGATGTTCGGCTCGCGATAGCCCGGCCTGCCCCATGCAGCGCAGCCGTCAGCTCACATGTCGATCTTGACAACCATCTCCTCGCCAAGCATGTCGATCAACTTGACCGCCACCGCTGCGCCCGGTGGCGGCGCGGGCAGTTCGTAGCGCCCGGCGACCAAGTCTTGCTTGCGAGCGGGTACGTCGGCCAGCGTGACATTGAAAACACGGCCGTCGTGGGCGGCGTCGATCAGCACGCAATCGACCATCGCACGCCAGTCGTTGACCTCGGCGCGCAGCACGCCGTCCTGCAATTGCAGGCGCTGCAGGATCGACGGCGACACCACGTCTTCGACCGTGACAATGAGCTGGTCACCCCTGCGTAGCGCCGACACGCGCGCCGTCATCGGCTCGTGCCGAATCACGCCGCCGGCGCGGCGATCGGTGCGCAACTCGACGACTTGCACCTTGTTCACCGGCGAGGCCTTGTTGTGCTGATCGATCCATTGGCGTGCCGCCTGCTCGATGCCCAGGCAGACCAGCATCACGTCGCGCTCTTCCTGCGGGCGGTTCTTCAGCTCGTTGCGCAGCGCCTCGCAGTCGAGCGGCGACAGCGGGTGGTTGAGCGGCACCAGCTTGACGAGCTGGTTGCCGCAGATACCGTCGAAGAACGGGTCGGTGCGCGTGCGCGTGACGCCCAGGTGCTGGGCCACGAGTTCGGCGGCCTCGTTGTGCTGGATTTGCAGGTCGTAGTCGTTGACGCGCCAGGAGGTGAAGGCGCATTGGCAAGGTCGCGGCGCTTCGCCATCGGCTTCGACCAGCAAGGCCTGCTTGGCTGCCGATAGCGCAGCCACCTGTGCGGTCATCACGCCTTGCACCCGCTTGGCCGTGGTCTGGATCGCGCCCTTGTTGATGTCGCAGCCGATCCAGCGCCGGCCGAGTTTCTGTGCCACCGCGGCAGTGGTGCCGGAGCCGATGAAGCAGTCGAGGACGAGGTCACCGCGGTCAGAACTCGAAGTAATGATCGCTTGCAGAATTTCCTCTCTCTTTTGCGTTGGGTAACCGGCGTTCTCGGTCTTGTCTGCCGGCTGAAGCATCGGGACCACCCAAACGTCATCGAGCGTCTTTTCATCGCTTTCGATGTAGACCAAGTTACCCGACGCATCCTTCACATTTACCAACGAACCCGTCGCGCTGTCCCAACGACGTGCCAGCTGGCTCACTACCTCTGGCCGCTCAACCTTGATCTTTCGGTAGGGGGGTTTGCCGGTCGCGTAGCAGTAGATCAGATCGTGATTGGATGCGAATCGATTGATGTTCCCTTGAAACTTGTTCCAGTACCACCAGACGATTTCGTTGCGAAAGGCTTCTGGACCAAACACTTCGTCGAGAAGACAGCGCAGGTAATGCCCTCGCTTCGGATCACAGTGCAGAAAGATTGCACCGTCCTCGGCAAGAAGGTCCTTGAGCATCAACAACCGCTCGTACATGAACTGCAAGTAGTTGTCGTTGCTCCAGATGTCCGTGTACTGGACTTGCTCGCCGAGCGCGTAGTCTTCGCCGTCGATCTTCAAAGTTCCCTTGGGCCCACGCAACTGCACCTTGCGCACGTAGTCGGCGCCGCTGTCGAACGGCGGGTCGATGTAGATCAGCTTGACCTTGCCGCGAAAGCCGTTGGCCAGCAGGTACGCCAGCACGTCCTTGTTGTCGCCATGAAAGAGCAGGCCGCCGCGCTCCTGCGCCGCCGGCCAGCCGGACCAGTCGGCGACGCCGAGCGGCAAGCCAGCCGTGCGGGGCACGGCAAAGCGCTCGATCAATTGCGCCGGGTACGCCGTGACACGGCCGAGCGGCTTCTTGCCCACCCAGGTGAGCATCGGGCGGCCCTTGGCGCGGGCCACGGTGACAGGTGTCTGGGCATACTTCGGGTCGGTGCTCATGCGCAGTGCGTCGCTTTCAGTCTTTCTTGTTCAGGTCGGCCGTGAAGCCGATCGGGCGGCCCCTGCGCGGCGGCGTGGCGGTGAGTTGCCGGATCGCGTCGATCAGCCCGGCAATCGCCTGGTCGTGCGTGGACAGCTTGCGTTCCAGCTCGTCGAGCTTGGCCGCCAGCTCGCGGTGCGTGGCCAGGAACTCGCGCAATTGCACGAAGGCCCGCACGACGAACACGCTCATCTCGACCGCGCGCGGCGAATTGAGCACCGTGGCAGCCATCAACGCGCATGCTCGGTGAAGGCCCGAGGGGCGTAACGTCGGCCGCCGCGGGCGGTGGTGTTTGAGGTCACAGTTTGTGACCTCAAAGCGAGCGATTCGTCGGCGCTGAGCTGGAACATGAAGTCCGCCGGGAAGCGCTCCGCATTGCGCTTGACGGCCTGGTTCAGCGCCTTGGTCGGCACGCCGTACAGCTCGGCCAGGTCGGCGTCGAGCATCACCTTGTGGCCGCGGATGAGGTGGATGCGCCGCGCGAGCGCCGCCACGGCCAGGCCTTTGCCACGGCTCCCACTGTCTCCACCGTCGGACATCGTGTCAGCCCTCCCAGCCACATTGGCCATCGCGCGCGGCATCTAACCGCGGCCCAGCATGAAGTCGCGCACCTGCGGTTTGCCTTCGTCGAGCAGTTGCTGGTTGGCGAACATTACATGGTAGGCGAGGCGATCGGGGTTCAGGTGCTCCCAGCGCTTGAGCGCCACCGCCTTGCGGCCCTCGAGGCTTTGCGCCTCGTCACCTGCGGCCAGGCGGGCAAGGTCGGCGCGGACCGCCGGGCTGTGGCGGTCGTCTTTGACCTCGACCACGAGGTGCTTGCCATCGCTGCGGCGAATCACGAAATCGGGTGTGTAGCGATGCCAGCGTCCATCGTCGCCCAGGTACTCGGCGAACAGGTCGGTCTTGGCGGGGTCGGTCAGGCCGCCGGTGAACCAAAGGCCCTCGACGCGGTGCTCGTTGTCGCGCAGCACCGCCAGCGCCCATTGCAGGAATTCACGCTCTGGCCCGGAGTCGAAGTTGTAGCCCTCGTAGTGGAAGCTGGTGGCCAGCGCCTGCGCGGTGTCGCCAGTGTCGGCCGCCAGCAGGTACAGGGGCTCGCGATCCTTCGTGAAGCTGATGCGCGCGGTGTAGACAGGGCCCTGCGGGGTGTCTGTCAGGTCAAATCCCTCGGGCCTGACCAGGGCCACGGCGACGTCGATTTCCTCGATCCAGGGCTCGTAGTCGGATCGCTGGGCTTCGACCTGGGCGCCGAGCGCATCGAGGTGATGCGCCGGCACGGCGACACCGCCATAGCAGGCCTGCAATGCGTGCAGCACCTCGCCGGTCGGCAGATGGTAGTTCGCCGCCAGTTGTGCCGCGGCCGTCCAGGGCGTGCACACGGGCGGCACGTACGCTGGTGCCACTTCCTCGCCAGCATCGAGCCGCTGCAGGCGCGTGATGCCCGCCGCTGTTTCGACCGGCGTGTAGGTTTCAACCACGGGCGCGGCGGGCGCGGGCAGCTCGGGCTGGGTGAAGCGCAACGGCTCGGTACGCCCCTCCTCAGCCCTGCGGCGCACGCGCAGCACGCGCCGTTTGATCAGCAGCGGTGGCAGCGCCGGCCGGTGCAGCACAATGTCCTTGTGCACACGGTCCGCATGCTTGGCGCCGAGTTCGTGCAACGAGGTGCCATAGGTTTCTGAAAGCTGATCCTCGAGCGTCTTGCGGTTGCTGTGAGTCAGGTACACGCGCGCTGGCAGGGTGTTGCCGGGCACCTGGCGCAGGCATCGCGTGGCCGCCTGCAGCACGAAGTTGTTGCTGGTGGCGAGCTTTCGCACCAGCGCGCAGGCGAACAGGCTCGGGCAGTTCCAACCCTCGGTGCCCATGTTGACCAGCAGCAGCACGCGGTGCGGCGCCGTGGCGTCGCGCGTCAGCGCCTCGAAAGCGCGCCTCGTCGCGTCGCTGCTCTTGTTGTCCACCACCAGCACTGTGTCACCGCCGATGCCACGCAGGGCAAGCGCAGCATCGAGCGCCGGCCGCAGCGCGTCGCGGGTTTCGAGGTTGGGGAAGTACAGCGCCAGACGCGCCGGCGCGCCGTCTGGCAGGCGCACTTCGCCGTAGCTGCCGAAGAAGTCGTCGATCACCTGCGCGACCAACTCACCACCCTCGTCTTCGAGGTCGAAGACTTTGATGCTGCTGGCCAGCTCCTTGAGCACGCCGTCGCGGATGCCTTCGCCCAGGCCATACCAGACCACCACATCGCGTAGCGGTTGGCGCTGGAAATACGGCGTGCCGGTGGCATTGACGACGACGATCAGGTTGGTGTTCTGGCCGAGGAAGTCGATCGTGCGGCGCACCTTCTTGATGCCGTCGTCCCTGAAAACGTCGCGCCCGGTGGTCTTGTCCTTCTCCCAGCGGCCAAGCAGCTTCTGTCCGTAGGTGTGGTGCGCCTCGTCGGAAAACACCGCCAGGTGCGGCAACGAAGCGATTTTCAGCAGGCGCCGATTGGCCAACTCAGTCACCGCCTCGTCGCGGCCTGCGAAGAACATCTGCGGCAGGCCATTGCTGCGCGTCGGTGGCTTCTGGATGCGAATCTTCTCGGTGTTGGTGACGATCAGGTTGAACAGGCTGCCGGCGATCACAGGGATATCGCTGTCGCCGTCGCGCGTGAAAGTGAGCTTGAAGCTGGCGGCAAAGGGCTTGTGCAGCCGCGGCGGCAGCACGCGCTCGAACGGCACCTCGGCCAGTTCACGAAGGGCGCCGAGGATGGTCTTGCCCGGCGCGAAGATCAGCGCGTTCTGGACGAAGGGGCCGTCCGGATACTCCAACGCCAGCGCGAATTCGGTGGCGACGATCGCGCCCATCAGAATCGTTTTACCGGCGCCCATCGCCAAGGCCAAGATGTAGCTCGGGTAGTCGAGTGACAGCGTCTCACGGAGCGATTCGAGGCCGTGCTGCCTGACAAACGCGTCGTCGGCGCGAACGCGCTCGAGCACGCCCAGCAAGCTGGTGTCGGCAATCAGTTCGACGATTTCCGTTGAGATCAACCCCATCGCCGCGCGGCGTTCGCGCGCCGACGCGAACAACTGCTCGTAGAGCACGGGAACTGTCGGTGTGCCGAGCACCGCGCGCAGGTACCAATAGGTTTCGAGCGCACGAAACTGCGCCGCGCGCAGGAAGCGAAGTTGTCCGACCGATTGCTCGTCGGTAGCGAAATCGAGGACTTCGCGCAGCGCGGGATAGGCGTCGCAGGGATAGCCGGCAGCCCGCCAGCCATCGACACGGGCGGCCAGCGCCTGAAACAAATGCGTCATGGGGCGCGATTGTGGCGTGACGGGCACCCGCCCCCCGAAATGCGGCGGTGGACGACGCGCCGCGCTACAGCCGACGGTGCGCCAGCGCCGGCAGTTGCTGGCGCACCGCGGCCAGGCGCTTCGCATCGACCTCGGCCAGCACCACGCCCTCGCCTTCGGGCCGCACCGCCAGCACCTCGCCCCAGGGGTCGACGACCATGCTGTGGCCCCAGGTGCGGCGGCCGTTCTCGTGCGTGCCGCCCTGCGCCGGCGCGATCACGTAGCACTGGTTCTCGACCGCGCGGGCGCGCAGCAGCAGTTCCCAATGCGCGCGTCCGGTCGTGTAGGTGAAGGCCGCGGGCACGCTCACCAGGTCGCACGGCAGCGTGCACAGTTGCCGGTACAGTTCGGGGAATCGCAGGTCGTAGCAGACCGACAGGCCCACCCTCAGTGCGCCGGCCTGAAAAGCCACCGGCTCGCTACCGGCTTCGAGCACGCGCGCCTCGTCGTAGCTCTCGCGGCCATTGTCGAATCGAAAGAGGTGGATCTTGTCGTAGCGCGCGGCCCTTGTGCCGTCGGGTGCGTAGACGCAGCAGGCGTTGCGCGCGCGGCCGGCCGTCGCAGTTTGCATCGGCAGCGTGCCGCCGATCAGCCACAGCCCATGCAGCTTCGCCTGCGCCGCCAGGAAGGCCTGAATCGGCCCGTCGCCCGGTGCCTCGGCGATGCCCAGCTTGTCGTCGTCGCGCCAGCCCATCAGGCAGAAATACTCGGGCAGTCCAACAAGCTCGGCGCCCTCGCGCGCGGCCTGCGCGATCAGCCGCGCCGCGGCCTCGAGATTGCGATCGAGGTCGGGTGTCGAGACGGTTTGCAGGGCAGCGATTTTCATGGCAATGCTCCTCACTGGCGCGGCGCCGACGCCGGCGCGGGTGGGTCGAGGTCGGGCAGCGGCGCGTCGAGTCTGCGCTCGACGCGTTCGACCTTCGGGTCGGCCCACGACCCTTGCACGGTGAACTCGCGGGTGCCGGCGGCCATCAGCGGGCGGCGCAGGAACATCTGGGCCAGAAAGCTGCCCAGGCCGACCGCCGGGTTGATCACGGCATAGGCCAGCGACGCGGTGCCCGCGTTGATTTCGGGCACCACCAACACACGCAGGTGCTGCGTCTCGCGCGCAATGTCGGCGCTGCCCTCCATCAGCACCGCGGCCTGCACGCCGCGCATGCGCAGGTTGTTGGTGCTGGCCACGCCGTCGTCGATGGTCACGTCGCCGGTGACGTTGTCGAACGCGAAGCCTTCCTGGAACACGTCGCGGAAGTCGAGCAGCAGGCGCCGCGGCAGCGCCTGCAGGTTGAGCACCGACAGCAGGCGCCCGGCGCCGGGCCCGGCCTTGAGAAACTGGCCGGCGTCCAGGGCCAGCGTGAGGCGGCCGTCCAGGCTGGGCACATGCAGCGACAGCGGCGAGCCGGCCCAGGACAGTTGGCCGATCATGCGGCCCTTGCCGCCACGCAGCGTGCCGCCGAAGCCCATGCGCTCGAGCGCCGTGCCGCTGTCGGCCAGCTCGAGCTTGAAGTCCATCACCATGCGCTGCCGGCCTGGCCCGGCGCCCGGCTGCCACTGGCCGCTGCCGGTGAGTTGCGCAGCGGGGTTGCTGACTCCAAAGCGGCTCATGCGCCACTCGCGCGCACCGCCTTCGGCCGCGCGGTTGACGGCCTCGATCTCGACGCGGCCGAATTTCTTGCCGCGCAACTCGAAGTCGTCGACGACGATGTCCAGCGCCGGCACGCTGGCCGGCGCCTGCACCAGCAGGTTCTCTACCGATTCGGCGTCGGCCGGCGGCAGCGCCAGCCGGGCCAGCCGGGCGTAGACGCGGCCGGGGTTGGCGGCGCCGAGTGCTGCGCGGTACTCGATGTAGCCGCCGAGTTGATCGGCGTCGAGGTTGCCGCGCCAAGTGGCGTCGGCGCTGTCCTGGCTGACCCCTGCCACCAGGCGCGTCAGCTTGCGCCCGCCCGAGATCAGCGCCTGAGCGCGCAGCGCCACCGTGCGCGGCAGGTAGCCGTCGTCGACGCCCGCCGCGGCGCCGGGCTGAGTGCCCTGCAATCGGTCGGCCAGGGCCTGCCACGCATCGGCATCGATCGCCGGCAGGTTGAGCACCGCGTGCACGCCGCGCTCGGGCAGGGGCGGCAGGGCGTCGAGCACCGCGATCGCCCCGCGTTGCACCTGCGGCGTGTCGCGCGACAGGTCGCGCTGGTACTGCGCCTGGGCGACGTTGCCGAGCTCAACGCGCAGGGTGTCGCGCGCGGGCTCGCCGGCAGCGGTGACCGCCAGGCGTGACTCCGCGCGCAGCGGCCAGGCCGCCTCGGCGGCTTTTTTCAGCGGCGCTGGCAAGTCGATCGCCAACCCCGTCAACGGGCTGGTCAGCGTGAACTCGGGATGGCCGCGCACGATGCCGAGTGCCAGGCGGTAGGGTGTCTGGCCGCTCAGGTGGCCGGCCAGGCGTGACAGTGCGCCCAACTCGGGCGCGCGTCGCAGCGCCTCGGCGCTCGCCACGCCCTGACCGACGAAGCGCAAGCTGCCGTCCGGCTGGGCGCCGCCATCGAAGGTGGCGTCGCCGCCGAGCACGCGCGCACTGCCGCCGGCGATCGAGAAACCCTGCTGACTGAAATCGACCCGGGCCCTGGCGCCTGCCAGCAGCGGGGTCGTGGGGCCCAGGCGCACATCGTTGCCGGCGAACACGACGCGGCCTTGCGCGGTGGTGCGCGCCACGGCATTGATCGGGATCTCGAGCTTGAGGTTGAGCTCGGCGTCGCCGGTGGCGCTGGACTCGCGCAGGGCGTGGCCGGTCCAGCCACCGACCGGGGTGGCGTTGGCGTAGCGCAGCAGATCGGCCAGCGGACCCCGACCCTGGCCTTCGATACGCAGCACCGGATGCGCCAGGTCGGGGATCGCGCCGTTGACGCGCGTGAGCTCGACGCCGAACACCCGCGCGCTCGCGTTGCGGATCTCCATTGCGTTGCGGTCGAACACCAGTTCGCCATTGACCCGCGTGAACGCCGGCCACGGCGAGACCCAGTCGGGCGTGCTCGGCACGTAGGCCAGCGTCACGTCTTCGGCGCGGGCGGTGATGCGGAATTCGCCGCTGGCATGGGCGGCCCTGGCCGATGCCGCAGCAGCGAACGGAAAGGCCCACAGGTCGCCCTTGACCTTGAAGGTCGCGCTGGCCACGCGGCCGTCGACCACCGCGTGCCGAACGTAGCGGCGCGCCGCGTCGTGCACGCCCAGCGGCAGGTAGCGTGCCACCGCCGCGGCGCGACCGCGCGACAGGCTGCCGGCCATCTCCAGCCGGCCCGGCAGGCGCGCACTGCGACCGTGGCCGCTGCCGACGCCGCTGGCGGTGCCAGTGGCGATGCCGGTCTGCCAGCGCGCGACACTCAACTCACCCTGCGCATCGGCGTTGGCGAATCGCGTGTCGGCGAGCGTGACTTCCAACGCCGGCGGCGCGCCGGCCTCGGCCGCGGCGCGGATGCGCCAGGCCAGTTGCGTCGAGAAAGTGTCGAAACTGAGCTCGGCTTGCTCCAACACCCCGGGCAAGACCAGCGCACCCTTGTCGAGCACGAGGCGGGCCTTGCCGCCGGCTTCGTTGGCGTCGAGATCGATCGCCGCATTGCGCCAGCCGGGCCGGCCGACGCCGCCGGGTTCCGGCGACGGCGCGGCGGCGATGGCCAGGCCGGCCACGCTTGCCTTGACCTGGTAGCGCGACGGGGCGTCGAGCGCACCGTCCCAGCGCGCCGTCAGCGCACTGACCTGCCCGGTGGGTGCAAGCTCGGCCAGCAGCTTGGCCAGCGCCGCGCCGAGCGGCACGCGCGCGGCCACTTGCGCCATCACGCCCAAATCCAGCCGGTCGGCGTTGAGCTCGCCGCCGGTGAAGGCGATCGCCTGCGGCGCCGCTGCTGCGGCCTGGCGCAGCGCGAGCGCGAAGTTGCTGTGCGGCCAGACCACGCCGTCGGCGGTCGCAAAACGCAGGCCTTCGGCGACCAGTTTCATCTGCCCGTCGCTGCGTTCGGCGCTGACCCGGCCCTGCAACTGCGTGATGGCCAGCGGCTGTGCGCTGGCGGCCAGCCGCAGAGCGACTGAGCGCAATGCGAGATCGGCGGTGGCGGCTTGCGGCTGGCCTTGGCGCACGTCGATCCAGGCGCGCACGGCGCCCTCGCCTGCGCTGACTTCAAAGGGCAGGGTGACGTAATGCCGCAGCGCGGCGACATCGGTGCGCGGCAGCGCGGCATGCAGGGTGCCGCTCCAGCGTCGCCAGTCGCCGCGGGCGTCGAGCAAGGACTGCGTGAAGCGGCCCTGCAACGTGAAGCGCTCGCCCCAGGCCGCGGGCGGTGTCGCATCGAGCCGCAAGTCGTGGCCACGCAGGCCGTTGCGCACCACCAAGTCGACGTTTTCCAACTCGAGGGCGGGCGCATGTCGTTGTTCGTCAACCCAGCGCAGCCGGCCGTTGCGGACCACGAACTCGTGTTGCGCGAAGAACCAGTCGGCAGCGCTGCCGTTGGCGTCGGTGCCGCCGGGCGGGATCTCGATGCCGGCGACGAAGAAGCGGCCGGCGACGTCGCGGCGCACCTCAAGCGACGCGCCGTCGATGTGCAATTGCTCGAAGCGCAGCTCGAACGCCAGCAGCGAACGTGCCGACAGCGCGGCGCTGACCTTGGGCAGGCGCAGGGCCTCGCGCCGCTGACGGTCCTGCAGCACCACATCGCTCATCTCGATGGAAGGCACCCAGCCGGCCGAGCGGACCCGAATCGCGCCTATGGTCACGGGTACGCCGAGCGCGCTGCTGGCGCGGGCCTCGATCTGCGGGCGCCATTGTTCGATGCGAGGCAGAATCCCCCAATGCAGCGTCAACCATGCCAGCAGCAATAAGCTCCAGGCCCCGAAGAGCAAGCCGAACGCGATGCGCCAGAGCCAGCGCAGCACAGGGTGCCGGCGTCGGTCGACGAAGGGAGCAGCAGGGGCGACAGCGGGCGCGAAGGACACGGTGGGGGGCGTTGAGCGGCAAGGCAACCGGCGGTGAACGGCTGCGCCGCGGGCGCGGCCGATCACTGCAACGGCTGAACGCGCCGAAGTGCCGACAGCGCTGCGTGGCGGGCCGGGCCAATCTAGCACAGGGTCACTGACAGACCGCCAACGCCGCCATGGGTTCCGCAACCACCGCCAACAGCCTCCCGGTCAGCGCCGCGCCGGCCGCGGCCGACCACAGCCGCTTCGTGCAGCGCGTGCGGCGGCGCCATGCCGATGATTTGGCGCTGCTGCCACCGGGCCTGCCCGATGTGGGCGCCATCAGTGCCTTGGTGACACGCATCCAGGCCGGCGGTCGCACCCTGCCGGCCGCGCTGCGGGTGGCCCGCCAGTTGGTGCTGGAGCGGTTGGCGGTGCTGGATATCGAGCAAGCCGCGTCGTTGCACGACGTGACCGCCGCGATGACCGCGCTGGCCGAGGCCACGCTGGAGCTGGCGCTGGTGCGGGCGCAGGCCGAAGCCGATGCACGCCACGGCGCGCCGATGGCCGCCGACGGCCGGCGCATCGAGTTCTGGATCGTCGGCATGGGCAAGCTCGGCGCGCGCGAGCTCAACGTGTCGTCGGACATCGACCTGATCTATGTCTATGAAGAGTCCGGCCAGACCGATGGTGCCCAGCCGATCTCTGCGCACGAGTACTTCAGCAAGGTGGCGCGCAGCCTGTATGCGCTGATCGGCGACAGCACCGACGACGGCTTCGTCTTTCGCGTCGACCTGGCGCTGCGCCCCAATGGCAACTCCGGCCCGCCGGTGGTCAGCCTGGCGATGCTCGAGGAGTACTTCCAGGTCCAGGGCCGCGAGTGGGAGCGATTCGCCTGGCTGAAGAGCCGCGTCGTCGCGCCCCGCGCGGCAGTCACCAGCGGCCGCGCGCTGGCGCTGCGCTCGCTGGTCGCGCCCTTCGTCTACCGGCGCTATCTCGACTACGGCGTGTTCGAGGGCCTGCGCCAGTTGCACGCCAAGATCCGCGAGGAAGCCCAGCGCCGCGCCGCCGGCCGGCCCGAGCGCAGCAACGACGTGAAGCTCTCGCGCGGCGGCATCCGCGAGATCGAGTTCATCGTCCAGTTGCTGCTGGTGGTGCGCGGTGGCCAGTTCCCCGAGATCCGTACCCGCTCGACGCTGCGCGCCTTGCAGCGCCTGGCTGCGCGCGGCCTGATGAAGCCGGCTGCGGCCGATGCGCTGGGCGCGGCCTACACCTTCCTGCGCCGTGTCGAGCACCGCATCCAGTACCTCGACGATCAGCAGACCCACCTGTTGCCCGTGGCCGATGGCGACCTGGGCTGGATCGCGCAGTCACTCGGCCTGGCGTGCAATGCCGATGCCTGCGAACTGCTCGACCGCCTGGGCGCCGTGCGCGAATTGGTGGCCACCGAATTCGACGCGCTGCTGCACGACGGCCAGGCTGCGCCCGCCGTCGGCAATGGCAACAGCCCTTGCAAGACCTGTGGCCCGGGGCCCTTGCCGATCGATGACGAAGCCTTTCTCGAACGTCTGCCCGCGGCGCTGGCCGAGCGCACGCGTGCCTGGGCCGCACAGCCGCGGGTGCAAGCGCTGCGTGACATCAGCAAGCTGCGTCTGGCCCGCCTGGTGCAGCGCGCGGCCGAGTGCGTCGAAAGCGGGCGTTGCAGCGCCGATGCCGCCCTGCGCCTGATCGACTGGATGGAGCCGCTGCTGCGCCGCGAGAGCTACCTCGCACTGCTGGTGGAGCGGCCCGAAGTCCAGAATCGACTGCTCGGCCTGCTCGGTCTGGCGCGCTGGCCGATGCGCTACCTGATGCAGCACCCCGGCGTGATCGACGAGCTGGCCGATGCGCGGTTGCTGCACGGCCGCTTCGACCGCGCGGCCTTCATCGCCGAGATGGACGAGCGCCATGCCGCCTGGCACCGCTCGGGCGAAGCCGGTGAAGAAGCGCTGCTCGACACGCTGCGCCGCGCCCACCATGCCGAGGTCTTTCGCACCCTGGTGCGCGACGTCGAAGGCCACACCACGGTCGAGCAGGTGGCCGACGACCTGTCGGCGCTGGCCGACGCGGTGCTCGACTGCACGTTGCGCTGGGCCTGGGCGCATCTCAAGCAGCGCCACCGAGAGACGCCGCAGTTCGCCGTCATCGCCTACGGCAAGCTCGGCGGCAAGGAGCTCGGCTACGGCAGCGACCTGGACGTGGTGTTCCTGTTCGACGACCACGACGAGCCCGACGCCGACCGCGCGGTCGAGGTCTACGGCGCTTTCGCGCGCAAGCTGATCACCTGGCTGACGCTGCGCACTGCGGCCGGCGAGCTGTTCGACATCGACACCGCGTTGCGCCCGAATGGCAATTCGGGCCTGCTGGTGACCTCGCTCGCGGCGTTCGACCAGTACCAGCGCGGCCGGGGCAGCAACACCGCCTGGACCTGGGAACACCAGGCCCTCACGCGCGCACGCTGCTGCGCCGGCACGCCGGCACTGGCCGAACGCTTCGAGGCGGTGCGCCGCGCCGTGCTGGCCGCGCCGCGCAACCCCGCCGCGCTGCGCCAGGAGGTGCAGGCGATGCGCGACAAGGTCCGCGCCGCACGGCCGGTCAAGTCCGGTTCATTCGACGTCAAGCACAGCGCGGGCGGCATGATGGACGCCGAGTTCGCCGTGCAACTTCTCGTGCTCGCCCATGCCGCGGCACACCCCGCGTTGCAGGCCAATGCCGGCAACATCGCGCTGCTGCAACGTGCCGAAACCTGCGGTCTGCTGCCCGCCGGCGTCGGTAGCGCCGCGGCGAATGCCTACCGCGAACTGCGCCGCGCCCAGCACCGGGCGCGCCTGGATGAACGACCGACGCAGTTCCCCGTCGAGACACTGGCGACCGAACGCGACGCCGTGCTCGCGCTGTGGCGCGCCGTGTTCGCGACCTAGCGCGTTGGCTTTGGCCATGCACCCGGCGCCGCACGCTTGGGCCCGCTTCGCGATCGGCCTGGCGTTCGGCGCGCTGGTGCTGTGGCCTGCACCACGCGACGCGCTGGACTGGCAGCCGCAGCTCGCGCTGTCGCAGCCATGGCGCATTTGGACCGCGGCCTTCGTGCACCTGAGCCCGCTGCACCTGCAGGTCAACCTGCTCGGCTGCGCGGTCGTGGCTGCCTTCGGCATTGCGGCCCAGTTGCCGCGACACGCGACCTGGGCCTGGCTGGCCGCCTGGCCGCTCGCCCACGCGGCGCTGGCGCTACAGCCGCTGCTGCTCCACTACGGCGGCCTGTCGGGTGTGCTGCACGCCGGCGTGGCCATCGCCGCCCTGCACCTGGCGTGGCGCGAGCGGGGCCGGCGCCTTGCGGTCGGCTGGGCGGTGCTGGTCGGCCTGGGCGTGAAGTTGGCCCTCGAAGGACCTTGGCTCGGGCCGACGCAGGTGAGCGCCGGGTGGGACATCCCCATTGCGCCGCTGGCCCATCTGACCGGTGCCGCCAGCGGGTTGTTGTGCGGCGCTGTCGCCCAGGTGATCGCGGGCCGTCGGGTCTCCAACCTGGGATAGGTTCATGGCGACAGGCACGAACGCGGCGGTTGAGCACCGCAAGAAACATCTCGACACTGTCGCGATCGGCTCACTGCTGCTCTGCTGCGTGCTGTGGGGCCTGAACCAGGTGGCGGCCAAGGTCGCATTGGCAGAGATTGCCCCGTTGACGCAGGCTGCCGCGCGGTCGCTCGGTGCGGCGCTCCTGGTGCTGGCCTGGGCGCGCTGGCGCGGGATTGCCCTCACGGTGGCCGATGGCACGGTGCGCGGTGGGCTCGCCGCGGGCGCGCTGTTCGCCGCCGAGTTCGCCTGCATCTTCGTCGGCCTGCAGTTCACCAGTGCATCGCGCATGGTGGTGTTCATCTATCTGGCGCCGTTCGTGGTGGCACTGGGCATGCCCTTCATCGCGCGCGGTGAGCGCCTGCTGCCGCTTCAGTGGTGCGGGCTGGTGACGGCCTTTGCGGGCGTGGCCTGGGCCTTTGCCGAAGGCTTTGCGCCGGGGGTGTCGGTCGGGCCGCGGCAGTGGTTGGGGGACGCGCTCGGCGTGGCGGCGGCGCTGCTGTGGGCGGCAACGACTCTGGTCATCCGCGCCACCGCGCTGGCCAGTGCGCCGGCCGAAAAGACCTTGCTCTACCAACTGGCAGTCTCAGGCGTCTTGCTGGCGCTGGCGGCTGTGCTGGCCGGTGAATCCTGGCCTGCGCAGGTGGGCCGCCTGTCGTTAGCCTCATTGGCGTTTCAGACGGTCGTGGTCAGCTTCGCCAGCTACCTGCTGTGGTTCTGGCTGGTCCGTCACTACCCGGCCACCCGGCTGGCCGCCTTCACGTTGCTGACCCCGGTGGCCGGGCTCGCGGCCGGGGTCGGCCTGCTCGGCGAGCCACTGACTATGCGCCTGGGAGTGGCGGTCGCCGCCGTGGCCCTCGGCCTTGCGGTGGTCAGCCGGCGCTGACTCAAATCACTCATTGCAAGGAGCGACGATGACGATCACGCTGTGCGGCTTTGCGCTGTCGAACTACTACAACAAGGTCAAGCTGGTGCTGTTGGAGAAGGGGCTGCCGTTCACTGAAGAACGCATCGCCACGGGCGACAAGGACGCGACAACGCTGGCCGTATCGCCCCTGGGCAAGGTCCCCTTCATCCGCACCGCGCACGGCACGCTGTGCGAGAGCGGTGCCATCGTCGAGTACCTCGACTCCCTGGCGCCGACGCCGGCCTTGCTGCCGGCCGACCCCTGGGCCGCGGCCAAGGTGCGCGAGTTGGCGGTGTTCGTCGACCTGCACCTGGAGCTGGTGGCCCGCGAGCTGTATCCGCAGGCGTTCTTCGGCGCCACGATCGGCGATGCTCAGCAGGCCCGCGTGCGCAAGCTGCTCGACAAGCACATCGTCGGCTTCAAGCAACTGGCGAGGTTTTCGCCCTATGTGGCGGGTGAATCGTTCACGCTCGCCGACGCTGGGGCCTACGTGTCGTTGCCGCTGGTGGCTCTGGCCAGCAAAATCGTCTACGGCGAAGACCTGCTCCTCGCGCACGCAGTGGACTGGAAGGGCTACGTCAAGCTCATCGCCCAGCGGCCGTCGGCGCAGCGCGTGGACGCCGACCGCAAAGCCGATCAGGAGCGATCGATCGCCGCCGCCAAGGCCAAGGGCCGATCAGGCTGATACAGGCGCGTCGGGCGGCGCCAGCGTACGCAGCAACTCCTTGCGGTAGCGGTTCAACTCCTGCACGCTGGCGAAGCTGCGCTCCATCAGCAGGCTCATGTTGTGCAGGATGCGCTCGACGACCTTGTTCTCCCACACGGCATCGAACTGGATCTGCTGGTCCAGCCATTGCTCGAGCCATTCGGGGTTGGGCAGGCGCGACTGGATGGTGTCGCGCGGGAAGAGCTTGACGTTGACGTGCAGGTTGGTCGGGTGCAGGGCCTGCGCGGTGCGCCGCGCGCTGGCCATCAGCACGCCGACTTTGGCGAACGCGGCGCGGGCCTCGTCGCCGAACTTGTGCATCGCGCGCTTCATGTAGCGCAGGTAGGCGCCGCCGTGGCGCGCTTCGTCGCGCGCCAGGGTTTCGTAAATCACCTTGATGACCGGCTCGGAGTGCCACTCGGCGGCACGGCGGTACCAGTGGTTCAGACGGATCTCGCCGCAAAAATGGAGCATCAGCGTCTCGAGGGCTGGCGCCGGGTCGAACTCGAAACGCACCGCATGCAATTCGGCTTCGGTGGGCACCAGGTCGGGCCTGAAGCGGCGCAGGTACTCCATCAGCACCAGCGAATGCTTTTGTTCCTCGAAGAACCACACGCTCATGAAGGCCGAGAAGTCGCTGTCGTCGCGGTTGTCGCGCAGGAACATCTCGGTGGCCGGCAACGCCGCCCATTCGGTGATCGCATTCATTTTGACGGTCTGCGCCTGTTCCTCGCTCAAGTGCGCGGCGTCAAAGCGTTCCCACGGAATGTCGCGTTCCATACTCCAGCGCACCGATTCGAGCTGGCGGAAGAGTTCGGGATAAAGCATCGTTGGTCCTTGCTCCATACGCCTCGATTCTAGAGAGAAGATGGGACACGCGATTCGCCGCCCCGCGAGCTGGAGGGGTTGCGTTCGTGCCAATCGGCCAGCGCCGAGGGCACTGCTTCGAGGGTCGACAGGACACGCACGCCTTCGATGGCCCGGCGTTCCAGCACCGGCGCGCTGCCGCCGGCCCACAACGCCACGGCTGGCGACAGCTTGTTTCGCAACTCTGCCAGTCCCTCGACGATCAGGTGCGGATTGGAGCAACCGGTGTAGCTCAAGGCCACAACTTCGCTGCGCATTGCCGCTGCCGCGCGAACGATGTCCCACACCGGCGTCTGCACGCCCAGTGAGGTGCAATGGCAGCCCTCCAGCGCCAGCACGGCCTCGGCCATCAGCAGCCCCAGGCCGTGGGGCTCACCTGGAACGGTGGCCAGCAATACGCGCGGTCGCCCCGCCGTGGCCACGGGCAACTGGTGCAAGGCGTTGCGAACCACCACCTGCACCGACTCGGTATAGAAGTGCTCTTCAAAGACTTCCAGCCAGCCCTGCATCCAGGCCTCACCGACCTGCATATTCAGCCGCGCCACGACGTCGAGCACGAAGTGGCCCAGCCCGATGCGCGACAGCGTGCGGGCCATCAGGGTGCGCAAACCGTCGGCATCGTGCTGTCGGATCGCAGCCATGAAGACAACCAGATCGGGTACGCCATGCCCTTGCGCTGTGGGTTCAGGTGCAGCGGCACGAATGCCTGTCGCCCGCGAGAGATGCTCCAGGTCAGTCGGGGCCATCGCGACGATGCGGCCGGGGCGATGGCCGGCGTCGAGCAATCGTTTGATCGTGCGCAGGCGCTCAACCTGCTCGAAAGGGTAGCTGCGCTCGCCCAGAGCGTCGCGGTCGGGCACCGGGAACCCGTAGCGGCGCTCCCAGACGCGTAGCGTGTCCTTGCTCAGGCCTGTGTCGCGCTCAACTGCGGCGATCGACATCGTGATAGGCCTGGCCGAAAAGCTTGCTTCCACCTGCATCCCCTGGCGGCGTTGCGCGTAAGTGCCCTGCGAGCGTGCGTACAGAGAGATATTATCGCTCCGACCATCAAGTTGTTCTGGACAACAATTGTTCAGATTGGCAGAGAGCAGGCAATTTCGTCTGATTAAGTCTTAATCACAATCATTTGACTTGGACAATATCTGTGTAGTAACATTTTGACCGATGAGTTCAATAATCGATTTCACCGCAGCGCGTGCGACACACGTCGTTGCAATGTCAACGCCGGAACTTCCCGCCGGCGCGGCAGTCCATACGAAGGTACAGCTTTCATTGTTGCGCAGCCTGCCAGTTGATCTGGCTGCAATCTCAGAGCGCTTCTCCTCCTCCTCCCTCCCTCCCTCCTTCGCTCCGGGGCGCCGCGCAGCAATCTTTACAGCCAGGGGTACCGCTCACCGCGGTACCCCTTTTGTTTGGCTGAATCGCGTGAAGGCGGGCTGACGCATGCGACGCGTCGCAGTGGTCGGATCGGGTATTTCCGGGCTTGCGGTCGCTTACGGGCTGGCTGCTGAAGCGGCGGTTACGCTGTTCGAGGCCGCGCGCTGGTTCGGCGGCCATGCGCACACGGTGGATGCCCGACTCGAGGGCATCGTCCACGGTGTCGACACCGGGTGTTCGCGCACATGTACCGCGCGCTCGAAGCGCCGCGGTTCGTGGTGCACGACATCATCGCCGACGGCGACCAGTGCTTCCTGACCTGGGATTTCCGCTTCCGCTTCAGACGCTTCGCGCCGGCGATGGATCAGGCGGTGCGCGGCGCAACCCACCTGCGCTTTGCCGCCGACGGCCGCATCGCGCTGCACCGCGACTACTGGGACGCGGCCGAGGAGCTGTACGAAAAGGTGCCCACTGTTGGCACGCTGATGCGCTGGCTCAGGCGGCGAGCGAACGCCTAGGGTATTAGCGCTGACCTTCGGTCAGCGTATCGAGCTGGAAGCGCCCGCTCTTGTCGACCAGCCAGATCTCGGTGTACTTCACTGTGCCCATCTTCTCAGGCACCGGGAACGGGCTGGCCTTCTTGATCATCTCGACCGCCCACGGACCGACTTCGGCCGCCGCGGGCTGGCGAACGACACGCACGCTTCGCACTTCGCCGCCGGCACCGATCTCGGTTTCGATGATCGCGATGCCGTACAGGAGCGGCGGCATCTTGCCCTTGTGAATCTGCTTGCCGTAGGCGGCATAGAGATGACGCGCACCGTCGCTGCGGTACTCGAGCGCGGTTTCGGCCGGCGAGGGCCGCTTGAAGGCCCCGGCCACCGCGGGTGTGGTCGAGAACTGCGCCAGCGCAGGAGCCGAGACCAGCAGGCCGGCAGCCAACGCGAGCGCGCCGAGGAAGGGGGTGCGGTGTGTGTTCATGGACCGCAGTCTAGAAAAAACTGCGGCTGGTGTGGTGTGAGCTTCCGCACGCCGCAGCCCACGTTCGATTGGTTACCGCAGCCAGCCCTTGCGGCGGAAATAGACGATCGGCACCGCCACAGAGATCAACATCAAGCCGATCGCGAACGGGTAGCCGAACGACCAATCGAGCTCGGGCATGTGGCGAAAGTTCATGCCATACAGGCTGGCAATCAGCGTCGGTGGCAGCAGTGCGACGCTGGCCACCGAGAAGATCTTGATGATCTTGTTCTGGTTGATGTTGATGAAGCCGACCGTGGCGTCCAACAAGAAGTTGATCTTGTCGAACAGGAACGCGGTGTGGCTGTCCAGCGAATCGATGTCGCGCAGGATCTGCCGTGCTTCCTCGAACTGCTCGGCATTGAGCATCCGGCTGCGCATCATGAAGCTCACCGCACGCCGGGTGTCCATCACGTTGCGGCGGATGCGGCCGTTCAGGTCTTCTTCCTTGGCAATCGCGGCCAGCGCGGCGCCGGCGGCGCGGTCGTCGACATCCTGCTTGAGCACCCCCGCGCCCACCGCTTCGAGCGCATCGTAAATGCCCTCCAGCGCGTCGGCGCTGTACTCGGCGTCGGCATCGTAGAGCTTGAGCAGCACGTCCTTGGCGTCTTCGATCAGCGCCGGAATCCGCCGCGCGCGCAGGCGCAACAGGCGAAACACCGGCAGATCCTCGGCGTGCACCGAGAACAGCACCTGCTGGTAGAGGATGAACGCGGCGCGAACGTTGCGCGGCGTCACGTCGTCGTCGATCAGGAAGTCGGAGCGGATGTGCAACTCGCCGTTGTCTTCCTCGTAGAAGCGCGCCGACTCCTCGAGATCGTCGTCGACGATGTCCTCAGGAATGGCGATACCAAAGCGCGCGAGGACCCAGGCCTTTTCATCGGCGGTCGGCGATTCCAGATCGACCCACACCGGGCGCACATGGGCCAGCGCGTCAGGGCTGTCGATCTCTTCCTGGACCAGCCGGCCATTGACCAGCGTGAAGACGTTGAGCATCGGACGCGGCTCCAGCGCACGGCAGCGCGCAGCAGGCGGGTGGTGGCGGGTCGGTGCACCGTCTCACCCCGCGACGCTAGGACCGCAGTCGCGGCCGTGAAGCATTGGAGCGGACGGTCACCGAGGGTGACTCTGGTCCAAACTTGTCTCCGTACAAAGACAATCGATTATGGCACCGCACAGGAGACGAAAACGGTGTCAATATGACTCGCATGCGCCGGTCGCCGACTGTCACCATTGCGGCACAAAACAGGGCCTGCTCAACGCTGACCGGGTCTTGTGGCAAGGCCCTTTCGGCAGCACACTGAACCTGCTGTCTTCCCCTCCCGCTACGCCCTCCCTCCCAGCAAGCAGTACCCCCGTTCCCCAATCCCCGTTTCCTGCCCTTCCCTTCCCGTTCCGGCAATCCTGCCAAGCCTTTCCAAAGGAGGATCTGATGAACCTGACGATCAGCGGACACCACCTCGACGTCTCTCCGGCCTTGCGTGAGTACGTGCTGACCAAGCTTGACCGCGTGACCCGGCACTTCGATCAAGTGGTGGATGTCAACGTACTGCTGACCGTGGAAAAGCTAAAAGAGAAGGAGCGAAGGCAAAAGGCCGAAGTGACCCTGCATGTGAAGGGGCGCGATATCTATGTCGAGCACGCGAGCGAAGACCTGTACGCCGCGATCGACACCCTGATGGACAAGCTCGACCGCCAGGTCATGCGCCACAAGGACCGTTTGCAGGACCACCACCACGATTCGCCCAAGCGCGTCGACGCCAGCGCCTGATAGAAAGTAAGCAAATGCTTCAAAGCGGCCCGCGGGCCGCTTTTTCGTATCCGCCGGCGCGCCGGCTGCGGCAGCGCAGCAAAAGCGCAACAGCCGAGGGCGCGTGGCAGCGACGAGCGTCGCGTAAAGAGGGGCGATTCCTATAATTCAACGCCCTGACACAGTTGCCGCGGTCAGCCGCGCACGCGCTCATGCGTTGTGCGGTGCGGAAGGAACGCCAACGATGAACCGACTTGCCACCATCCTGCCCGTCTCCAACGTGATGGTCGACGTTGACGCGACGAGCAAGAAGCGGGCTTTCGAGCAGGCCGGTGTGCTGTTCGAAAACCAGCATTCGATTGCCCGTGCCACGGTGTCGGACAACCTGTTTGCCCGAGAACGGCTCGGTTCTACCGGCCTGGGCCATGGCGTGGCCATCCCGCACGGCCGCATCAAGGGCCTGAAGAACCCGCTGGCCGCCGTGCTGCGGGTGCAGCAACCGATCGCCTTCGACGCGCCCGACGATGAGCCAGTGTCGCTGCTGATCTTTCTGTTGGTGCCCGAAGCGGCGACGCAGCGCCACCTCGACATCCTGTCCGAGATCGCCGAGATGCTGTCGGACCGCACGCTGCGCGAGCGCCTGAAGTTCGAACCCAATGTCGCGGCGCTGCACAAGCTGATTGCCGACTGGGAGCCGCTGAAGTCGGTGGCCTGATCGCCGTGTCGGGCTCCAAGCCATGAAGCCCACGTTGATCAGCGCCGAGGCGCTGTTCGAAGAGCACCGCCAAGCACTGCACTGGGAGTGGGTGGCCGGCCATGCCCATCCCGAACGGCGCTTCGACGATGCCGCGGTGCGCGATGCGCGCTCAGCGGCCGACCTGATCGGCTACCTCAACTACATCCACCCTTACCGGGTGCAAATCGTCGGTCGGCGCGAGGTGGCCTATCTCAGCGAGGACAGCGACGAGGACATCGAGCGCCGTGTCGCCCGCATCGTCACCCTCGAGCCGCCGATGATCATCGTCGCCGACGGCCAGACGCCGCCGACCCGGCTGGTGGCAATGTGCGACCGCGCCGAGATCCCGCTGTTCGTCACCGCCGCATCGGCCGGCCACGTGATCGACGTGGTACGCGCCTACCTCGGCCAGTTGTTCGCCGAGCGCACCACGCGCCACGGCGTGTTCATGGACATCCTCGGCCTGGGCGTGCTGCTGACCGGCGAATCGGGGCTGGGCAAGAGCGAGCTCGGCCTCGAGTTGATCTCGCGCGGCCACGGCCTGGTGGCCGACGACGCGGTGGACTTGTATCGCATCTCGCAGACCGCGCTCGAAGGCCGCTGCCCCGAGTTGCTGCTCAACCTGCTCGAGGTGCGCGGCATCGGCCTCTTGGACATCAAGGCCATCTTCGGCGAAACGGCCGTGCGCCGCAAGATGCGCCTGAAGCTGCTGGTGCACCTGGTGCGCAAGGAAACCATGGAACGCGAGTTCGAACGCCTGCCCTACGAACCGCTGTTCGAAGACATCCTCGGCATGCCCGTGCGCAAGGTGGTGATCGCGGTCGACGCCGGCCGCAACTTGGCGGTGCTGGTCGAGGCGGCGGTGCGCAATACCGTGCTGCAACTGCGTGGCATCGACACCTACGCCGAGTTCGTGCGCCGGCACCAGAGCGCGATGGACGCCCAGCACGACAAGGGTTGACGGCAACTACTTGGGCCGGTAAGCGCAGTCGCTCTTGGTGCAGGCCGCGTACAGCGCCAGCGAATGGTCCTGCAGCGCAAAGCCGCGGGCCAGGGCCACGGCGCGCTGGCGGCTTTCGATCTCGGCGTCGTAGAACTCCTCCACACGGCCGCAGGTCAGGCACACCAGGTGGTCGTGGTGCTGGCCTTCGTTCAACTCGAACACCGATTTGCCGCTCTCGAAGTGGCTGCGTGTGAGCAACCCGGCCTGCTCGAATTGCATCAGCACGCGGTAGACGGTGGCCAGGCCCACGTCGGCCCCCTCGGCCAGCAGGGCCTTGAACACGTCTTCGGCCGTCATGTGGCGCAGCGCCGTGCGCTGGAAGACCTCGAGGATCTTGATGCGCGGCAGCGTCGCCTTCAGGCCGCTGCTCTTGAGTTCGTCGGCGTGGGTCATCGGGGGCTGGCGAGGCAGGAGGGGCCGCTAGAATGCGCCGCATCATAGCCAGAGCAACGCGGCGAGGGCCCCCCGCCCGGCGTTTTTCCATGTTCCGCACCCCCCTGTCCTCACCCCTGGCGGCGATTGCGCTGGCCGCCCTGACGCTCGCCGGTACGGGCTGCAGTTCGATCCAGGGCGATCGATTGCTCGGCGTCATCACGCCTTACCGCGTCGATGTGATGCAAGGCAACGTGATCACCAAGGAGTTGGCAGCCAACGTCAAACCCGGCATGAGCCGCGAGCAGGTGCGCGACATGCTCGGCTCGCCCCTGCTGACCAGCGCGTTCCACGCCGACCGCTGGGACTACGTGTTCACGATGCGGCGCCAGGGCGTCGAGCCGCAGCGGCGCAGCGTGGTCGCCTACTTCAAGGGCGATGTGCTCGAACGCCTCGAAGCGCCTGAGCTGCCGTCGGAGAAGGAATTCGTCAGCTCGATCCGGCCCGCGCGCGCCACGGGCGCCGAACCGGTGCTGGCACTGACCGACGAGCAGCGCAAGGCATTGCCGCCGCCGGTCAAGGGCGAAAGCAGCGCCGCCGCGCAGCCGCAGGGCGCCAACCGGCCGTACCCACCGCTCGAGCCGCAATGAGCCTGGCAGCGCTGCGGGTGGCCGTCGCGGGGGCGTCAGGCCGCATGGGCCAGATGCTGATCGAGGCCGTGAATGCCGCCCCCGACTGCGCACTGGCCGGCACACTCGACATCGGTGCCGACCTGCATGCAGGCCTGGCCAACGCCCAGGTGCTGATCGACTTCACCCGCCCCGAAGGCACGCTGGCGCACCTGGCGGTGTGCCGCGAGCTGGGCGTCAAGGCCGTCATCGGCACCACCGGCTTCAGCGACGCGCAGAAGGCCGCGATCGCCGCGCACGCGCGCCACATCGCCATCGTGATGGCGCCGAACATGAGTGTCGGCGTCAACGTGGTCTTCAAGCTGCTCGACATGGCCGCCCGCGCGCTGGCCGAAGGCTACGACATCGAGATCGTCGAGGCCCACCACCGCCACAAGGTCGACGCCCCCAGCGGCACCGCGCTGAAGATGGGCGAGGTGGTGGCCGCCGCACTCGGGCGCGACCTGAAGGATTGCGCGGTGTATGCGCGCCAAGGCGTCACCGGCGAACGCGACCCCAGCAGCATCGGCTTCGCCACCGTGCGCGGCGGCGACATCGTCGGCGACCATAGCGTCATGTTCTGCGGCACCGGCGAGCGCATCGAGATCACGCACCGCAGCACCAGCCGCGCCACCTACGCGCTGGGCAGCCTGCGCGCCGCGCGCTTCCTGGCCGACAAGGCCAGCGGCCTGTACGGCATGGACCATGTACTCGGATTGACGACATGACAACCCCCGGCTCGCTTCGCTCGCGCCTCCGGAGGAGGTGCTCAGCCCGCCCTTCGACAGGGCTCAGGACAGGCTTGGGGCAGCCGGGCGCGGCCTGATGGACGGCTTTGGCACTTTCTGGAACGGCAGCGACGGCGTCGGCCGCGCGGTCACGCTGCTGCTGCTGGCCATGTCGGTCAGCGCCTGGGTCACGATCCTGTGGAAGGTGTGGGTGCTGCAACGCGCGCGGCGCGACGTGGCCCGCGCGGTGCCGGCCTTCTGGGCCGCGCCGGCGCTGGCCGAAGGCCGCCAGCGCCTGGCTGCGCTCGACCGCGAGCAGGTGCTGCTGCCGCTGCTCGACGCTGCGATGGCCACCCCCTTGTCCGGCACGCTCGACACCGGCGCGCACCTCGACTCGCAGCTCACCCGGCGCCTGCGCGACGCGCTGCACCGCGGCCTGGCCCACCTGCAGTTCGGCCAGGTGTTGCTGGCCTCGATCGGCAGCACCTCGCCCTTCGTCGGCCTGTTCGGCACCGTCTGGGGCATCTACCATGCGTTGGCCAGCATCGCCTCGACGGGCAGCATGACCATCGACAAAGTTGCCGGCCCGGTCGGCGAGGCATTGATCATGACCGCCGCCGGCTTGGCCGTGGCCATCCCCGCGGTGCTGGCCTACAACCTGTTCGGCAAATGGGTCGGCGCCGCCGAGGCCGAACTCGAAGGCTTCGCGCACGACTTGCGCGAGATGCGCATCGACCAAGCGCAGTCCGGAGCCGATTGACATGGCTTTCGGCCGCCTCGAACGCACCTCGCGCCCGGCGCCGATGAGCGACATCAACATGACGCCGCTGATCGACGTAATGCTGGTGCTGCTGGTGATCTTCATCATCACCGCGCCGCTGATGACGTCGAGCCTGAAGCTCGATCTGCCGAAAACCGATGCCGCCACACCCACCAGCGCGCCGGCCTTCATCGCGCTGGCCATCGATGCCCAGGGCAGGCTGTTCTTCGGCGACGACCTGCTGGCACGCGACGCCCTGGCCCAGCGCGTGACGGCCGCCGCCAAGGCCAACCCGCAACTCGAAGTGCAGTTGCGGGCCGACCAGAAAGTGCCCTACGGCCAGGTGGCCGACCTGATCGCGATGATCCAGAAGGCCGGCCTGACCCGCATCGGCTTCGTCACCGAGGCGCCGAAGTAGCCGGCTCGGAGCGATCGGACCCACTTCTACAATCGGTGGATGAACGAGAAATACGTCCCCGCCGAAGTCGAAGCCGCCGCCCAGGCGCACTGGCAGGCCCGCGATGCCTACCGCGTCGTCGAGGATTCGAGCAAGCCCAAGTTCTACGCCTGCTCGATGCTGCCCTACCCGAGCGGCAAGCTGCACATGGGCCATGTGCGCAACTACACCATCAACGACATGCTCACGCGCTCGCTGCGGATGCAGGGCATGAACGTGCTGATGCCGATGGGCTGGGACGCGTTCGGTCTGCCGGCCGAAAACGCAGCGATGGAAAACGGCGTGCCGCCGGCCGCCTGGACGCGCGCCAACATCGCCGAGATGAAGGCCCAGATGCAGCCGCTGGGCATGGCCATCGACTGGACGCGTGAGGTCGCCACCTGCGACGCCGATTACTACCGGTGGAACCAGTGGTTCTTCCTGAGGATGCTGGAAAAAGGCATCGCCTACCGCAAGACCCAGATCGTCAACTGGGACCCGGTGGACCAGACCGTGCTCGCCAATGAGCAGGTTATCGACGGCCGCGGCTGGCGCTCCGACGCGCTGGTGGAAAAGCGCGAGATCCCCGGCTACTACTTCGCGATCACGAAGTACGCCGACGAGCTGTTGGCCAACGTGGCCGACCCCGAGTGCGCCGGCTACCTGCACGGCTGGCCCGAGCGCGTGCGGCTGATGCAGGAGCACTGGATCGGCAAGAGCGAGGGCCTGCGCTTCGCGTTCCCGCACGACATCCGCGACGACAAGGGTCAGCCGATCGGCGACGGCAAGATGCACGTGTTCACCACGCGTGCCGACACGATCATGGGCGTCACGTTCTGCGCCGTCGCCCCTGAGCACCCGCTGGCCACGCACGCGGCGAAGTCGCGCCCCGAGGTCGCGGCCTTCATCGCCGCCTGCCTCAAAGGGGGCACCACCGAAGCCGAGCTCGCGGCCAAAGAAAAGGAAGGTGTGCCGACCGGCCTCAAGGTCAAGCACCCGATCAGCGGCGAGCCGATCGACGTGTGGGTCGGCAACTATGTGCTGATGGGCTATGGCGACGGCGCAGTGATGGGCGTGCCGGCGCACGACGAGCGCGATTTCTCCTTCGCCCGCAAGTACCACCTGCGCATCAAGCCGGTGATCGATGTCGCGGGCCAGACCTATTCGATCGCCGCCTGGCAGGACTGGTACGCCGACAAGCAGCGCGGCCGCTGTACAGCCTCCGGCGTGCTCGACGGCCTGGCCTGCCAGGAAGCGGCGGACAAGGTCGCCGACCTGCTCGCGCGGCAAGGGCTGGGCGAGAAGAAAACCACCTGGCGCCTGCGCGACTGGGGCATCAGCCGCCAGCGCTACTGGGGCACGCCGATCCCGATCATCCACTGCGCAAAGTGCGGCGACGTGCCGGTGCCGGAGAAGGATCTGCCCGTCGTGCTGCCCGAAGACCTGGTGCCCGACGGCAGCGGCAATCCGCTGAGAAAGAACGCGCAGTTCCTCAACGTCGCCTGCCCGCAATGCGGCGCATCCTCGCAGCGCGAGACCGACACGATGGACACCTTCGTCGATTCGGCCTGGTACTACATGCGCTACTGCTGCCCCGACAGCCAGGACGCGATGGTCGATGCGCGCAACGACTACTGGATGCCGATGGACCAGTACATCGGCGGCATCGAGCACGCCGTGCTGCACTTGCTGTATGCGCGCTTCTGGACCAAGGCCATGCGCGACATCGGCCTGGTCAAGTTCGACGAGCCGTTCACCAAGCTGTTCACCCAAGGCATGCTGCTTAACGAGAGCTTTTACCGCGAAGACGCCGCCGGCAAGAAGCGCTGGTACTACCCGAGCGAGGTCAACGTGCGGCACGACGAGCGCGGCACCCCGATCGGCGCCACCGCCAAGGAAGACGGCCTGCCGCTGAGCCTGGGCGGCATCGAGAAGATGAGCAAGAGCAAGAACAACGTGGTCGAGCCGCGCGAGTTCATAGCCAAGTTCGGCGCCGACACCGCACGCCTGTTCACGATGTTCGCCGGCCCGCCGGACCAGAGCGCGGCCTGGTCCGATTCGGGTGCCGAGGGCGCGTTCCGCTACCTGCGCCGGCTGTGGACGACCTGTATGGATGCGCTGCGAGACTCAGCAGATCACCCTGAAGAACGCTCCGTTGCCGTGAAGGACGGCGACGTCAAGGGCTCGCGCGCGGAGGCCAGACGGCAAGTCCATTTGATATTGAAGCAAGCGTCGCACGACTACGAGCGCATGCAATACAACACTGTTGCATCTGCCTGCATGAAGCTGCTGAACACTATCGATAGCACAGACATGATGGTGCCCGATGCCGGCAAACCCACAATGGGCGGCAACGTCGAAAGAATTTCGCGAGCCGGGGACGAAGCCAGGAAGGCCCGCACGCGCGTTGTCTTTGAGGCGCTGAGCATCCTGCTGCGATTGCTGTACCCCACTTGCCCACATATCGCATGGGTTCTGTGGCGCGACCTGGGATTCACTGGCACTCATGGCGACTTGCTCGACGCGCCTTGGCCGGAGGTCAAAGAAGCAGCGCTGGTTCAGGATGTGATTGAACTTGTGCTGCAAGTCAACGGGAAAACGCGCGGCGCTCTTCGTTTGGCTGCAAGTTCCAACCAGGCGGCAATTGAAGCTGCCGCGACGATGGCTCCAGAAGTCGCGCGTTTCGGAGAAGGCAAGCCAGTGCGCAAAGTGATTGTGGTGCCGGGCCGGTTGGTCAACGTGGTGGTCTGATGGCAATCCCACGTCGGGCCGCACTTTGCTTGCTGGCCGCAGCGGCGGCCGGGGTCGCCGGTTGCGGCTTTCAGTTGCGCCAGGCGCCCAAGCTGCCGTTTCGCAGCCTCGCGCTGACCGGCTTTGCGCCGAAATCGCCGATCGGCCAGGTGCTGCGACAACGACTGGCTGCCAGCAACGTCGAGCTGATCGACGCCCCCACGCGCGCCGAAGCGGTGCTCGAAGCACTTGCCGACACGCGCGAGAAGAGCGTCGTCGCCTCCACCGCCGCCGGCCAGGTGCGCGAAGTGCAATTGCGCGTCAAGCTGCGCTTTCGCGTCGCCACGCCGGCCGGCAAGGTTCTTTTGCCTGCCGACGAACTGCTGCTCACGCGCGACATGAGCTACAGCGAAACCGCGGCGCTGGCCAAGGCGCAGGAAGAGGCGCTGCTCTACCGCGCGATGGAAGACGACATCGTGGCCCAGGTGCTGCGGCGTCTCGCCGCCCTCAAGCAACTCTGAGCATGCAGCTCAAAGCCGACCAGCTCACCGCGCATCTGGCCAAGGGCCTGCGCCCGCTGTACACGGTTTACGGCGACGAGCCGCTGCTGGCGCAGGAGGCCGGTGACGCGATCCGCGCCGCCGCGCGTGCCGCCGGTTACAGCGAACGCAAGGTCTTCACCGTCGGCAATTCCGCGCACTTCGACTGGAGTGCGCTGATCGGTGCCGCGCAGGCGATGAGCCTGTTTGCCGAGCGCCAGTTGATCGAGCTGCGCATCCCCTCGGGCAAGCCGGGCAAGGAAGGCTCCGAGGCCTTGCAACGCTACTGCCAAGCGCAAGGCGGCGACGACGTGCTGACCCTGGTGCAATTGCCAAAGGTCGACTTCCAGCAGCAAAAGAGCGGCTGGTTCGCGGCCCTGGCCGCCGCCGGCGTGGTGCTGCGCGTCGAGCCGGTCGAGCGCCGCGAGCTGCCGGCCTGGATCGCCAGGCGCCTGGCGTCGCAAAGCCAGCGCGTGGCCGACGGTGAAGAGGGCCAACGCACGCTGGCGTTCTTTGCCGACCGCGTCGAAGGCAACCTGCTGGCTGCGCACCAGGAGCTGCAGAAACTCGCCCTGCTCTACCCGCAGGGCACGCTCGGCTTCGAGCAGGTCGAAGCCGCAGTGCTCAACGTCGCCCGCTACGACGTTTTCAAGCTCGGTGAAGCCGTGCTCGCCGGTCAGGTGGCGCGCGCCTTGAAGATGCTCGACGGCCTGCAGGCCGAAGGCGAGGCCGCGGTGCTGGTGCACTGGACCCTGGCCGAGGACATCCGCGCCTTGAAGCGCGTCAAGGACGCAATGGTTGACGGCACACCGCTGCCGATGGCGCTGCGCGAAGCCCGGGTCTGGGGCGCCAAGGAGCGCCTGTACGAACGCGTGCTGCCGTCACTGGCGCAGCACCAGCTCGCGCACCTGGTCGAGGCGGCGAGCATCTGCGACGGCATCATCAAGGGCCTGAAGCACCCCGAGTGGCCGCTGGATGCCTGGGCGGCGCTGAAGCGGCTGATGTTGTTGACGCTGCAGCAGGTGGCGACGTCAGCGACCGCCACGCCGCGTGGCGTGACGCCGGCCCGCATACAACTCGCGCTGCACGCCTGACTCACAAGGAAACGTAGGGCCGCTCCCGAGTTTCCTTGACCCCGTTGGGGGGCGTGACGCGAAGCGGCAAGTTTGGGGGCGCTCAGTATCCGCGCGCGCGATCGACCAAGTGGGCCAGCGGCGCGCCGTCCCGCGCCGCCCGCAAGTTCGCTGCCACCACCCGCGCCGCGCTGCGCGTGTTGGTCAGCGCGGCCACATGCGGCAGGACGGTCACGCGCGGGTGCTGCCAGTACCGGTGGTCCGGCGGCAGCGGCTCGAAGTGAAAGACATCGAGCACGGCGCGACGCAGATGCCCGCTGTCGAGCGCGGCCAGCAGGTCGTCGTCGACCCCATGCGCGCCGCGCGCGAGGTTGATCAGGCTCGCGCCGCGTGGCAGCGCGGCAAACAGCCGCGCATCGAGCAAGCCACGCGTCGCCGGGGTCAGCGGCAACAGGTTGACGACGATGGCCGCCGCCGGCAGCAACGTGGCCAGGCCATCGGCGCCCGCCTGGACGGTCACGCCCGGCGGCGGCGGCAGATGGCTGACAGTGGCACGCCAGGCGCCGACGCGGTAGCCCATTGCCGCCAGCCGCGCGGCGACAGCCGCGCCCATCTGGCCTGCGCCGAGCACCAGCACCGACACGTCGCCGGCGCACTGTTGCGCCTGCTGGCGCCACGACGCTTCGCGCTGCTGTGCGGCGTAGTCGAAGAAGCCGCGGTGCAGCGACAGCACGGCCCACAGCGCGGTCTCGGCCATCGCGGCGCTCATCGCAGGGTCGACCATGCGCGTGAGCGGGACCTGGGCTGGCAGCGTCGCGTCCGCCAGCAACTCTTCAACGCCGGCCCACAACGATTGCACCAGGCGCAGCCGCGGCAGCGCGGCCAGCACGCCGGGTGCGGGGTTGGCCACGACAGCGGCCGCGATCGCGTCGCGCGGGATCTCGCCGTCGTCGTCGCACCACCAGGCGAACTCCGGTGCGGCATCGCGCAGGGCACGCAACCAATCGGCGCGCTCGGCCGCATCGATGCGCCCGGTCAGCAACACGTCCAGCGCGCTGCGCGTGTTCATCGCACCAGCGTCCCGCCGAACGCCTGGCGCCCGGCAGCGGGCGGCGCGTACTGCACGTGAACGCGGCCCGGTGCGCGACCCAGGCATGCCGCGAGCGCGTGCGTCAGCGCCGTGACCTCGCGGGCCAGCGCCTTTCCCTCGGGCGGCCGCGCTTGCAGCTCGGTCACGAACGCCGGCAATTCGGCAGGCGCCGACAGCGCCCCGTTCTCGGCATAGTGCGAGGCCGGCAGCGTGCGCAGGCCGAAGCTGCGGCCGGCGGCATCCGCCAGCGCCTGCGTGAGCGCGGCGGCGGGCGGCGCGTCGCCGTCGGGCAGCACGAGATCGACGTCCAGGATCGGCATGCGACTCAGGACGTGCACAGCGCGCGCAGGCGCTGCACGGCCATCTCGACGGTCTGCTCGCGCACGCTGGCGCGGTCGCCCGACAACAGCAGCCGTTCAGCCCACGGCACGCCGCCGCGCTGCATTAGCGCCAGCCACACCGTGCCGACCGGCTTGCCGGGCATCGCGCCGCCCGGGCCGGCGATGCCGGTGACGGCCACAGCGATATCGGCCGGCGAGTGGGCCAGTGCACCGGCGGCCATCGCCGAGGCCACCGCCTCGCTCACCGCACCGTGCGTGGCGAGCAGTGACGCGTCGACACCGAGCTGCTCGACCTTGGCCGCATTGCTGTAGGTGACGAAGCCGCGCTCGAACCAGTCCGACGAGCCGGCCAGCGAAGTGCAGGCCGCGGCGATCAGGCCACCGGTGCAACTCTCGGCCACCGCAAGGCGCCAGCCTTTGGCGCGCAAGGCATCGGCCAACGGGGCGACGAGGGGCGTGACGCGGTCGACGTCGATCATGCCGGCCACGCGAAGCGCGCGAGCGCGATCACCAGCAGGGTGCACAGGGCGGCCACCAGATCGTCGAACAGGATGCCCCAGCCCTGGCGCCAGCCGCGCGCGTTCTTGAACAGGCCGTCGGCCCAGCGCACCGGCCCCGGCTTCGCGGCGTCGAAGAAACGGAACAGCGCGAAGGCCACGGCCTGACCGACGAAGCCGGTGGGCATCACCAGCCACAGCACGAGCCAGAAAGCCAGCACTTCGTCCCAGACGATGGCGCCGGGGTCGGCTTGGCCGAGGTCTCGCGCGGTGCGCGCGCAGGCCCACACGCCGACCAGCAACGCGGCCAGCAGCACGAGGCCCCATTGCAGATCGCCCAGCCAGCGGTCGAGCAGCAGGAATGCGACCCAGGCCCACAGCGTGCCCACCGTGCCCGGCGCCCTGGGGGCCAGGCCGCTGCCGAAACCCAGCGCGATCCAGCGCGCGGGGTGGCGCAACATGAAGGCCATGCTCGCGCGCGGCGGCGCGGTCGTGCCGGCGGCGGCGTCGCGCAGCAGCTTGGCGTCGACGATGTCGGGCGCACTCATGGTTCGGTGCGGAAGTGATCGAACGCGGCGTAGCGTTGAACCAGCGGCGCACCGCGGCCATCGACAAGACGCAATCCTGGCATCGCGTCGATCAGGCCGATGCGCGTGACCGTGATCCCGGCACGCTCGGCCGCCGCCAAGACCTCGCGCTCGGCCGCGGCCGCTGCCGTGAACAGCAGCTCGTAATCGTCGCCTCCGGCCAGCGTGCATTCGTGTTGCAACGCGCGTGGCATCGAGGCGAGCACCGCGCTGCGGGGCAGCGCATCGGCGTCGACCGTCGCGCCGACGCCCGAGCGCGCCAGCACATGGCCGAGGTCGCCGACCAGGCCGTCGCTGATGTCGATCGCACTGCTGGCCACGCCGCGCAGCGCCCGACCGAGCGCCACGCGCGGCGTCGGCATCTCCATGCGCGCCCGCACGGCATCGAAGGCATCGCCCGCCAGTGAGGCGCTACCGCGAAACACTTCGAGCGCCAGCCGCGCGTCGCC
>JANMSR010000296.1:0-1995 GCA_031389565.1 Burkholderiales bacterium
GACTGCAGGTTCGCGTTCTCGTCCTTGTCTCGCGGCGTGGCCTGGACCCAGTCGAGGCCTTGCGCGGTGGGCAGCGCGCGCAGCTCGAAATTCTTCTCGAGCGCGGCGCCGGCCAGCAGCGCCGCGGGCGTGGCGCCGAGCGCCTTGTCCATCGGGCGCACGCTGGCTTGCTGCAGGTCGACGTCGTAGAGCCAGACCTTCTGGCCGTCGCCAACGATCAGTTGCTCGAACGGCTTGGCGTAGGCAAAGCGAAAGCGGTTCGGCCGTGCGAACTCGAAGCTGCCGCTCGAAGTCTTCTTCTTCGCTCCGTCGGGCGAGGTCACCACCTGGGTGAACGTGGCACGGCCGGACTTCGCGTCGCGCACGAACTCGCGCAGGGCATCAACGGCATCGGCGCGGGCACCCGCGGCGGCAAGCAGCAGCAATGCGACGACGAAGGGCTTCATTCGTCGCGCCTGGGCACCAGCAAGTCGCGGTTGCCATTGGTAGCCATGGCCGATACGAGCCCGGATTTCTCCATTTGTTCCAACAGCCGCGCGGCGCGGTTGTAGCCGATGCGCAAATGCCGCTGCACCAGCGAGATGGATGCCCGCTTGTGCTGCAACACGATGCCGACTGCCTGGTCGTACATGGGATCGGCCTCACCGTTGGCTTCGCCCGGCGCGCCGGGTTCGCCGGCCTCGCCGTCGAGCGTGCCGCCTTCGAGAATGCCCTCGATGTAGTTCGGCTCGCCCTGGCTCTTCAGGTAGTTGACAACGCGGTGAACCTCCTCGTCGCTGACAAAGGCGCCGTGCACCCGGATCGGCTGCGCGTTGCCGGTGGACATGTAGAGCATGTCGCCCATGCCGAGCAGGGCCTCGGCGCCCATCTGGTCGAGGATGGTGCGGCTGTCGATCTTGCTGCTGACCTGGAACGACAGGCGGGTCGGGATGTTGGCCTTGATCAGGCCGGTGATCACGTCGACGCTCGGCCGCTGGGTGGCCAGGATCAGGTGGATGCCCGAGGCGCGGGCCTTTTGCGCCAGCCGCGCGATCAGCTCCTCGATCTTCTTGCCGACGACCATCATCAGGTCGGCCAGCTCGTCGATCACGACCACGATCTGCGGCAGGCGCTCCAGGGGCTCAGGCTGCTCGGGCGTGAGCGAGAACGGGTTGCCGAGCGACTCGCCGCGCTCGCCCGCCTCGTCGATCTTCTTGTTGTAGCCCGAGAGCTGGCGCACGCCGAGCTTGCTCATCAGCTTGTAGCGGCGCTCCATCTCGCCGACGCACCAGTTGAGCGCGTTGGCGGCCTGCTTCATGTCGGTGACCACGGGGCACAGCAGGTGCGGGATGCCTTCGTAGACGCTCATCTCGAGCATCTTCGGGTCGATCAGGATCAGCCGCACATCGCGCGCTTCGGCCTTGTACAGCACCGACAGGATCATCGCGTTGATGCCTACGCTCTTGCCCGCGCCCGTGGTGCCGGCCACCAGGCAGTGCGGCATCTTGGCCAGGTCGGCCACCACCGGCAAGCCGACGATGTCCTTGCCCAGGCCCATCGTCAAATGCGACGCGGCATCGTTGTAGACCTGCGAGCCGAGGATTTCGGCCAGGCGGATCATCTGGCGCTTGGCGTTGGGCAGCTCGAGCGCCATCGTCGTCTTGCCGGGGATGATCTCGACCACGCGGATGCTGACCAGGCTGAGCGAGCGTGCCAGATCCTTGGCCAGGCCCACGACCTGCGCGCCCTTCACGCCGGTGGCCGGCTCGATCTCGTAGCGGGTGATCACCGGGCCCGGTGAGGCCGCGACCACGCGCACCTCGACGCCGAAGTCCTTGAGCTTCTTCTCGATCAGCCGGCTGGTCATCTCCAGCGATTCAGGCGTCACGCTCTCCTGGCGACCGGTGGGCGCGGCGTCGAGCAGGTCTACAACGATGCGGCATCGACGCTGACCATGGGCCTGGGCAAGGACATCATCGGCAACCCGGTGGTGGCCGATCTGGCCAAGATGCCGCA
>JANMSR010000304.1:0-5103 GCA_031389565.1 Burkholderiales bacterium
CGGCCGGTTGCGCCGGGACTGGGCTGGTCAGGGGCAGAGAGCGCAGGGGCGGTAACAACCAGCAGGCCCACAGTGACCAGCGCAATCCATCGGCGGCGCAGCGAGCACACGACAGTCCTCCTTCGGTGTGCACGTTAGCGCGCCGCAGTCGAATTCGGACTCCCCCAGTCACGTGGTAGCGGACGTTCGATCGGCCTTCGTCACGATCGCGCCTCGGCCGCGCCGCTCTACGTCTGCAGGACCTTGGAACCGGTCGTCGATGTCGAGATGCCTATGGGCCCTGGATGACCGCAATGGGGCAGAGACCGTGAGTTCAGGGCGCGGCCGTCTGCGACCGCAACCGCTGCAAAGCAAACGCTGATTCTGCGGGTCGAGACGTCGCTTGAGACGGCCAGGGCACGCCTGTGCCCGCTCGACGAGCGAGTCCGAGCAGTCCGAACTCGGCTGCGACAGCAACGGCATGTAGGGGGTAGCCCGCACGGCCGGCGTTAACCGACATGCTCTGCGCACACAGCAAAGCGATGTCGAGCGGTAATCGGTCCATGGAGACTCGCGTGGCCGCAGCCGCGACATTGCGTACTCCCCAAGCAAGGAAGCCCCGCTAATTCGCGTTGGCAAGCCGCTTGCACGACGCTCCACTTCGCGCCACCCTTAGGCACATGGCAACACGTATCACCGTCAGCATCCCGCACCAGCTCGGTCGCGCCGAGGCGCGCCGCCGCATCGAAACCGGCTTCGCCAGCCTTATCGGCCAGTTGCCCGGCATCGGCGGCACTTGCAGCGAACGATGGGCAGGCGACCGGCTGATGTTCAGCGTCGCGGGCCTGGGGCAGACCGTCGCTGGCGTTGTTGACGTTCTCGACGCCGCAGTGACGATGGAGATCGAGCTCCCCGGTGTCCTCGGTCTGATCGCCAGGAGCCTCAAGGGCAGGCTCCAGAGGGCCGGGCAGTTGCTCCTCACAAGAACGTAGCGCCGGCTCAAGTGGCTCTCAACGAGACGCCATTGCCCCATACAACATCAACGGCGTGAACGCGCGCCAGCCGGTGTGAATGCGGCGATCGAAGTAACGCTGCACGCGCAGGTGCAGGTGCAGGATCAGTGACTTGATGGCCGCGGGCAAAACACCCAGCGAAAGTACGTCATGCGCCAGCCAGGCCGCTGCGGCCACGGTTGAGCATCAGGCCCTGAACCCACAATGCCGATTGCGTGATCGGACCGAAGTTGCGGGTGGGCTGGTGGCGCAGACCGATGGCCACGCGGCCGGTCCACCACACCATGCGGCCGGTGCCGGGCAGCACCACCGGGCCGATATGGCCGGGCGGAATCTGCACCGGTGGTGCGGCGTCGTTGGTGCGGATCAGCGAAGCGCCATCGGTGGCGTCTGGGTTCATCAGTGCAGTGGTCGACATCGAAAGCTCCCGAAGAAGTGGCGAGCGAATGATTGCGGCCAGCGGTGAAACTCGCATTGCCCCGCTTGAGGGCGCGCGATTGGGTGTGTCTTTTTTGGTGAATCGGGATTGCGGTAACCAACCGCGCACGGAAAAACGCCCGCGCAAGCGGGCGTTTTCGAGGTCAGCGAGGACCGATGGGTCAGCGCACCACGGCGATCTGCTCGCGGTTGCCACCCTTGTAGGTGAACAGGGTCAGCGCACCGTTCTTGATGTCACCCTTGCCATCGAAGGCGATGGTGCCGGTCACGCCCTTGTAACCTTCGGTCTTGGCCAGCACCGGCAGGTACTTGGCGGGATCGGCCGAGCCGGCCTTGACCATCGCTGCGACCATCACCATCGTGGCGTCATAAACGTACGGCGCATAAATCTGCACGTCGGCGTTGTACTTCTTCTTGAAGGCAGCGCGGAAGTCGTCCATCGACTTCTTGGCCGTGCCCTCGACGCCACCGGCCTCGGCGCACACGACCTGGCCGTCGCCCATGGTGCCGGCGGCCAGCTTGGGCAGTTCGCCCGAGCAGATGCCGTCGCCGCCCATGAACTTGGCGCTGATGCCGAGTTGCTTCATCTGGCGCATCATCGGGCCGGCTACGGCGTCCATGCCGCCGAAGAAGACCACGTCGGGCTTCTTGGCCTTGATGGAGGTCAGGATGGCGGTGAAGTCGGTGGCCTTGTCGTTGGTGAACTCGCGTGCGACGGTTTTGCCGCCGGCGCCCTTGACGCCCTTCTCGAACTCGTCGGCAACGCCCTGGCCATAGGCCGTGCGGTCATCGATGACGGCAATGCTCTTGCCCTTCAACTGCTTAACGGCGTACTTGCCCAGCGTGCCGCCCAGGTGCACGTCGTCAGCCACCACGCGGAAGGTGGTCTTGTAGCCGTTGCGGGTGAACTTGGGGTTGGTGGCCGAGGGGCTGATCTGCGGGATGCCGGCATCACTGTAAATCTTGGACGCCGGGATCGAGGTGCCCGAATTCAGGTGGCCGACCACGCCATTGACCTTGGCGTCGACCAGCTTCTGTGCAGCCGCCGTGCCTTGCTTCGGATCACCGGCGTCGTCTTCGGCGAGCAGCGTGAACTTGGCCTTCTTGCCGCCGATCGTCACGCCCTTGGCGTTGAGGTCGTCGATGGCCATGCGGGCGCCATTCTCGTTGTCCTTGCCCAGGTGCGCGATCGCGCCGCTGGTTGGGGCGACATGGCCGATCTTGACCACCATGTCTTGGGCATAGGCCGTGCCGGCCATGAAAGCAGCCGCGGCAGCGACGATCGGGATCATCTTGATTCGCATGAAATTAACCTCCGGTTGGGGATGTTGAGAGGCGATTGGAGAGGGTTTTCTCAACGGCCGAGACCATACTCCAAAAGCGCCACGCGACCGCATCGGGTATCTGCGGAGCGCCAGCAAAGTGTCTGCCGAGGCAGGGGCCGCCCCGCCGCCGACAGGGGCACAACGCCGCGGCGCGGCGTTGGGATGACCGCTCAGGGCTTGCTGCGTCGCGCCAGCACTTCGTCAACCGCCTGGGCCACCAGCGCCCGGACCGCGCTGGCCAGCTCGCGGCGCACGCATTGCAGCGCATCGTCAGCCAGCCGCGACAACTGCGGCGCGAGGACTTCGCGCACCCGCGCTTCGAGCAGGGCGTCGATGCGCGGGCGCAGCGCTTCGAGCACCTGCGTCGTCAGGGCCGCACCGGTGTCGATCGCCGCCGCGGGGGACTCCATCGGCATCGACTCGGGCGGCAAGCTTGCCGGCCCCTCGGCAACCGGCAGCGCGTCGGCATCGAGCTCGATCACTTCGGTCAGTGTCGGCGGCGCGCCGCGTTGGGGCGTCATGCACCGGCTCCACGCGGGTGGTGGACCAGCTCGATGCCCGGCTGCGCGCCGTACAGCCGCCAGCGCTGGCGGCCTGCACCGGCATCGTCGGCGGCGACCGAGACGATTTCGACCACCCGCTCGAACCGCTCCCAGCCTGGGGCCATGCCGGGGCCGAGGTTGAGCAGCAACTCGCGTGCCGCCACCGCGGCCGGGTCGTCCACCAGCCAGGTCGGCGTGCGTGCGAGCGCTGGCGGCACCGCAGCGCCTTTGACGCGCGCATGGGCGACGAACGACAAGGGGTCGAAGGTCCACAGGGCCGCGTCGAGGCGGTCGAGCGTGGCCGGGTCGCCGCAGACCACCACCGTGGCGCCGGCGGCCTGCGCCTTGCGCAGGAACCGGCACGCCGCGCCCAGCTTGTCGGCAACGCCTGAGTGAAAATCCACTTTCATCGCGCGTCGCCGCCGAATCAGTCCGCCCGGGCGAGCACGAAGTGCGTCAAGAGCGGCACCGGGCGGCCGGTGGCGCCCTTTGGAACGCCGCTCTTCCATGCGGTGCCGGCGATGTCCAGGTGCGCCCACGGGTACTTGGCGGTGTAGCGCTGCAGGAACTTGGCCGCGGTGATCGCGCCGCCGGCACGACCGGCGATGTTGGCCATGTCGGCGAAGTGGCTCTTCAGGCCCTCGTCGTACTCGTCGTCCAGCGGCATGCGCCAGGCCGGGTCGAGCGCGCTGCGGCTGGCGGCGAGCAGTTCGCTGGCCAGGGCATCGTCGCTCGAGAACAGGCCCGAGTTGTGGTGGCCGAGTGCGATCACGCAGGCGCCCGTCAGCGTGGCGATATCGACCACCGCCGCGGGCTTGAAGCGCTCGGCGTAGGTCAGCGCATCGCACAGGATCAGGCGGCCTTCGGCATCGGTGTTGAGGATCTCGATGGTCTGGCCCGACAGGCTCCTGACCACGTCGCCCGGCTTCACCGCGCGGCCGCTGGGCATGTTTTCGCAGGTCGGGATCAGGGCCACGACATTGACCTTGGGTTGCAGCTCACCGATGGCGCGCATGGTGCCGAGCACGCTGGCCGCGCCGCCCATGTCGAATTTCATCTCGTCCATCTCGGCCCCCGGCTTGAGCGAAATGCCACCGGTGTCGAAGGTGATGCCCTTGCCGATCAGCACCAGCGGCGCCTTGCCCTTGGCTACGCCGTGCACACCGTTGTAGTGCATGACGATGAAGCGCGGCGGCTCGTCCGAGCCCTGCGCAACGGCCAGGAAGGAGCCCATGCCGATCTTCCCGATCTGCTTGCGGTCGAAGACCTCGACCTTGAAACCGAATTGCTTGCCGAGCTTCTTCGCCTCGCTGGCCAGATGGCTCGGCGTCGCGTGGTTGGCCGGCCGGTTGGCGCACTCGCGCGCCAAGCCCACGCCGGCCGCCACGGCCTGCCCCAGGCGCAAGCCTTTGGCCAGCGCACTGGCCTGCGCCTTGGCCGACAGCAGCGACACGCGGGCCAGCTTGGGCGCCGCCGGTGCACTGGGTTTGGTGTGGCGGTAGATGTACACCGCGTCGCTGGCCGCCACCACCAAGGCCTCGGCATGCGCCGCCGTCAAGGCCTCGCCACCGGCGCTGGCCACCGCGAGTTCGGCCACGCCCAGCGCTTTGAGCTGGGTCAGCCCCGCCGCCAGTGCGGCCTTGAAGGCCTTGGCCGAGCCATCGGCCGCCGCCACGAACGCCAGCCGCGCCGCGTGAACGCCTGCCGGACGGTGCAGGTACAGGCAGCGCCCGGCCTTGAATTCGAAGTCGCCGTGCTTCACGGCGTCGCTCAACAGGGCGGCCAGAGGCTTGTCGAATGCGGGCG
>JANMSR010000327.1:0-1879 GCA_031389565.1 Burkholderiales bacterium
CCCCAACGTGACAGCGGCGTGTAGATCATGTGACTCTCCCAGCTCGACAGGCTTGTGCGCTCAATGCGCCTGGTCCCAGTTCGCACCGACGCCGACTTCGGCCAGCAGGGGCACGTTGAACTGCGCCACGCCGGCCATGAGTTCGGGCACCGCGGACCGGACCCAATCGATCTCGGCCTCGGGCACCTCGAACACCAGTTCGTCGTGGACCTGCATCACGATGCGCGTGGCGCGCTGTTGTTCGTCGATCGCCGCCTGCACCGCAATCATCGCCAGCTTGATCAGGTCGGCCGCCGTGCCCTGCATCGGCGCGTTGATCGCCTGGCGCTCGGCGCCGGCACGGCGCGGGCTGCTGCCGCCCTTGATCTCGGGCAGGTAAATCCTGCGGCCGAAGAAGGTCTCGACATAGCCGCGCTCGGCGGCGCTGGCCCGGGTCTGGTCCATGTAGCGCTTGACGCCGGCAAAGCGCGCGAAGTAGCGCTCGATGTAGTCCTTGGCCGCCTTCTGCTCGATGCCGAGCGACTGCGACAGGCCGAACGCGCCCATGCCGTAGATCAGACCGAAGTTGATGGTCTTGGCGTAGCGGCGCTGCTCGCTCGAGACCTCGGTCAGCGGCACGTTGAAGACCTCGCTGGCGGTCGCGCGGTGCACATCCAGGCCCTGCGCGAAGGCCCGCGTCAGGCCTTCGTCGCCGGAGATGTGGGCCATGATGCGCAGTTCGATCTGCGAGTAGTCGGCGCTGGCGATCACGTGGCCCGGCGGCGCGATGAAGGCCTCGCGAACGCGCCGGCCTTCTGGCGTGCGAATCGGAATGTTCTGCAAGTTGGGATCGTTTGACGCCAGCCGCCCCGTCACCGCCACGGCCTGCGCATAGCTGGTGTGCACGCGGCCGGTTTGGGCATTGACCATCAGCGGCAGCTTGTCGGTGTAGGTGCCCTTCAATTTGGCGAAGCTGCGGTGTTCCAGAATCTTGGCCGGCAGCGGGTAGTCGGCGGCCAACTCGGCCAGCACCTCTTCGTCGGTCGAGGGCGCACCGCTGGCGGTCTTCTTCCTTACCGGCAGGCCGAGCTTGGTGAACAGGATGTCGCCGATCTGCTTCGGGCTGCCGAGGTTGAAGGGCTGGCCGGCCAGACCGTAGGCCTCGTGTTCGAGCGCCACCATGCGCTCGCCCAACTCGCGGCTCTGCTTGGCCAACAGGCCCGCGTCGATCAGCACGCCATGGCGTTCGATGCGGGTCAGCAGCAGGCTGGTCGGCATCTCGATCGCCTCGTAAACGAAACGCAGGCCCGGCTCGGCCTCGAGCTGCGGCCAGAGGGTCTCGTGCACGGCCAGCGTCATCTCGCTGTCTTCGCCCGAATACTCGGCCGCCTTGGTGACCTCGACCTGGGCGAACGCGATCTGGTTCACGCCCTTGCCGCACAGGTCTTCGTAGGACAGGCCCTTGCGGCCGAGATGCCGCTCGGCGAGTCTCTCCAAGCTGTGCGGCAGGTGCGCTTCGAAGACGTAGCTTTGCAGCAGGGTGTCGTGACGGTAGCCGCGCACGGTGATGCCGTGGTTGGCCAGCACATGGGTGTCGTACTTGATGTGCTGGCCGACCTTGGCCGCGGCCTCGTCTTCGAGCCAGGGCTTGAATTGCGCCAGCACGGCGTCGATCGGCAGTTGCTCGGGCGCATCGCCATAGTTGTGCGCCAGCGGCACATAGGCCGCTTCGCCGGGAGTGACTGCAAACGAGATGCCGACGATGCGCGCGGTCATCGCGTCGAGCGAGTTGGTTTCGGTGTCCAGCGCCACCAGCGGCGCGGCGCGCAGCCTCCCGAGCCAGTGGTCGAGGCGCTCCTGCGTCAGGATGGTTTCGTAGCGGCGCGAGACTGCCCCCGCC
>JANMSR010000346.1:0-4222 GCA_031389565.1 Burkholderiales bacterium
GCCGAGCCGGCGCGCGAAATGCGCACGCGGCAGCGGGCGTTGGCGCTTGGACTCGTACACCGCCGCCGCCGATCAGGCCAGCCGCGCTTTGTGCGCCGCAATCTGCTCGCGCACCCGCTCGGGCGCCGTGCCGCCTTGCACGTGGCGTGCGTCGAGCGAGCCGCGCAGCGACAACACGGCATACACGTCATCTTCGATCGCAGCGTTGAAGGTCTTCAAGGTCTCGAGCGGCAGGTCGGCCAGGTCCATGCCGCGCGCCAGACCGAACTTCACCGCGTGGGCCACGACCTCGTGCGCGTCGCGGAACGGCAGGCCCTTTTTCGTCAGGTAATCCGCGAGGTCGGTCGCGGTGGCGTAGCCCTTCTTCGCGGCAAGGGCCATCGCCTCGGGCTTGACCACGATGCCGGCGACCATCTCGGCCATGATGCGCAGCGTGGCGGCCAGGGTGTCGACGGTGTCGAACAGGGGCTCCTTGTCTTCCTGGTTGTCCTTGTTGTAGGTCAGCGGCTGGCCCTTCATCAGGGTCAGCAGGCCCATCAGGTGGCCATAGACGCGGCCGGTCTTGCCGCGCGCGAGTTCGGCCACATCGGGGTTGCGCTTCTGCGGCATGATCGAGCTGCCGGTGCAGTAGCGATCGGCGAGGTCGATGAAGCCGAAGTTCTGGTTCATCCAGAGCACGATCTCCTCACTCAGGCGCGACACGTGCATCATCGTGATCGCGGCCCAGGCCGCGAACTCGAGGGCGAAGTCGCGGTCGCTCACGGCGTCCAGGCTGTTGGCGCAGACGCTGTCGAAGCCCAGCGTTCTGGCCACGCGTTCACGGTCCAGCGGGTAGCTGGTGCCGGCCAGCGCCGCGGCGCCCAGGGGCAGACGATTGACGCGCTTCCTGACATCGGCCAGCCGTTCGGCGTCGCGCGCGAACATCTCCACGTAGGCCAGCAGGTGGTGCGCAAAGCTCACCGGCTGCGCCACCTGCAGGTGGGTGTAGCCGGGCAGGATGGTCTCGGTGTGCGGCTCGGCGGCCGCGACCAGCGCACGCTGCATGCCGGCCAGCAAGGGTGCCAGGCGGTCGATCTCGCCGCGCAGCCACAGCCGCACATCGGTGGCCACCTGGTCGTTGCGCGAACGCCCGGTGTGCAGGCGCTTGCCGGCGTCGCCCACCAGTTGCGTCAGCCGGGCCTCGATGTTGAGGTGCACGTCTTCGAGTTCGAGCTTCCAGTCGAATCGTCCGGCGTCGATGTCGGCCTTGATTTGCGCCATGCCGCGCTGAATCGACGCGTGGTCGTCGGCCGAAATCACGCCCTGCGCGGTCAGCATCTCGGCATGCGCCAGGCTGCCGGCGATGTCGGCGGCGGCCAGGCGGCGGTCGAAGCCGACGCTGGCGGTGTAGCGCTGCACCAGCTCGCTCATCGGCTCGGAGAACAGCGCCGACCAGGCTTCGGACTTGTGGTCCAGGGGGTTGGATGACATGAGGCCGCCACCGCGCAGGCGGTGTCCGAAGTGACAGAGGCTGGGACACAATGCCGGCAGCCGCCCAGGCCGTCGCATGGGTGGAATCGATTCTATCGACGCGCTCACCCCCGCATGCCGAGCCTGCCCGACACCGCCCCCGCCGCGCTGAGCACCATCGAGAGTGCCAGCCTGTGGTCCGCTTCGACGCGGCCCTCATCGCTCGATGGCCCCGACCTCGCGGCCGGCGGCGCCGCCTTCGATGTCTGCCGTGGCGCGCTGGCGCTGCGCACACTGCTGGCCGTCAACGGTGCGGTGTTGCTCGCCGTGCTGGTCGGGGCCGACACGGCCGAACAGGCGCTGGCCACGCTCGGCCCGGCGGTGACCTCGGCGCTCACAGGCACTGTGACCTGGCTGGCCCTGGTGTGCGTGCTGCGCGCACCGCTGGTGCGGCTGGCACCGCTGCACCGCTGCGCGGCCTTGATGCTGCTCGGCGCCGTGCTCGCACCGCTGGCCTGCGTGCCGATGTTCTGGCTGCAGTTGATCGAGCCGCGGCCACTGCGCCTGTTGGCGCTGCCGCTGATCGGCGCCGCACTGGCCTTGGCGATGGCGCTCTGGCTGCAATGGCGCGAGGGCCGGCGCACGCCGGCCGATGCCCGCGCGCGGCTGGCCGAACTGCAATCGCGCATCCGCCCGCACTTCCTGTTCAACACGCTCAACACCGCGGTGTCGCTGGTGCGCACCGACCCGGTGGGCGCCGAGGGCGTGCTCGAAGACCTGGCCGAGTTGTTCCGCGTGGCGCTGGCCGACGACACCGGCGGCAGCGGTTCGGTGACCCTGGGCAGCGAGCTCGAACTGGCGCGGCGTTACCTGGCGATCGAGCAGTTGCGCTTCGGCGACCGCTTGCGGCTGGACTGGCAGCTCGACGCCGGCGCCAATGCCGCGCGGCTGCCGCCACTGGTGCTGCAACCGCTGCTGGAGAACGCGGTGCGCCACGGCATCGAGCCAGCCGAGTCGGGCGGCCAGGTGCGCGTGCGCACGCGCATCTCGATGGGCCGCGCCGAGATCACGATCGACAACAGCCTGAGCGGCGCCGCTTCGCGCCCCGGCCACGGCCTGGCCCAGTCCAACGTGCGCGAGCGGCTGCGGCTGCTGCACGACCTGGACGCGCAGTTCGAGGTGCAGCAGGGCGAGGGTCGCTACCGGGTGCGCATCGTCGTGCCGTTAGCGGACAAGCCATGACCCACCCCATGCCTGCCTTGCGCGTGCTGATCGTCGACGACGAAGCGCTGGCGCGATCGCGCCTGGCCAGCCTGGTCACCGATTGCCAGCAGCCGCGCTGCACCGTGGTCGGCCAATGCGCGAACGCGCAGCAGGCACGCCAGTGGCTGGCCGAATACGAAACCGATGTCGTGTTGCTCGACATCCAGATGCCGGGTCAAACCGGCACCGCGCTGGCGGCCGAACTGCAGCGGCTGGTGCGACCGCCGGCGCTGGTCTTCGTCACCGCGCACACCGAGCACGCACTGGCCGCCTTCGACCTCGACGCCGCCGACTACCTGACCAAGCCCGTGAAGCGCGAGCGCCTGGCCGCCGCGCTCGAGCGCGCCGCGCGCCGGGTGCCGGCACGCGAGGGCGGCGGCACGGCAGGCCAGGAGCCGGTGCTGGTGGTCAGCGAGCGTGGCCGTGTCGCGCGCATCCCGCTGGCCGAAGTGCTGTACCTGAAGGCCGAGCTGAAGTACGTGACACTGCGCACCGTCGGCCACACCTGGGTGCTCGACGACTCGCTGACCGAGCTCGAGCAGCGTTTGGGCGAGCGCTTCCTGCGCGTGCACCGCAATGCCCTGGTCGCGCGCGACGCGGTGCGCCTGCTGGAACGCCGGCGCATGGCCGAGCACGACGACGAATCCAGTGGCAACGAGATCGGCTGGGCGGTGCAGGTGGCGCCGGTGGGGGAGTGGTTGGCGGTGTCGCGGCGGCAACTGGGTGCGGTACGCGAGGCGTTGGCCGCGGGTGGCGGCTGAGACCGGCGGCGGAGCGACGCTGGCATCGATCACTCGATCGCGCGCGGATGCAAGGTGGCACGCACGTTGCGTCGACAACGCGCGCGCTATGTCCGCAATTGCATTCGCCCCGGCAGCGGCGTCGAGCGACACAGGATGTCTTCGGCCAGCCAGACGGCGGCGCGGCGCGCGCGCGCGGCCACGGTGGGCAGCGGCAGTTGCTGGTAGTCGTCGTTGAAGACCTCGAAGCTGTAGTCGCCGCGGTAGCCCAGGCGGTCGAGCTTGCGCACCAGTTCGGCCATCTGCGCGTTGTGCACGCCTTCGCCGGGAAAGACGCGGAAAGTGCGTGCGACGTCCTTGCGCTCTTCGGGCGTGCGCACCTGGCTCCACATGAAATCGGCGAGTTGCACGAAGAAGATTTTTTCGGGGTCGATATCGTCGAGCGGTTCGAGCGGCGTGGCGGTGGCGAATACATGGTACGAGTCGATGCACAGGCCCAGGTTGGGGCAATCGGCGCGCTCGACCGCCGCCCAGGCCGCCGTGTACTCGTTGATATGCCGGCCCCACGACAGGCCCTCGTAGACCACCTTGATGCGGTGCGGCAGCGCGAGCATGGCCAGCTTGCGCAAGTCGCGCGCCACGGCGTCGAGGTCGCCGCTGGCGTGCTGCGAGGTCGACGAGCAGGCCAGCAGCAGCGGGCTGCCGAGCGCCATGCACATCTCGATCATGCTCTTGGCCTGGTCGATCTTGTAGCCGTGCAGGTGGCCGGT
>JANMSR010000376.1:0-1719 GCA_031389565.1 Burkholderiales bacterium
TGCCCGCCGATGCAGATCAACGATCCGGAGCACTCCAAGCTCGCCATCTGGGTGGGCGGGAAGAATTCCAACGCCCGCTCCAAGCCGATGTTCCAGAAGCTGGTGGCGGCCGGCCTGCCCAACAATCCGCCGCGCTGGCCCGAAGTCGCCGCGGTGGTGAAGAACATCCTCTACACCTACAAGAAGGATGCGCGCGACTGGGAACGCGTCGGCGACTGGGTGGAGCGCATCGGCTGGCCGCGGTTCTTCGAACTGACCGGGCTGCCGTTCACCAAGTTCCACATCGACAACTGGCGCGGGGCGCGCAACAGCCTCAACGCCTCGGCGCATATCCGATTCTGAACGGCAGAGCGCATGAAATTCGGTGTTCTCGTCAATGAAGGGCCCTACACCCACCAGGCCTCGGACACTGCGTACCAGTTCGTCAAGGCCGCGCTCGCCAGAGGGCACGAAGTCTATCGCGTGTTTTTCTATCACGACGGCGTGAACAACGGCACGCGCCTCACCGTGCCGCCGCAGGATGACCGCAACATCGTCAAACGCTGGAGCGAGCTGGCCGAGGCGCACAAGCTGGATCTCGTGGTATGCATCGCCGCCGCGCAGCGCCGCGGCCTGATGGACAAGAGCGAGGCCAAGCGCAATGGCAAGGATGCCGACAACATCGCGCCGGGGTTTCGCATTTCGGGGCTGGGCCAGCTCGTCGATGCGGGCATCCAGGCCGACCGCCTGGTCGTGTTCGGCGCCTGACACGGGAACCGCGATGAGTGAAGAAAACGCCGGCGGCATCGCCAAGAAGTTCCTGTATGTGAACCGCAAGGCGCCCTATGGCACCATCTACGCGCTCGAATCCCTTGAAGTGGTGCTGATCGGCGCCGCCTTCGAGCAGGACGTAAGCCTCGCGTTCCTCGGTGACGGCGTCTACCAGCTGGTCAAGGGCCAGAACACCAAGGCTCTGGAAGTGAAGAATTTTTCGCCCATCTTCGGCGCGCTGGAAGACTACGACGTCACCAAGCTCTACGTCGAAGAAGAAGCGCTGCAGGCGCGCGGCCTTAGCGCCGCCGACCTGGTGGTGCCTGTCCAGGTGGTGAGCACAGAGCGCATGGCCGAGATCATGGAAGGCCAGGACGTGGTCCTGAGTTTCTGATGGCCAAGACCATGCTGCATACGGTCAACAAATCGCCCTTCGACAACGGCACTCTGCAAGCCTGCCTGCAGCATGCCCGGCAGGGCAGCGCGGTGCTGTTGATCGAGGACGGCGTCTACGCGGCGGCGAGGGACACGGCCGTCTCGAAGCAAGTGCAGGAGGCCCTGAAGAGCGTGCCGATCTACGCGCTCGGGCCCGATGTCGAAGCGCGGGGCCTGCAATCCCGGGTGATGGACGGCATTCACCTGGTGGACTACGCGGGGTTCGTTGATCTCGTGGCCGAACACACTGCCGTGCAATCCTGGCTTTAACCTGGAAGGAAACCAACACATGCCCATCGAACTGAACGGCCAGACCATCGAAACCGACGAGGAGGGCTATCTCGCCAACCGCAGCGACTGGACCGAAGACATCGCCAAGGAAATGGCGCGTGTCGACGACTGTGAGCTCTCCGAGAACCACTGGGAAGTGATCAATTTCCTGCGTGAATACTACGAGCAGTACCAGATCGCGCCGGCGGTGCGGGTGCTGACCAAGGCCATCGGCAAGAAGCTCGGCCCCGACAAGGGCAACAG
>JANMSR010000399.1:0-3787 GCA_031389565.1 Burkholderiales bacterium
CAGCTCGGGGCTGAAGGTGGCGGCCAGGTTGTCGCCACCGGATTCGATGAAGACGATGTCGGCGTCGGGGAATTTATCCAGCATCCGGTCGACGGCTTCGAGGTTGATGCTGGCGTCTTCGCGGATCGCGGTGTGCGGGCAGCCGCCGGTCTCGACGCCCATGATGCGTTCGGGCTCCAGTGCGCCGGCCACGGTGAGCAGGCGCTGGTCTTCCTTGGTGTAGATGTCGTTGGTGACGACGACCAGATCCCACTTCGCGCGCATCGCCTTGCACAGTTTTTCCACCAGGGTGGTCTTGCCCGAGCCGACCGGGCCGCCGACGCCCACGCGCAGCGGTGGCAGTTTCTTGCTGCGGTTGGGGATGGCGTGCAAGGGTGAAGTCATGAGCGGAACAGCCTCGAGTATTGGGTTTCGTGTTGCGACGACAGGATCGCGAGCATCGGCGTGAAGGCCTGGCGCTCGTGATCGGGCAGCGCGAGCGCGGCATCGACGACCGCCGGCAACGCGGCCGCCAGCGCGCCGAGGATGCGCTGACCGGCGGCCTGACCGAGCGACATGGCCTTCAACGCGGCCTGCACCATGTTCTCGCCCCAACTGAATCCGAAGGCGAGCAGTGCGTCGCGGGCGGCGGCGCCGCTTTGTGCTGCGGCCAGCGCGAAGGCGATCGGCCACGCGGGGGCGGGCACCAGTTGCGCCAGGGTGTCCAGGCGCGCGTCATCGGGCGCACGCTGGCGCAGCCAGTCATGCATCGAGCGGCCCATTTGCTCGCTCTGCCGCCGCAACTCGCTCGACTCGCGGGTCGCCAGTGCCCAGCCGTTGAGCGCGGCCACGCGCCCGGTGTCGTGTGTCGACCAGGCGCAGATGGCCTGCGCCAGCAGCGGCAGCTCGCTGCGGCCGAGCGCCAGGTGCAACTGGTCGAGCAGCCACGATGACGCGCTGGCCTCGTCATGCACCGTGCCCGATTCGATGGCCGCCTCCAGCCCCTCCGAGTAGCTGAAGCCGCCCACCGGCAAGGCGGGCGAGGCCAGCCACAGCAGTCGCAGCAAAGACGCGGGCGCGAGACTCATCGATGGTCGTGGCCGTGGTGATCGTGGTCGTGGTCGTGGTCGTGCGCCTGCGCGCGACCGGCATGGCCGTCGTGGGCATAGGCGCCGCCCTCGGGTTCGAACGGCGCCTGCACTTCCACCACGATCAGGTGCATCGCGCGCAGCATCTCGGCCAGCACCGGGTCGGGTTCGATCTGCAAATGCCCGGCCTGGACTTCGAGCGCGACATGCCGGTTGCCGAGGTGGTAGGCCGCGCGCGGCAGGTCCAGCGGCGTGCCGTGTTCAGTGCACGCCGTGACGCGCAGCACCGGCTGCGGCGCGGCGATCATGCGGATCAGCGAGCCGTCTTCGGCCACCAATACATCGCCACCGCGCACCACGCTGCCGCGCGGCAGGAACACGCCGAGAGCGCGGCCCGCGGAGTCGGTGGCATCGAAGCGGCTTTTCTGGCGCAGATCCCAATCGCGTTCGATGCTGGCGGCGCGCTTGACGAGCGCTGCCGCCAGGCCGCGGCCCTGGGCGATGAGTTTGTTGACCATCAGCATGGTGCCAGTGTGACATTGCCAAGCAGCGCCCGCGTCTGCTGCGGTGCGCGTTCCCTACCCAAGAACAGGAGAGCACCTCTCGAAGACCCTGGCCCACATGCTGGCGGGCCTGGCGTTGACCGCAGCCTTTGAGCTGCTGCAGACGGCGCCGAAGCGTGCGCCGTAGCTTGCTCCCGGCGGGTTTCAGCGGTTAGTATTACATCCGTTATAACAAGGAACGCCGTATGACCGCCTTGAAACTGACCCAGATCGGCAACTCCGTCGGCGTGATCCTGCCCAAGGAGGTGCTGGCGCGGCTGAAGCTCGGGAAGGGCGACACCCTGTATCTCACGGATGCAGCCAATGGCGTGATGCTGACGCCGTACAGCGCCGAGTTCGAAGCGCAAATGACAGCCGCGCGCAGCGTGATGAAGAAGCGCCGCAACGTGCTGCGCGAGCTGGCGAAGTGACGCGTCGCAAATGGGTCTGGCTCGACCTCGATGTATTGCGCGCGGTGCATGAAGAGCAGCTTGCCGAACACGGCGGTGCACCGGGCACGCGTGACGACGGGCTGTTCGAATCGGCGTTGTCGCGGCCGGATGCGGCTGACCTCGCCGCGGCCTACGGCTTCGGCATTGCTCGCAATCATCCGTTCATCGACGGCAACAAGCGCACGGCCTTCGTCGCAGTGGAGCTCTTTCTCGAGCTCAACGGACTCGAGTTGATGGCCAGCGATGTCGACTGCGTACTGACCATGCTCGCCATGGCCGCCGGACAGATGGACGAGGCCACCTTCGCGCGCTGGCTGCGCCAGCACAGTCGGCACCGGTAGTCCCGCCTGCAGCCGGCCCAGGGCGCTGATGCCCGCCGCGCCCGGCTCGCCGATCACCCTGACCACGACGCCCCCGCTGCGGGCGCCTGAAAATACCGCCTTCGACCCCATGTCGCAGCCAGAGGGGCACGGCCCATGCTCATCTTCCGACAGTTGTTCGACCCGACCTCGTCGACCGACTCGTACCTGCTGGGCGACGCCGGCAGCGGCGAGGCGCTGCTGATCGACCCGTGTTCGAGCATGTGCGGCGCGACGCCGCGCTGATGCGCGAGCTGGGCCTGAAGCTTAACCCGACCGTGTCGAGCGCGAACCGACCAACGAAGAAACCAATATAGCTAGCTAGCCATCATTGCGCTAAACTCCGTGCACCACCCGCCCGGGCCCCAGCCATGAACGACGTTGCCCTGTTCGAAGCCAAGAACCGCCTGTCCGAACTCATCAACCGAGTGCAGGCGGGCGAAGAAATTGCCATCACGCGCCGCGGCAAGGTGGTGGCTCGCCTCGTCCCCGCTGCACCTGTCGATGCCGGGCAACGCGCCCTCGATGCTGTGGCGGGCCTGCGCGCCAGCCGCCAGGGCGTGAGCCTGGGCCGGCTGAACAGCCGCGACCTGGTTCGCGATGGGCGGCGCTGAACGTGGCGGCTCGTGCCGGCGCCTTTGTCGTCGATGCGTCGATCAGCGCCGCGTGGTTCCTGCCCAATGAAGCCACCGCCAGCACCGAAGCGGCCTTGCAGGCCACCGCCACGCACGACGTGTGGGTGCCGGCGCTGTGGCTGCTGGAGGTGGGCAACCTGCTGCTGAGCGCGCAGCGCCGCAAACGCATCACGGCCGACAAGCGCCGTGAGCTGGCCGCTGCCGCCAGCGCGCTGCGCATCAAGGTCGATCGCGAGCCCGTGGCCATTGCCGCACTGGACGAGCTGGCGGCCCGCTTTGGCCTCAGTGCCTACGATGCCGCCTATCTCGAACTGGCCTTGCGCCGCGGCCTGCCTCTGGCCACGTTGGACGAAGCCCTGAGGCTTGCCATGACAAAGGCGGGCGTGCCGGCCGTCGTATCAGCGACCTGAAAAGCCGGGCCTCAAAACAGGAAGTAGCGCGGCGCCATCGGCAGCACCGCTGCCGGCTCGCAGGTCAGCAACTGGCCGTCGGCGCGGACTTCGTAGGTCTGGGCGTCCGCCGTAGCTGCCGAACATCGGCGGGCTGCGCCAGCACGGCCATACAGGTTGATTTCTGATCAGGGGCTGCCCACCGGCTCAACCGTCGCGAGACCGTCCGACGCCATGCCGGCAGTGACAACGAACTCACCCGGCAGCCGGTAACCCTGACCATCACGCCACGGCTCGATGGCCTCCAGATAGCGCGAGCGGACCCTCGTGCGGACGTTATCGT
>JANMSR010000154.1:0-4463 GCA_031389565.1 Burkholderiales bacterium
GTGAGCCCGGTGGCCGCGGTGAGCGACGCAGCGGTGGCGATCGGCTGGCGTTGCAATGCGTGGTGGATCGCCAGCGCCGAAGCCGCGGCACGGCCCAGGCCAATGATCCGCTGGCCATCGGCCGAGGCCAGTTCCAGCAGCCGCTTGGCCGACGTAGCGGCCTGCGTGGCGCTCGCCACCACGGCATCGGCAAAGAACTCGAGCCAGGTTTCCCAATCGCCCGACAGGCGCACGGCGTTCAGCAGCTCGTAGTAGGTTGGCCGATGCGTCTTGAAATGCAGACTCAGGAACAGCAGCGGTTCGCGCAGCAGACCGTCGGCGGCGAGTTGCAGCGTGATCAGCAGGCGGCCGACCCGCCCGTTGCCGTCAAGGAACGGGTGGATGGTCTCGAATTGCACATGCGCCAGGGCGGCCTTCACGAGAGGCGGCGTCGGCTCGGGCAGGTCGTGCAGGAAGCGCTCGAAGTGCTTCAGGCATTCATCGATCTGGTTGGCCGGCGGCGGCACGAACACCGCATTGCCCGGCCGCGTGCCACCGATCCAGACCTGGCTGCGGCGAAACTCACCCGGCGTGAGCTTGGCGCCGCGGCCTTTGTCGCCCATCAGCACCTTGTGCACCTCGCGCATCAGGCGCAGCGACAACGGAAAACCCCCGCGCAGCCGCTTCAGGCCATGTTCCAGTGCCGCCACGTAGCGGCTGACCTCGCGCGCATCCTCCACCGGCACGCCCGGCTGCTCGTCGAGTTCGAACAACATCAGGTCCGCGAGCGAGGACTGCGTGCCCTCGATCATCGACGACAGCACCGCCTCCTTGCGCACGAAGCTGTAGAGCAGCAGCGCCGCGTTCGGCAGATGGTCGGTCACCGCGTCGAGCCGGCCGAGCGCCACCAGCGCCGCATCGAAACGACTCCGCAGCGCAGGCGTCCAGTCGATGGCCGGGCGCGGCGGCAAGGGCGCCGGGACGAAGGCCTTGAACGCTTCGCCCACGGTGGCAAGCTTGAGGTAATGACCTTGCAGCGAACGCTTCATCGGTGGCGAGAACCTAAATTAGCGGTGGGCGCTATTTTAGGATATTGAGGCTTCGTAAAACAATCTCCCCGGCAAGCCGGGTGCCGATGAATCGACCGCGCATGACCATGACAATCAGGGCCCCAGCCACCAAACGCGAACCCTGCCATGAGCATGAAAAAAACCGACCTCGAGAAGAACATGGCGAAGAAGATCGCCGGCAACATGAAGGCCGCCGGCGTGCCCGACCGCTTCGCCCAGGGCGCCGCAGCGGCGCTGGACAAGCGCGAGCGCCGCACCCGCGACGCTGCGGCCGGCCTGGTGCCGTTTGCCTGCAAGCTGCCGGCCGCCTTGCTCAAGCGCTTGCAGGACCGTGCCGGCGCGCACGAAGGCGGCATCAATGCGCTGGTGGCGCAACTGCTGGAGCAAGGCTTGCCGGCTTAAGGCGCGGCTCTCAACGCAGCACGGCCTGCAATTGCGGGATGTCCTTGGCCGCCGGCCCCTGTGCAATCGACGTCAGGTAACGGTGGATCGACTGCAGTTGCTCCTCGCTGACGAACTTGGCGTCGTAGCGCGGCATCGCTTCGCGCGGCTTGCGCACCATGGCGCTGAAAGCCTCGAACGGATGGGGCTCGGGCGCCAGGCGCGGTGCGCCGCTGCGCTCGCCCCCCTGCCCCACCGTGCCGTGGCAGCTATAGCAGCCGTTGGTCATGTAGAGCAGGCGGCCGCGCTCGACCTCGTCGGCCGCAGTCTGCCCCAGACTCGGCAGCGCCGTCAGCGCCAGTGCAAAACTCAGAGTCAGCGAAGACTGCTTCATGGTCTCTCCTTGAAGAAGTGCAAGTCACCAGGTCACGAACGCGCCGATGATGCCAGCGGCGAAGATCAGCAGCGCCGGCGGCACGCGCGTGGTCGCCAGCAGCAGGGTCGACAGCGCAATGATCGCAGCGCCCTTCCACACCCCGGGCGCCTGGCCCACGAGCAGGAAGCAGGTCGAAGCCATCAGCCCGATCGCCACCGGCCCGAGGCCGCGTTGCAGCGCTTTCAGCAAACGCCCGAACTGCGCCAGCCGGCCCAGGCGCGAAACGATCACCGGGAACACCAGGGCCGGCAGCGACAACCCGAGCGTGGTGGCCAGCGCGCCGGGCAGGCCGGCAATCTGCCAGCCCATCACGGTGACGAAGAGGATGTTCGGGCCCGGTGCGGCCTGCGCCAGTGCGATCGAATTGACGAACTGGGTGTGCGTGATGTACGCGTGCTCGTCGACGACATAGCGGTGCATGTCGGAGGCCAGGGCCATCGCGCCGCCGGTGGCAAACACCGACAGCGAAAGATAATGCGCGAACAGCGCGAGCAGTTCGTCCGTGTTCATTTCGCCAAGGCCCGCCACGCCAGCGCCACCGAGGCCACACCGAGTGTCAGCACCACCGTGCCCACCGGCAGCCGGCCGAAGCTGACGGCCATGAATGCGAGCACCGCCACCGCGATGCCGATGCGCTGGCCGCGCAGCGTGCGCGACATGTGCAGGGCGGTATGCACGATCAGCCCGACACTGGCCGCGCCCATGCCGTGAAGCGCGCCCTGCACCCAGGGCACGTGCTGGAACTGCTGGAACAGCGCCGCGATGCCGATCACACCCACGGCAGGCAGCAGCAGGAAGCCGGCCAGCGACGCCGCCGCGCCGCGCAGGCCGAAGAAGCGGTCGCCGAGCAGCACGCACAGCGAGATGCCGGTCGGGCCCGGCAGCACCTGGCTGATGGCGTACACGCCGACGAACTCCTTGGCGTCGAGCCAGCGCTTGCGGCGCACGATGGTCCGCTCGACGATCGCCAGCGCACCGCCGAAGCTCTGCATCGAGATCACGGCGTAGGTGACGAACAGCTCGGTCGCTGAGCGCGGCGCGGGCCGTTCGGCGGCGGGCTCGTCAGCCATGGCCGCCGGTCAGCGCCGGCCGCCAGCGCTGCAACGCGATACGCAGTGCATACACCAGCGAGGTCAGCACGACGATGCCGACGCCGACCCACACGCCCGCGTGCTCCCAGGCCTGCGCGAAGCCGACTTGCTGCTGGCGCAGCAGGCCCGCGCCCGCGGTCAGCAGTGCGATCAGGGCGATGAAGCCACTGGACAAGCGGCTGGCGCGGCGCGCGAGGCGGTCGCTGCGGTTGGCAAACCAACTCAGCAGCAGGCCGTTGGTGGCGTCGGCCAGGGTCATGCCGATGCCGAACACCAGCGCCAGCAACACCACCGCACCGATGCCGCTGAACTCGCTGCCGCGGCTGGCGAAGAACACCGCCTGGGCCAGTGAGTCGAACGACATCGCGAAGGCCATACCCACCAGGGCCGGGTGCAGGTGCTGGCCGGTCAAGCGGAACAGCGCGGCCGACACCGGGCCGAGCGGTCGCACCGCGTTGGTCGCCGGGCTCAACGCATGGCCGAAATTCGCGGCCGCGATGATCAGCAGGAAGCCGGTCGAGATGACCATCCCCAGGCCGTCGAGCCAGGCCGGCAGCGCCGCGCTCTGGCCGAACAGCAGCAGCGATGCGACCAGGATCGTGGCGCTGTGGCCGAGCGCGAACTGCAGCCCCACGAGCCGCGCCGACCAGTACGAGCGATGCAACTGGCGCGCGCGCGTCATGCCGTCGACAACCGCGAGGTGGTCAGCATCGAAGCCGTGGCGAAAGCCCATCAGGCCGACCAGTGCCAGCGACGAGACGAGGCTCGCGCTCAGGGTTTCGATGCTCATCGTGGCTCCGGTTTCAGGGATTCGCCATCACAAGCCGTGCGGAAAGTGTTTCGCGACGTGGTAGTCCCACACCTTTTGCAGCAGCACCGGCCGCGACAAATTGCGGCCGATCGTGGCGCATTCGGCCTCGCTCAGCGCTTGCGGCACGCCGATCTGCAAGGCCAGGTACTGACGGTGCGCGTTCTCTTCGAGATAGACGGCCTGCACGAAGGCGTCGAGCACCGTGGCGGCGACGCTGACCGCGCCGTGGCGAAACATCAGCGCGGCCTTGGCCGGGCCGAGAAACTGCGCCACCGCGGCGCCGAGCGCGGCGGAGTTGATCGACGCGGTCTTGTCGAAGGTGCGCACCGGGCCGAGCACCGCGGCCTGCATCGTCACCGGCTGCCAGCCGTGGCCGCTGGTACTGAGCACGGTGGACCAGCACGGATGGGTGTGCACGACAGCGTGCACGTCGGGCCGCACGAGGTAGACCTGCGCGTGCAGGTGGAACTCCATCGGTGGCGTGCGTTCGCCCACGAGTGCGCGCCCGTCGAAGTCGATCGCGATGAAGTCGGCCTGGCTGATGCGGCTGCGCACCGAATCGGCGGCGTTGATCAGCAGGCCGCGCCCGTCGGGCAGGCGGGCGCTGAAATGGCCGTTGAAGTCGATGATCCCTTCGCGCTCGAGCATGGCCAACGCGAGGGCGAGCGAGTGGCGCAACTCATCCATGGGGGTGG
>JANMSR010000405.1:0-5617 GCA_031389565.1 Burkholderiales bacterium
ACCATCGCCTGCTCGAGCCCATCGGCTACATCCCTCCTGCAGAAGCTGAGGCAAACTATTACCGGCAACTCGCCAGTCAAGTCACCACGGTGGCGGCCTGACTTAAACCAAATAGCCTCCACGAATGCCGGGGCGATTCAACGTGCTGCGTCTCCTTATCCAAGAATGGAAGTACGACCGTCCCACTCACCTCGGCAAGTGCAGCAAATATCGCAATGACTGTGAGGGGGTTCTTTATGTGCCCGATCTTCTCAACCATATGGTCGCTCCCTGGTCGTGTGTTCTTGAGGGCTAACGAATAGCGTTTATCTGACGCCCAGCCGAAGCTGGACGAAGGCACGGCGGTTCGCGCCGCGTTTCTGCTGCGTAGCATGGCGCGGTGCCGCGTAGCCCGGTAGAGCGGGAACTCGGCAAGGCCGCTTGCACTCTGGGTTGCGAGCGACTATGCTGGATGCAATTACAGTGTGTGGATGCCATGTTACGCAGCACTGATTCCTGTCAATTGCCGCCGCTTCAATCAACCCGTTTGCTGGACCAGGTACGCGAGCGGATACGTTACCTCCACTACAGCTTACGTACCGAACAGGCCTATGTCCATTGCGAGCTTGCGCGCGGGATCAGCCCTGCAAGTCCGCCGTGGGATCAGCGGCGGGCTCGTCAGGCTGCACTCGATGGCTGCGAGGATCATGCTTCGCAAGCGCCGTACCGACCGCGCGCTTGAGTTTGCGCACCGCGCCTTCGATGGCCTGATGGGCGTTGCCGGCATGGTCCTTCACGACGACGGCGTCCAGGCCGACCAGCCTGGCCTCCAGCGTGCAATGGATACCGTCGGCACTCGACCTGGCTTGGCTGTTCACATCCGACAGGTGGGCCTCCACCCGCGTGATCCGTTCGCCGAAGCGCCCCAGCGCCTCCTTGACGACCGCCGTCAGGTGTTCGGTCATGAGGTGGCTGCCGTCGGTGTTCGGGTCGGATTGAAGTGAGACTTGCATCGGTTCCTTGTGTATGTTGTGTTATTGAATCGGCTACAGGGGCAGTGCAACGAACCCCAGGTAACGCGCACAGTCAAGGGGCGGAGTCGGCACCCCCATCCTCGGCGAAGGTCCTGCCGATCCAGGCTGCATAGACGCAGGGCGATCAGTCGGCGGCCAGTGCTTTGATGATCGGGCACGATGGCGCGCCGATCGGCGCTTCGCATTGACGCACGAGGCTGGACAGCGTCGCCTTCATCGCTGCGAGATTCATCAGCTTGCGTTCGATGTCCTGTAGCTTGCATGCAGCCAGTTCACGGGTTCGCGCGCACGCCTGGCCATCATCCAGGCCGAGCAGGGCAGAAACCTCGTCCAGGCTGAATCCCAGGCCCTGGGCGCGCTTGATGAAGCGGATGCGTCGCACCAGATCGGCTGAATACACACGGTGTCCGCTGATCGGCTTGGCTGGCTCCATCAGCAAGCTGCGCCTCTGGTAGTAGCGGATCGTCTCCACGTTGACACCAGCTTGGGTGGCAAGCTGTCCTATCGACAACTGAGCATTCACGGCGTGACCCCTTGACTCCGTACCACGGTACGGACTCTAGACTGCCGCAATGGCAAATGGTTCGCAGGTTCGGCATGGCTTGGCCTGACATCAAGCTCTCGTTCATGGGCGGCGTGCTGGCGGCCGTCGGCGCGTCGGTCTGCTGCGTCGGCCCGCTGGCGTTGCTCGCACTCGGCATCGGCGGCGCCTGGATCGGCAATCTGTCCGCCCTCGAGCCGATCCGTCCGGTTTTCATCGTGCTGACCGCCGTGTTCATGGCGATGGCGTTCCGGCGCCTGTATCTCATGCCCCGCGCGTGTGAGGCGGGTACGCCGTGCGCCGACCCGCTTGCGCTTCGGCGCAGGCGATGGCTGTTCTGGTTCACTGCGCTGGCCGTCTCGACCCTCCTGGCCGTGCCATCGATGGCACCGCTTTTCTACTGAAAGGACACGCTGATGCGATCAACGATCCGAATGACTGCGCTTGCCCTCGCAGCATGTGCTTCACTCCCGGCCTGGTCGGCCAACCCGCGGACTGCCGTGCTCGAAGTCCAGAACATGAGCTGCGCGGTGTGCCCGATCACGGTCAGGAAGTCGCTCGAACAGGTGCCCGGTGTCGCCGAGGTGCGAATCGACTTCGCGAAGAAGACCGCCACCGTCGCATTCGATGCCGACAAAGCCAGCGTCGGTGCGTTGACCCGAGCGACGACCCATGCCGGATTCCCTTCCGCCGTTCGGAAGTGACTGATGCCCAGCCCGGTTCTGACATCCATCCTCACCTGCCCCGCCTGCGGTCACACAAAGCAGGAAACCATGCCCATCGATGCCTGCCAGTTCTTCTACGAGTGCGAAAGCTGCCTCGCGCTGCTGCGGCCGCATGCCGGTGACTGCTGCGTCTTCTGTTCGTTCGGCTCGGTGCCTTGCCCGCCGGTCCAGGCTTCGCGTTCCTGCTGCGCCTGACGATCGTTGGCAGCGCGTGCGCCCAGACGCCGGCATGAAAGGGCGGATCTCGAGCGCTACCGTTCGCGCCTCATTTCACGGCAAAGCGCACGTTCACCGGCTTCTTGCCCTGCAGGTTCACGGTGGCGACGAACTTGGTGCCGGGGCCGACCTTGAAACTCCCCTTGGCTTCGAGTTTGTTGTCGCCGGCGGGCGTGAGCGTGGCCTCGGCCTTCTCCGCGCCTGTCAGCACGGTGAGCTTGCCGCTGGCGCCTTGGGTGCTGGCCGGCTTGCCGTGGTCGCGCACGTAGACCGTGACGCTGTCCGCCTTGGCCAACAGCTCGAACTCGATGTCGCTGGCTTCGGTCACGATGCCGCCGTGCAGGGGTTTCGCGTCGTGGCTGTGCCCGTCAGCCGCAAAGGCGCCGCCGGCGCAGGACAGGGCGGCAGCCGCCAGCAAGGTGTTGAGTTTCATGGGGTTTCCTTTCAGTGGGGGAGGGTCGATCGGCCTTCACGCCTGCACGCGAAAGTTGATCATCATGCCGGCGTCGGCGTGTTCGAGGTTGTGGCAATGGAAGACATAGGTCTGGTCGCCGGGGAAGTCGTGAGCGAAGTCGATCGCGATGCGCAGCGTCTCGCCGGGCCAGACGAGTGCGGTGTCCTTCCAGCCGAGATCGGTCACCACCCGGCCCTTGCCGAAACGCGCCGCGGCTGACCACTGCGGCGGGCTGTTCAGGCGTTCGAGCACCTGGAACGAAAAACCATGCAGGTGCATCGGGTGCGGCATGCCCAGTGCCGGGTTGCTGATGCTCCAGACTTCCACCGCGCCGCGCTTCACATTGAACGCGATCTCGTCCATGCGAAAGCTGCGCCCGTTGATGAGGAAACGCATCATCTGCATCGACAGGTCGATCTTTCGCTCGGCAGCGCCCTCGGTGCGGATCGGGGTGACTTTGGACAGCGTGGTTGGCAACTTGGCTGTGACGCGGTCGCCGGCCGTCACCGACAGCTTCAGCAGATTGAACGCCGCGCCCAGCGCCAGCCGTGACGTGCCCATGCCGGCCATCATCTGGCCCATGTCGTGGTCCTTCCCGCCCATGCCGCCCATGCCCGGCATCGCGCCCGACATGTTGTTGCCAGGCCCTTCGTTTTCCATCGGGTCGAAGGCCAAGCTCTTGAGGAAGACATCGCTGCCGGGCGGCACCTGGCCGGCGTCGAACAGCACGTCCAGGCGCTCACCCGGCGCGAGGAAAGCCTCGGTCACCGTTTCGGGCCGCTCGATCAGGCCGCCGTCGGTGCCGATGACGGTGAAATCCAGCGCCGTGTCGCCCTTGACGAAGGCCAGCCGGTAGATGCGCGCGTTGGAGCCATTGAGCAGGCGCAGGCGGTAGGTGCGCGGGCTGACGGTCTGCACCGCGTTGGGCGTCAGGTTGCCGAGCACGATGTCGCCCAGCCAGCCCATCATGGATTCATGCGTGTTCGGCCGGTACGCCAGCTTGCCTTGCGCGTCGAACTGCTTGTCCTGGATCAGCAGCGGCAGGTCCGTCACGCCCAGCTTCAGGTCGAGTGCCTGGGCCAGCCTGCGCTGATCGTCGTCGTCGACCAGGAAGAAGCTCGCCAGGCCGTTGTAGGCCTGCTTGGCGGTCAACTCGTGGGCATGGGTGTGATACCAGTAGGTGCCGCCACGGTCGCGCACCGTGAAGTCATAGTCGAAGCGGCCACCGGGCGGGATGGCCGTGGACGGATGCCCGTCCATGGCCGCGGGCGCGTGCAGGCCGTGCCAGTGAATGATGGTCGGCTCGGCCAGTGCGTTGTCCAGACTGAGCGACAGGCGCGCTCCGCTCTCGATGCGCAGGATCGGGTTCTGGTAGGCCTGGCCGGCGTGTTCGGTCTGGTACAGCAGGAACGGCGATTCGCGGCCGGGCAGCAGCGGGAAGCTCGCCGCCACGGCGCGGAGTTTGAGCGGCCCGACGACATCGAGCACGCCCAACGGCCCGCTGGCGCCGGGGATGAAGAGCTTGTGCCGGAAGTTCTCGAGCGCCACCGGATCGAACGCGTAGTGGCGAAACGGTCCGCCAGCCAGCCCTTGCGAACGGCGCGAGCCGTAGGTCATCCAGGCCGCGCCGCCGACACCAGCCACCGCGGTCACGCCGGCGATTTGGACCCACTGTCTCCTCTTCAACATTCGGCGCTCCGGTTCAGTGAAAGAAAAATGCTTTTGCTTGGAGTGATGCGATACGCAGGCAGGGTCAGAACGCCTCGGCGTTCTTGTCGTCGAGCAGGCGTTCGGCGTGCTTGCGGCCGAAGAGCCAGAACATCGCCGGCGTGAGGAAGGTGTCGAGCAGGGTCGAGCTGATCAGGCCCGAGAAGATCACCACCGCCACCGGATGCAGGATCTCGGTGCCGGGCCGCTCGGCCTCGAACAACAGCGGCGCCAGCGCGAAGGCCGTCACCAGCGCCGTCATCAGCACCGGGGAGAGGCGCTCGAGCGAGCCGCGCACGATCATCTTGTGGTCGAAGGATTCGCCCTCGAAGCGCATCAGGTTGATGTAGTGGCTGACCTTCAAGATGCCGTTGCGCACCGAGATGCCGGCCAGCGTGATGAAGCCCACCAGCGCCGCCACCGACAGCGGCTGACCCGACAGCCACAGCCCGAACACGGCGCCCACCAGCGCCAGCGGAATGTTGGCCATGATCAGCAGCGCCAGCACGCTGCTCTTGTAGCGGCTGAAGAGCACCACGAACATCAGCACCGCCGACACGATCGACAGCAGGCCGACCAGCCGCGAGGCTTCTTCCTGGGCCTGGAACTGGCCACCCAGGGTGACGAAATAGCCCTCGGGCATCTTGGTCTCGGCAACCACGCGACGGATGTCGACGACGATGTCCGACAACGCCCGGCCCTGCGCATTGGCCGACAGCACGATGCGCCGGCGGCCGTCGTCGCGGCTGATCTGGTTCGGGCCGTCGCTGTCCTCGATGCTCGCGAGCTTGGATAGCGGGATGCGACCCGTGGGCGTCTCGATCAGGATTTGCGCCAGGCCATCGACTGAACGTGCCGACTCGGGCAGCTTGACGACCAGCGCGAAGCGCCGTCCGCCCTCGACGATCTGGGTCACCTTCTCGCCTTCGACCAGGGCCTGCAGCGTGTTCAGCACCTGCGG